>SAAC01000005.1 GCA_009929605.1 Negativicutes bacterium
ATACTAGTGATTTAAAAAGTATAGATAAATACTGGAATCTAAGGGGATTAACAGGAGATATTCTTTTTCTCTATTTCATGGCAGGCAATTCAATTATGAAGGATGTGGCCACATTAGGTTCACTTTCGGCTTTCACTTGACCGTGATGGAGTCCCACGACCTTGCTAACGAAATAGAGTCCCAAGCCAATGCCTTTATTGCTATTACGGTTACGAGATTTATCTGTTTGATACAAACGATCCCAAATGCGGGATAGGTTTTCTTGTTCAATACCTTCACCATTGTCTGTGACTTTCACAAAGATGGATGGCCCCTCACGATAGGCACTAAGGTGAATGGTGGAGTTGGTGAATTTAATGGCGTTATCGATAATGTTGCCAATGGCGCGGCGCAATGATACGGCGTGCCCGTGAACCATCAGGTTTGGTGCGATATCAGCGGTAAACGTCACATTAGTTTCCGTACAGAGTCGTGTATAGTCCTGTGCCACACCTTGGAGCATATCTGTTGCGTCTAGCGTATCCATTACCACATTATGAGCTTGATCAAGGCGGGTAATGTCTAATAATTGAGATACGAGGGCTGTCATGAATTTTGCCTGCGTTAGGATGTGTGTCAATTCCTCCTTAGCCGTGTCTAGGTCCTTTGCATGTTTAAGGGCAAATTCACTAGATGCTTGAATGACGGCTATAGGTGTACGCAATTCATGAGACACGTCTGAGTTAAATCGTTTTTCGCGGTTGGATGAATTTTCTAAGCTATCCAGCATACCATTGAAGGTTGTGGTCAATTCATAAAGCTCGTCACGACCGCCATCGGGAATATTTAGCCGTTGGCTGAGGTCATTGTTTTTACCGATGAGGCGGGCAGCGTTCGTAATATTCCGCAGAGGCTTGAGCCCTCGTTTGATAAGAATATAGGCGCCGATAGAGGCAATCATGAGGAATGCTACGGTACCCAGCAATAGACCATACATCATACTGAGTGTACGGGTATCGGTATTACGAATTGGCGCAATGGCCCGGAACCAACCGCTAAATTCAGGGGAGTGGATAGGCGTATCATAATAGTAATACGTGGAGTTCTCCGTTAAAATTTCACTCACTTGGTTCGGTGACATCGGCGTTTGTGTTGGGAATCCATCAGGTAGAGCACCGCGCGTAATCAAGCCCTCTTGCGTGTAGGTAATAAAGAATACCCCTTCTCGATATGGTTTGAAACTGCGTAAGTCGGAAGCTGCGGTTATGGTAATGCGTTGGAGACGATCGCGAACCTCGGAGGTCTCCCAACGATGACTGAACTGGAACACGAAGGTGGCCAACATCAAGAGCATTAAGGTGAGGAAAATACTGTACCATGCCATGATGCGGAATGTAATGGGCCAGCGGTTGAATAGCTGTTCTATATTAATTTTCAGTTTTGAGAACATAGCCGACCCCACGTACAGTTTGAATGAGTTTTACTTTATCATCTGTATCAATTTTCTTGCGGAGATCTTTGATATATACGTCGATGAGGTTTGAGTAGCTTTCATAATCATATTCCCATACATGATCGAGAATTTGTTGACGAGACAGCACAATATTTTCGTTGCTGGCTAAATAGTAGAGCAAATCGAATTCCTTCGCTGTCAGGTTCACGGCCACACCATCGCGTTTTACGGAACGTTGAGGCACATTAATTACCAATGGCCCCACGATGAGGTCATTTTGAGCATGGTTGGCACCACGACGCGCGAGGGCGTAAATGCGCGCAATGAGTTCCTCAAATTCAAATGGTTTTACCAGATAATCATCAGCACCAGTGTTGAGGCCACTCACCTTATCTTGTAGGGAGTCCTTTGCTGTTAATAACAATACTGGCGTTGTATTGCCATCGGCACGCAATTGTTTCAATGTTTGGATACCGTCCAGTACAGGCATCATAATATCCATAACGATTACGTCATAGCTAGAGGTACTGATATAATCGAGGGCTTGCTGACCATCAAAGCAGCTGTCTACAGTCATGCTTTCGGCATGTAAATATTTGGCTGTTATATTATTTAACATTTCTTCGTCTTCGACGAGGAGAATTTTCATAGGATCCTTCCATTCTGCCGGTGGCGGCGAAATACAATTCATCGTAGATCTAGGGGACCTACTTTATCTTATATATATTATACCTTATTTAATTCTCATGAGTAGAACATGAATTTAACCAGTCTGGGTTTTTCCTATTATGCTTATTTATTAATTTCGATGATATCGGTAATGGTAAAAGTACGGTCTTTTTTAGAGTTGTAGTTTTATTCAATGGATGAAAGCCAAAAAAAACTATATCGATAATTGCCGTATCTGCATAATACAAGGGGGATTTGCTAATTTTGGAAATATACATAAAATTCTTATGATAATGATTTTCAAGTAATGATATCCTAGTAAATATACAGTGGATTTAGTTGGTGAATCGTCATTGCTGTTGATAGTAATAGTTTTAAATTCTTTACTGATTTAGTGGGAATTAGATCATATCATTTTAGCCTAAGGGGGATAAAATCAGTAACTATAGGATTAGATGGAGGTTATTTTAAAGTGGAAATTTTAAATTTGAGGGAACTGAATTATTCTATATGGCTATGAAATATGTCACAAGTTATGAAACACTAGGAGTAAATCTTTGTCCCTTACCAATGAATAAATATAAGTAATGATATGGATTTTCATTTATAGAGCTAGAAATTAATTATGCTAAATAAGGTTTAGACATACAAGAAAATGACAACTATAATTATATGTAAAGCTATAGGAGAAAGCCTTGCAAGTGCTAGGTTTTCGTTAAGAAAATTTAATCAGGTTATCAAAAGTATTTATATACGATGTCGAATAAATGAATGGTAGTCCAAATTTATTCGTTAATCTATAAAGTGATGGTAGAGTCGGGTACAAATATTTTATGCCAATTCAGTTTTCTTAAGTAATAGGTAGTTATGAGGAGGTAATTATGGAACAGTTTGATGTTCTAGTAGTAGGTAGCGGCGGCGCAGGTATGCGTGCGGCTTTAGAAGTAGGTCGTCGTAAAGGCTTGAATGTTGCGCTTATTACAAAAATTTTCCCAACACGTTCTGCAACAGCAATGGCACAAGGTGGCGTTAATGCTTGCTTGAACAATGTGGCACCAGAAGACACTATCGAAACACATACTTTCGATACAGTAAAAGGGTCTGACTATCTTGGTGACCAAGATGCGATCGAATTCTTCTGCTCTAAATGTCCAGAAGGCGTTCTTGAAATGGACCATATGGGTGCTCCATTCTCTCGTACAGCAGAAAACAAAATTGCACAACGTAATTTCGGTGGTCAATCTTACCCACGTACTAGCTACAGTGCGGATAAAACTGGTCACGTTATTCTTCACACAACTTATGAACAATGCCTAAAAGAAGGCGTACACTTCTTACAAGAATGGTACTTATTGGATTTAATCCAAGTTGATGGTGTTCTTGGTGGCGCAGTTATCTGGAACATGAAAAAAGGCAAAGTAGAAACTATCAAAGCAAAAGCTATTGTAATGTCTACTGGCGGTGCTGGTCGTATATTCTGGACTCGTACAACTAACCCATTCCTTTCCACAGGCGATGGTATGGCAGCAGCATTCCGTGCAGGTTGTGGTTTGAAAGATATGGAAATGATTCAATTCCATCCAACTGGCCTTGGTAAAACTGGTATCTTGATGTCCGAAGCCGTTCGTGGTGAAGGTGGGTACCTTCTTAATTCCGAAGGCGAACGTTTCATGAAAAAATATGCGCCAAACAAAATGGAATTAGCATCTCGTGACGTTGTTGCGAAAGCTATCGAAGTAGAAATCGCTGAAGGCCGTGGCTTTGGTGGTACAGGTCTTGATGCGTATGTAGTGGCTGACCTTCGTCACTTGGGACCAGAAGTTATCATCGAAAAACTTCATGGTATCCGCGACCTTGCTATGTGTTTCGAACATTGTGATCCATTGGTACAACCAGTACCTATTCGTCCTACAAATCACTACATCATGGGTGGTATCGACGTTGTGGACTACAAAACTTGTGCTACTGAAATCAATGGTTTGTTCGCATCTGGCGAATGTTCCAATATCTCCATCCACGGTGCCAACCGTTTAGGTGGTAACTCCCTAGCTGACGGCGTTGTATTCGGTAAAGTATCTGGTGCTGGTGCAGCAGACTATGCTGAAAAACATGACCAAATCAACTGTGATGCTGAATTACAAGCATGTGCAGAGGCTTGGGAAGGTAAATTCAAAGAAGTAACTGGCCGTACAGCTGGTCGTCCAGTAGTAGAAATTCGTGATGCTTTGGCTAATGCAATGTGGAATAAATGTGGTATCTTCCGTGATGAAGCACGTATGACAGAAGCATTGAACGAAGTTAACGCATTAATCGAAGACTACAAAACTTGCTATGTAGGTGATACTGATCGCAATTACAACATGGCATTCGTAAACTACTGTGAAATCGGTTCCATGTTAACAGTAGCGAAAGCTATCGTTTCTGGTGCGCTTTGGCGTAAAGAATCCCGCGGTGCTCATACTCGTGATGATTATACTAAACGTGATGACGAAAATTATCTCGTTCATTCCATCCAAAAATTACGCGAAGATGGCGAATATGAAATGTCTACACGTCCTGTAGTGTTCACTAAATACCAACCAGAAGAAAGGAAGTACTAAGATGAGACAAATCACCTATCATATCCACCGTTACCAACAAGGCCGCGCATATGTACAGTCCTTCTCTTTTGATTATGAACCAGACCGTACTCTTTTATGGGGCTTACAAAAAATTAAAGATGAACAAGATCCTACATTGACTTTCTTGGCAGCTTGTCGTTCCGCAGTTTGCGGCGCTTGCTCCATCCGTGTAAACGGCGAAGCAATGCTTGGCTGTGAATCTAAAATCGACGAAATCACAGAACGTTTTGGCTCTGATGAAATCGAAATTGCTCCTATTGGCAACTTTAAGGTTCTTCGTGACTTAGTTGTTGACTGGGAATCCAAAGTTGATCGTCTCCGTACGGTTGCTCCTTGGATCTTCTTGAAAGCTGAGTTTAACGAAGGCGACAAAATCGTTCGTCAAACTCCAAAAGACTTCAAAAAATTCGTGGCTGGTACAGAATGTATCCTTTGCGGTTGCTGTGTTTCCGAATGTAATAAATTGACTGCACGTCAAGATGACTTCTTAGAACCATATGTATTCACAAAAGCTAACCGTTTCGTATTGGATAGCCGCGATGATGCTCCTATGGCTCACATCAAACCTGCATTCGATAATGGCTTATGGAATTGCGTTCATTGCATGAACTGTATCTCCCGTTGCCCTAAACATTTAAAACCTGCTCAAGATATTTCTAACTTGCGTAAAGAAGCTACAAAAGCTGGCTTGACAGACAGCAAAGGTGTACGCCATGCAGTAGCTTTCAAAGAGGACTTGATGAAAACTGGTCGTTTGAAAGAAGTTTCTATGAGCTTGAAATCTGATGGTGTTGTAGATTCCGCTAAACAAGCAGTGTATGCATTGCGTTTGTGGAAACACAGCAAAATCAATCCATTCGAACTTATCGTTCCACAAAAACCAGTTAATGGTATCGATGGCGTTCGTACACTTGTGAAAGCAGCAGAGGAGGCAAGTAAATAATGAAATACGCATTTTTCCCAGGTTGCGTACTTGAAAGCGCAGCGAAAGAAGATTACTTAGCAACCGTTGCAGTCGCTCGTAAATTAGGTATCGAAATAGAAGAACTTGATGGTTGGACTTGCTGTGGCGCATCTCATGTACAAGACATCGCTCCAGAAGTTACACTTGCTACTAATGCTCGTAATATTGCATTGGCAGAAGAAAAAGGTTTGAACCTTTTAACTGTATGTAATACTTGTACTTTGATGCTTCGCGAAGCTAAAAACGAATTAGACAAAGACGCAGCTAAAAAAGAAGAAGTTAACAAACAATTAGCACAAATCGGTAAACAATACCGCGGTACTATTGATGTAACTCATTTCTTGTGGGTGTTGATCCGCGATTACGGTTTGGACAAATTGAAAGCTAAAATCGTAAAACCTTTAACTGGTTTGCGTGTAGCTGAATACTATGGTTGCCACATTCTTCGTCCACAAGAAGAATTAGGCTTTGAAGATTATCAAGTGCCTACATCCTTAGCAGATTTAATTACTGCTATCGGTGCAACCCCAATCGATTTCTCCCGTAAATTAGATTGCTGCGGTTTCCATGCTGTATACCCTGCACATGATTCCGTAATGCAAATGACTGGCTCCATCAATAACGATGCAGCTAAAGAAGGCGCTGATTGCGTGGTAACTCCATGCCCATTGTGCCAAATGCAATTGGATATGTTCCAAAAAGAAGCTAAAGCAGTTGTGGGTGGCGACAAAGATATGCCTATCTTACACATGTCCCAATTAATTGGCTTGGCTCTTGGCATCACTCCTGAAGAAATGGGTATGCCTGCACGTCATTTGACTAGCACTGCACCAGTACAAAAATTTGTTGGCTAATGGTAGCTGAATTAGACATTAGGCCTGAGTAGGTCGTACTAGGTTCTAATATCACACCATACCATAATTACCTGAAAGCCCCCGGCTCTGCCGGGGGCTTTTCCTATACATAATTTTTTTTACATTAATCATCTCCTGGAATATATGAGTATGAAAGGAGGTGATACGATGGATCGAGTAGTAAAAGAATCCAAATTGGTGTTGCGTTTCGCTAATGGTTTCAATGAACAGAATGAACCGCTCTATAAAGATGTGACGTATTCTCGTGTTATTGAAAGTGCCACTGATGAAGCCATCAAGGCCGTTGGTATGGCTCTTGCACCATTGTTCAGCATGGAATTGGCTGATGTGGTTCGCGTGAATGAAGTGTCCTTAGGTAAATAGGGATATTTCGTAATCCTAGTTGGTTGTCGCTGAATATATCGGCTATAGGCGAAGTGTCGAATTAGTTGCAGTAAGCCGAACACAGCCGATACGGCGATGACTAGTATCAAATTTGTGTGTGTAATTGTGGAAAGGAGGATTTTCATGGCTGATAAAGTAGTGGTATATCTTAAATTTGCTACAGCAGGTGGTAAAACATCTTCTGTTACCATCAATAACCCGCGTGAAAATGTGACGCTAGCAGATGCGAAAGCAGCAGCTGATGTACTGGTGGCACAACAAGTCATCGAAGGTAGTGACAGTACAGCATTGACTGGATTTAAAGAAGCTACCAAAGTGACTACAAGTACTGTAGAACTTGCATAATCTTTTAATTTAATAGATAGTCCTAAACCCTCTAACAGGCCCTGGATCGCAATGTCGATGCAGGGCTTTGTTTTTATTTTTGTCCTATCAGTTGAATGTATGATAGAATATATATTATATAGATAAATTTAAATGGGCGAGTCTGCACTATTGGGTGGCTTTCACCATGATATCTAATAGAAGGTGTTGCAATAGGCAACATGGCAACATTTAGTGTTATATGATTTGACAGAATTACCTCGCAAGAGGTTTTATTTATGAGGTGCAATACATGGATTATATTATTACGTTTATGGAGCAGTATGGATATTGGGCATTGTTTATTACGATGACCCTAGAAAATGCGAATGTTCCGATTCCTAGTGAAATCGTGCTAGGGTTTGCAGGGTATTTAATTGCTCGTGGTGTATTTGATACTACTACAACTATTATTGTAGGCATATTAGCAGGCATAGTAGGTTCCGTTTTGTCCTATTGGATGGGCGAGTATGGTGGGCGTCCTTTACTGCTCAAATATGGTAAATATATTTTCTTTAATGAGCATAAATTTGAACTGGCAGAAAAATTATTTAATAAATATGGTGGTGCTGCTGTATTTATCGGTCGTTTGCTACCTGGTGTACGTACATTTATTTCTTTCCCTGCAGGGATGGCAAGATATTCGATGACACCGTTCTTTATCTGGACCGTACTAGGAACAATTCCTTGGACGATTTTACTCGTTTGGTTAGGTAAAAAGCTCGGTGAAAACTGGAAAGATCTCATTGAATATAATCATGAGTTTTTGATTATTATGATTGCTATATTTGTAATCATTGGCGTTGTATTTGGTGTGAAATATTATCGTAGCAAGTCATCAAATCGTAATCAATAATAGGAGAGATGAGATGAAATTACAACGATTAACACCGATTCTGTTTTTTGTGAGTATGCTATTCTTCGTGGGTGGCAATACATTTCTCCCATTAACAGATCCAGTGGAATCTAATTACGCCTTGACGGCGAAGGAAATGGTAGAATCCGGTAACTGGTTATCACCTCAGATTTATGGTCAATTTTGGTATGATAAACCAATTATGATTTATTGGCTCATCGCTTTGTGCTATAAAATATTTGGTATAGTGGATTGGGCAGCACGCCTTCCGAGTGCCTTTTTTGGGGCTTTGTCAGTGGCTACATTGTACCAAGTGATTGCATCTAGCTCTGGTCGTTGGTTGATAGGTTTAATTTCAGCGACTATCATGGGTACATCCTTGATGTTTTGGGCGGTGGCGCACGGTATTATTACCGACATGGTACTCTTGTACATGACCTTGGGGACTATGGTATATGCCTACAAGGGCATGGTAATGGGCACAAAATATGGCATGACCATTGCCTATGTGTTTGCTGCATTGGGGGTGCTTACAAAGGGGCCCGTGGCTATCGTATTGCCAGGATTGATTTTACTCATTTATGCAGGGCTCATCATGCGTTCTTGGACGATGGTGAAACGCATCTTTGATTGGAAAGGTATTGTGCTGTTTTTTGCGGTGGCAGCGCCTTGGTACATCTATATGTACAGTACTCATGGGCAAGCTTTCATCGATGGATTTTTAGGCCTACATAATGTGACGCGAGCTACACAATCTGAACACCCAGAGGATAATCATTGGTGGTACTACATAGCTATATTCTTGGGTGCTCAATTACCTTGGACTGGGGTCATTATTTATGGCATGGTGAAAGGTTGGAAACGCCAGCATCCAGGATATTTATATAACATGGTTTGGGGCATCGGTACCGTTGTATTTTATACATTAATGGCTACGAAATACCCATTATATACATTTATTAGTTTAATCCCTTTCAGTATTCTTGGCGCCATCGGTGTTATGAAGTGTATTCGACCAGGTTTGCCTCGTCGATATGGCTGGATTATAGCGGGACCAACAATTTTGTTGTGGATTGCCTATTGCGTGGGTAGTTTCTTTGTACCATGGGGATTCTGGTTGCTGTTATATGTACTAGTAGTTATGCTGATTATCGGCCTGGTATATGCATTGTATAACAATAACCGATATATGATGCCCGCGTTGGCCGCAGTAGGTACATTGCTCGTGTCTGCCCTTGTTATTAATGAAGGAATTGGGCCATTAGTGGTACAGCGTAGTGCAGTGATGATTACACCTATTGTGGATCAATTCAATGGTAAGGTGTATTACTATGATGGCTATAGTACGAGCCTTGTATTCTACACAGGCAAAGATGTTGTGAAGATTAATGCAGAATCACATATCCCGGATAAGAAAATAAAACGTAGCGCCGAATGGGATAAGAAATATCTTATGGAACAAGTGGATGAGCAAGAGTTCATGAAAGCCATGGAACGGGGTGAGCAAATGATGCTCATCGTAGGCAAGCGAAACGTACCGAACTTTGAGGCTTCACCAATTTTTGGAAAGGTAACATTGTTCTCTGTAGAAGGGGCCAATCACGTATATATCATCAATGGTAAGACATCCATTAGTGGTACAAATTAAAGTGATGGTTCTGTCAGTGAGGTGGATATGTCTGGTTTGTTTTCTGCAGAGGTTCTCTTAGAGGCTCAGCAAGTAACGTATGAAAAATACATAGCTCAATTTGAGGCTCATAAGGTTCAACTTATTACTGAGTTTGTAGATGAACTAGGCCTTTATGAAGGTGTTAATGTGTATAATCCCTGGTCTGACGTGGATTTGAATTACGATAATTCCCTTGAGGCCTCCCGGTGGCGCCGGCAAAATTTTATTGCGTATGCGTTACCTCGATTGGGGCGTGCTAATACATTTGTAGTCGCTGAGGCTGTGGGCTATCAAGGTGGTCGATATTCCGGCATTGCCATCACTTGTGAAAGAATGCTCTTAGGCCTTCATAGTACGGTTGATGCTAATCAATTGGCTGAAATTCCCCTGTGGCGTACTAGCTCACAAATGAGTGAGCACATCAAATCCATTCAACGGGAAAAAGGATTTAATGAACCGACAGATACGGTAGTATGGAATGCTATTATTGAAAATGGTATTAATCCGTATGATATATTTCTGTGGAATATTTTTCCATTTCATCCTTATAAGTCTGGTGAGCCTATGACAAATCGGACACCGACGGATGAGGAACAACAATTAGGTTGGGAGTATACCAAAAAATTGTTGGACCTTAATGCTATACTTGGTGGTGGTGATAGGCCACTTATATTGGCGGTAGGTCAAAAATCCGCGGATACTATGGGAAAATTTGGTATTATCCCCCTTGCGTTACGACATCCTGCTAATGGGGGGGCCAATAAGTATCGTGAGGGATTTAAAGAAGCTATGAACATCCGTCAAAATCTCCTGTTAGAACAGCATGGACTAGGAGAAATTATTAATTAGTATATATCGTTACAAGGCCCTTGACCTCGTCAAGGGCCTTTTGCTTTCATAAATCGAAGTTATATGATATACTAGACGTAGCGTATGAAAGTAATTAGCTTTCATCAAAAACGATCGGATTATATTGCTATGGTAAATGAATAGTGTATCAGAACGGATACACGCGGCTGAACATTTACGGAAACGGCATTATACTCATTTGTCCCAAGGCAAATGGAATGATACTAAGAGCGGCAAACAACTCTATAGCTATGCACAAACATGTACAGGGTGTTCCACCTTATAAATAGTATAGGGATACTAGGTATATAGCATATTGATGTTATGACGCTGTTAAACGATTGAGGGTATAGTTGCGCCCTTTTTGTTTGTTGTGATATTCCTAGGACAAGATCAATACAAGTGATATTAGAAAGATGAAGAACTATTATGATTACAAAAATTATCGACAAAATTTTAGGAGGAACAGTGGAATCTACTGAAACTAAGGCTCCTGCACAAGTGACTGCAGCGCCTACAACTCAACATATTGCGGCTGTAACAGAACGTGTAGCCGGTGAAAAAACAGCGACTGGTGAAGCAAAACCAGCGCAACGACGTACACGGAGTAATACAAAACGCACAGAAGGTGAACAAGGCGAATGCAGAACACGCCAAAATAATGGTGAAAATCGTCGCCCTCGTAATACACGCTCTGAAAACGGTGAACAAGGTGACCGTCCGCAACGTCCTCGCCAACAGCGTAATGGCGAAGGTTCACAACGCAATAATGACCGTCCACAACGTAATACACGTCCTAATAATCGCAACGAAGAACAAGTGGAATTAATCGGCAAGGTAAAACGCGGTAGCAATAAAGGTAAATTGCAAATTATCCCATTAGGTGGTTTAGGGGAAATCGGTAAAAATATGACCGTATTTCAATACGAAGATGATATTGTTGTATTGGATGCTGGTTTAGCATTCCCTAGCGAAGATATGCTCGGCGTAGATCTCGTAATCCCTGATATTAGCTATTTGGTAGAAAATCGCGATAAAGTGCGCGCTGTTTGTATCACTCATGGTCATGAGGATCACATCGGTTCCTTGGCGTATTTATTGAAAGAAATCAATGTACCTGTATATGCGACAAATCTTGTTTGTGGCTTGATTGAAGGGAAATTGAAAGAGCATCGCGTGAGCAACAAGGGGCTTCGCGTTGTACAGGCTGGCGATGAAATTGAAATCGGTAAATTTAAAATTGGTTTCATTCAAACAAATCACTCTATTCCTGATGCGTGTGGTATGTACTTTGAAACACCAATTGGGACTATTGTTCACACCGGTGACTTTAAAATTGATCAAACACCAGTAGATGGAAAATTGATTGACATTCATAAATTTGCAGAGCTTGGTAATAAAGGCGTATTGGCATTGATGTCTGACTCCACTAACGTTGAAAAACCTGGCTTTACTGGTTCTGAAAGCTCTGTTGGACCAGCTATTAAACAAGCCGTTAGCGAAGCACAAGGTCGCGTCATTTTAGCTACATTTGCGTCCAATGTATCCCGTATTCAACAGGCCATTGATGCGGCTGTTGAGAACAAACGTAAGGTAGTTGTCATGGGCCGTAGTATGGTTAACGTTTCTGAAATTGCTGAAGCTCGTGGCTATTTGAATGTACCTAAAGGGACTTTCATCGACGTAGATGAAATGAAAAACTATACAGATAATCAAATTATGGTGTTAACAACTGGTAGCCAAGGGGAACCTATGGCGGGCCTATCTCGTATGGCGATGAATAATCACCGTACTGTAGAAATCGCACCGAATGATACTGTTATTATCTCTGCTACACCAATTCCAGGTAATGAAGGCGCCGTAGGTCGTACCATCGATAATTTGCTTCGTCTTGGTTGTAATGTAGTATATGGCAAAGATCGTGGTATCCACGTATCTGGTCATGCGAGCCAAGAAGAGTTGAAAACTATGTTGAACTTGATTCGCCCAGAATATTTCATCCCTGTCCATGGAGAATACCGCATGCTTCGCAAACACGGCGAAGTGGGCGTATCCATGGGTGTGGATCCTAAAAAGGTTCTTGTAGGCGACAATGGTCAAATTTTTGAATTCACAAAAGATGGCGGTCGCAAAGGCGGTCGCGTTCAATCTGGTGCCGTATTCGTAGATGGTCTTGGCGTTGGTGACGTTGGTAACATCGTTATCCGCGATCGTCAACAATTGGCCCAAGAAGGTATGGTTATCGTTGTTATGGCTATGGATCGTGCCTCTGGTACTATCGTAGGTGGCCCTGATATCGTATCTCGCGGTTTCGTATACGTTCGTGATGCAGAAGAATTAATGGATGAAGCGCAAAATCGCGTGGACGCTGTTATTGAAAAATGCGAGTTAGAACGTATTAAAGATTGGACAACCATCAAAACAAACGTTCGCGATGCATTAGGAAAATATTTCTATGAAAAAACACGTCGCCGTCCAATGATTTTACCAATCATTCAGGATGTATAATTGGAATTTCTTGAATCTATACTGTATAATAAGCGTATGAGCAATCATACGCTTATTTCTTTTATGACTGTTTTGTCGTACCTTACTAATACAGTAGACTAAGGTATGGAATGAGTACATTTTAACGAATCGTTGAATATGCTCAATATTATGGAGATTTATGAGACAATCAAATACACGAGCCATGGTGGAAACCGGCTTTTTAACAGCAATCATTGTGGTGCTCACTATCATTGGCAGTAATGTTCCAATGTTAGGTTTTTTAGCCACAATTGTAGGTCCAGCAACACTGGCGGTAGTTGGTGTTCGTTGGGGGAGCAAGTACAGTTGTTCCGCCGCAGTTGGCACATTTTTCTTACTGTCCTTTATCTATGGCCCTTTGATGGCTTTGCTAGAGACAGTAACTTTTTCTCTTATGGGGATTTGCATTGGTGAAGGTTATCGAGCACAGTGGAATGGGGTTAAGAAAATCCTGATTCCTGCCTCAGCCTTTGTAGTGGCCGCCATATTGGTGTTCTTCATCTCTTATGTGGTGATGAATGTTGATTATATGAGCTTATATACGCAGTTTGAAACAGAATTTAACACATCCTTGCGTGAGACGTATAGTCAGCAGGATATGGATGCTGCACAACAACTAGCGATACAACAGCAAGTAGAGTCTAGCTTGACGTTTATGAAATATGCCTTTGCTACTATGGTTTTCTTCTCCGCATCGGTTATTACATTTATGACCTCTAAATTGGCGGCGATTATTTTGCGCCGTGTAGGGATGCCAGTAGAGGAGTTACCTCCTTGTGGAAAATGGCAGATGCCAAAATGGGCACCTTTTCTACTAGCTATTGGAATTATTCTGAATTACTGGGCCAATGTAAAAGGTATTGAAATTGCTATGTGGATAGGGCCAAATTTAGTTCTTGCTGGTGCAGTATTATGTGCCATTCAAGGTGTGGCCTGTGTATGGTCTATTTTTGAAAGCTATCGAGTTGGCAAGAGCTGGCGCACCATTGTGCTAGCAGTGCTACTATTAATGTTCCCACAGACGATTGTTGTTCTGGGTATTATTGATAGTATTTTTGATTTACGAAGACATTTTAGCGAACGTTCTAATCAAACCAAATACTAGCTGTGGCTAGATTGGAGGAGAGTATGAAATCCTTTAAACGCAGATGGCAGACCATTGAGATTACCATCGTTGGCGTGATAGCAGCGTTACTTTTAATTATTGCATGGCTTAACTGGCCTGTTGCGATATTAGCGCTCATCATTGTGCTGGCAGGGTATTTTATCAATTACAATGTCATCCATAATCGGCGTCGCCTCGCGATTGAGCAATTCGATGCGATGAGCAAGGGCGTCACTCAGGCATCAAATTATGCATTGCAAAATTTGCCGATAGCCATCACTATTGTTAATAAGGATGGCACATTGGTGTGGAATAACAGTGTATTTCGCGATTGGATGCCGGTAGATTGGAATAAAACACAGAAATTATCAGCTATGATTCCTGGGTTCCGGATTGATAAAATCTGGGGTAAATCTGGTTTTATGAAAGCTGCTATTGGTGAAAAGACATTCCAAATTATATACAAATTTATAGATACTCAAGATTCTCATGGCGATATGGATGATGAATTTGCTGAACATGCGTGCATGGCTCTCTATTTTGAGGATGTAACCAAGGCTGAGGTTGCACGTGAAAAGGCAGAATTAGCGCAACCAATTTGGGGTATGATTCAAATCGACAATATAGAAGATTTGACGAAAGGTCTTAGTGATCGCGAATATACTACTTTGTGGGCTGAAATTAACAATATTGTAGTAGATGAAATCGATAACCGCGATGGATTTATTCGCAATTTCCAAGATGATATGTATACATTTGCCATTTCTAGAGGCGCGCTTGCTGATATGGAGGCAGAAGGATTTAAGATTTTAGAGAAAATCCGTAAAATCCCAACTCCACGCCAATTGCCGGCTACGATTAGTATGGGGATTGCCCAAGATATGTCGTCTGTAAAATCTGCAACGGCTAAATCGAGAGCAGCCCTTGAGGTCGCTCTTGCTCGTGGCGGTGACCAAGTTTGTATCATGGATGGCGATGACACTCGGTTCTTTGGCGGTAAGGTGCAAGGCTCTGAAAAGAATACACGTGTACGTGCCCGTGTAGTATCTCAAGCGATTCGTGAGTTGATGAATGATTCTGACAAAATTCTTGTGATGGGACACCAACGTGAGGATTATGATGCGCTTGGTGGTGCTATTGGGGTGGTAACTATTGCTCGTGCCCTTGGTAAAGAGGTCCGTTTAGTTGTCAGCAATGAGCCAATGGCTATCCAAAAAGTATTGAATGTATTGAATGAAGATGAATTTTGGCAATCTATTATCATCACTCCCGCAGTAGCTAAGCAGTGGGTAGATGCCAATACATTAGTATTTGTTTGTGATGTTCATCGTCCAGATTTAGTGGCGGCTCCAGAAGCACTGGGAATTACGAAACGACGGGTTGTTATTGATCATCATCGTCGTGGCACTGATTTTGTGGAAGGGCCGTTGTTAACGTATTTAGAACCGGCTGCTTCTTCTACGAGTGAACTTGTTGCTGAACTGATTCAGTACGCAGGAGCTACGGTTCCTGTAAAATTAACAAAAGCAGAAGCTACAGGTATCTATGCTGGTATCGTTCTTGATACGAAGAACTTTAATATTCAAACGGGGGCTCGAACCTTTGAGGCCGCAGCTTTCTTGCGACGTAGTGGTGCAGATATTGAACGAGCACGTCAACTATTTATTGATAGTTTTGATGATATTCAATTGCGTGCTAAAATGCTGTTTAGTGCAGAGCGTACAGAGAGTATTGCTATTACAGAGGCCCCAGCAGGGTTGACTGATATGATGGTTGTCAGTGCACAAACTGCAGATATGCTTATTACTATTGAGGATATCGAGGCAGCCTTTGTATTGTATCAATTGAATGATGGTGGCATCGGTGTCAGCGCTCGTTCTAAAGGCCAATTAAATGTACAAGTGGTTATGGAATCTCTCGGCGGTGGTGGGCACAGAACCGTAGCCGGTGCCCAATTACATGATATGACGGTAGAAGATGCGAAAAAAGCTATTTTAACAATAGCGTTGCAGCAACTTCATGACCTACAGGAGGTATAAGGATGAAAGTAGTATTGTTAGAAGACGTAAAAAAAGTTGGTAAAAAAGGTGAAATCGTAGAACTTAGCGAAGCCTATGCTCGTAATGTTATTATTAAAAAAGGTTTAGGCCTTGAAGGTACTGCTACCAATATCAACAATGCAAAACAAAAACAAGCATCTACAGAACATAAAAAAGCGGTAGCTAATGATGAAGCAAAAATTTTGGCTAGCCAATTAACAAAAGTAGAAGCTACTGTAAAAGTAAAAATGGGCGATGGTGGCCGTGTGTTCGGTTCCGTTACTGCTAAAGATATTTCTGAAGCCGTATTGGCTCAATATAAAGTAGAGCTTGATAAAAAGAAAATTGAAATTAAAGAACCATTGAAAACATTGGGCGTTCATGACGTATTAGTACGCGTACATCCTGAAATCACAACTACAATTAAGGTAAATGTAGTTGCTGAATAATCGGTACTCATTTAGTATATGGTAATTATTGAGGCATCAAAACTTGCACCATTTATAAATTTTATGAGATAGTTTTGGTATATTTAGGTTGCTATAATACATACATAGGTAGTTACTTTCACCATACTGAGTCTACGGACCTAGTATGGTGAATTATTATAAGGAGAAGGATTATGAGTACTGATGTTCGCATTCCACCACACCTCATCGAGGCGGAGCAGGCCGTTCTCGGTGCATTGTTGACGCAAGGTCCTAGCACGGAGGGGCTCGCTGATTTGGTGTCTAGTCTGGTGAAAGTTGAGGATTTCTATCGTGATGCGCATCGCGTGATTTATGATGCTATCTTGGTTATTCATCGTGATCACAAACCTATCGATTTTATTACGGTAAGCGAAGAATTGACGCGTCGTAAAAAATTAGAACAAGTGGGTGGCATTTCCTATATTACCTCTCTCGCAAACGAGTCTACAGGGGCCTATAATGTGGAGGAACATGCACGCATTATTGCTGAAAAGGCACAATTGCGTCGCCTCATTGATGCGGGGAACAAAATTGTGGGTATGAGCTATGCCAACGAAGATGAACCGCTTGAAATCATGAATAAGGCAGAGCAACTCGTACTCGATGTGAGTGGTCAAACGAATTCCGAGTCTAGTTTTTCGCCTATTGGTGAAGTGGTTATCGCCAATATGGAAAAAATTAACGAATTACAGCAACATGATGGAACGCTCACTGGTGTGCCAACAGGATTCCGCGATTTAGACGAAGTAACGAATGGTTTACAACGTTCTGATTTGATTCTCGTAGCGGCTCGTCCAGCTATGGGTAAAACGGCATTTACGTTGAATATTGCGCAAAATGTAGCCATTAAAAATAAACAGACCGTAGCCTTTTTCTCCTTGGAAATGTCTAAGGAACAATTGGTAGGACGTATTTTGTCCTCCGTGTCTGGTGTTAGTTCTGAAAATTTGCGTAAAGCAAACCTAGATCAGGAACAATGGGCCGCGGTGATTCAAGCAGCGGATGCCATGAGTCAGGCTCCACTTTATATCGATGATACACCAGGTCTTACCGTGCAGGATATGCGATCTAAATTGCGTCGCCTTAAGGTGGAACATGGCCTTGACCTCATCATTGTCGATTATATTCAGTTGATGCAAGGTCGTGTAGGCAATCGTGGTAGCGAAAATCGTCAACAAGAAGTGTCTGAAATCTCTCGTAATCTAAAACTCATTGCCCGTGAAATGAATGTGCCTCTCATCGCTTTATCTCAGTTGAGCCGTAGCGTTGAGTCTCGTCCTGATAAGCGACCTGTATTGAGCGATTTACGTGAATCCGGGTCTCTAGAGCAAGATGCGGATATTGTAGCTTTCTTGTACCGCGACAAATATTATGATGAAAACTCTGAAAAAGGCGATATTACGGAGGTCCTTATTCGTAAACATCGTAATGGTGCCGTTAAAACCGTGGAACTCGTATTCCGTGGCGAATTGACACGTTTTATGGATGTGGAATATCGCTCTATGCCAGAACAATAATTGCTCTATAATATAGTGGTCCTATCCTGGGTTTTGAATACATGGATTCTATCATACATGTTGAGGTAATATAGGTTCTATAATTAATGTTGGGGTGACACAGAATACTGTGTTACCTCAGCATTATTTTTTTATATAATTAAACAGAACGTATGTTTGAAAAATATACTAACTTTTGTTATACTGAAAGCATAAAAGTGGACTTGAAATTTTCTGAGGAGGTGAGGCTGTGAATACTAAACAATCTGTCTATATGTGTATCGATTTAAAGAGTTTTTATGCGTCTGTGGAATGTGCAGATTTAGGTTTGGATCCATTTACCACACCTCTTGTCGTGGCTGATGCTTCTCGTGGCAAAGGGGCTATTACGCTCGCCATATCACCAGCGTTGAAAAACATGGGTGTGAAAAATCGTAGCCGACTCTTTCAAATCCCACCGCATATAGAGTATCTCACCGTGAAACCTCATATGAAGCGATATATGGACGTATCTGCTTCTATTTATGGGGTTATTTTACACTTTGTTTCCCCTGAGGATGTGCATGTATACTCCATTGATGAGTATTTTATTGATATTACATCATACCTTAATTTATATAATACGAGGGCTATACCATTAGCGGAAACAATATTAGCTGCTATTTTAGATAAAACCGGTATTTATGCAACGGCTGGAATCGGAACGAATCTATTTTTGGCCAAAATAGCGCTAGATATATTGGCGAAACATGCACCTAATTTTATTGGATGGCTCGATGAACCTCGTTTTAAACAAACAATTTGGCATCATCAACCGATAACAGATATTTGGCAAATTGGGAAGGGCATCGCGGCTCGACTTAGAAAATATGGTGCCTTTGATCTCTATGGTGTAACACAGATTCCTGAGCAAAAACTATATAAGGAATTCGGTGTCAATGCAGAACTCATTATCGATCATTCCTGGGGGCGAGAAACTTGTACCATTGCAGATATTCATGCCTATCGTCCTAGCAAACATTCTATCTCAAATGGTCAGATTTTATTACGCGATTATGAAAGTGAAGAAGCTCGATTACCATTGCGTGAAATGGTAGAAAATTTAACTCTTGAATTATTACAAATTAAGGCCGTTACTAAACGCATTAGCTTGCATATCGGTTATGCTGATGAATCAGTTCGCTCTAGTGGGGGGATGAAGTCTCTAGCTGAATATACGGATTCCTATCAGGCACTGGTATCAGCTATGTTGACCTATTACGACAAGGTAATTAAACCCGATGAACCCATACGACGGCTGACTATTGGATTTGAGGAATTGGGGATGAAAAATGCTGTTCCTAGAGAGGGAAATCTTTTTGATTTTTTAGAGAATTCTTCTGGTAATAGTATTCACGCTAATAATAATATTTACGCTAGTAATAGTAATAGTATTGACATTAGTGGGACCAATGGCATTGGTAGGGGAGAAGGTACGGCAAATGGTGTATTTCCCTATGGACTTTCAAAAGAGGAACATATGCAACAAGCCATGCTCAGTATTAAGGAACGGTTTGGTAAGAATGCTATTTTGAGGGCTGCTAGTTTACAAGAGGAAGGAACGGCACGACTTAGAAATTCTTTGGTAGGCGGTCATAATGGGGAATGATATCTAAAGCATAATAGGGAATAATATCCAAAGCATAATAGGAAATGATATCCAAAGCATAATAGGAAATGATATCCAAAGACAGTATTGGATATTTGCAGGCTCCTGAAGCCTATATATGGTGTATTGATTGAGGTTGATTAGTGGCTTTCATAAAAAGAGTAGGTGATATATATGGGGCAAAAGTTGAGTAAAATGACGAATCTGCAACGGGCCAAGCAATTTATGCCCTTTGCAGCGCTGAAAGGATTTGAAGAGCGCCTAGCAGCGGTGGCAAAATATCGGGAACGGAGAAAGGTGTTGTCTGATGATCAGCTACAAGAACTGGATCAACAATGGTTGAAGTTGGAAGAGGGCAATTTGGTTCGGATTGTGTATTATTATCAAGATACACATCAGTCCACAGAAGGCATTGTTCAAAAAATTGATGAACCGCGACATGTAATACTAGTACAAAATCGGGAGATTCGATTATCAAATATTATGTCCTTAGAGATTCTGGAGAATTTATAATTCTCCTGCGATGGGGATTATCTAGAGAATAGTGAATAGAATTTCTATGATAGAAAGGGTGGAATAATAGAGTTTGAGCGTGAGTATATCTTAGTCAGAGTTTAATATGCATAAATTTCGTACATGAATAACTGCTCGTATATTGACAGCCGAATAGTGGTAGGGTACACTTAATATATGAACAATCACTCATATATTAAGTGATTAATGGGATGTAAGTTAAAGTAGCTTATTGAAAATGATTTATATATAATTATGGATAAAGGTTGTTTCTCTGCAGTGAGTGGATGAAGCAAAGCAGTAGAGCTTGACGAGGGATATATGGAACAGACATATGTATTAAAGAATCTTTGCTGTGCGAATTGCGCGGCTAAAATTTCAGATCGTGTCAGCAAATTAGAGGGTATCGAGACGGCTGATTTCACCTTGGCGACGCAACAATTCAAGGTTACTGGCGTGATTAATGATGTATCCGTGCTAGGTCAACAAATTCAAGATATCTGTGATGTTGTGGAAGAAGGCGTCGTGGTAGAGGTGTATAAACGGACCCCGAAAAAACGTCTAGCTGCTGTAACTGAATGTGGATGCTGTGGAGGCCATGATCATGCAAAGGGCGATGACCACGGTCACGATCACGGCCTTGAACATGTAGGTGGTGATAAATCAGGTTTAGTGATTGTGGCGGGCCTTGCCTTTATGGCCTTTGAATTATTGACCACCTTTGTGCCTTCCTTGTCGTTACCGGAACCAGTAGAATTGGCCTTGTTCGGAATCGCTTATATTTTCTTGGCATTCCCAGTGCTTCGTACAGCCGGCAAAAATATTTTAAAAGGTGAAATCTTCGACGAAAACTTTTTGATGTCCATAGCTACATTGGGCGCCATTGCTATTGGATCTATTACCGAGGCCGTAGGCGTTATGTTATTCTATCGTATCGGTGTTTATTTCGAAGAACGCGCTACGGAACGCAGCCGTACAGAAATTTTAAACGCTATCGATATGCGTCCCCAGGAGGTACGTGTCGTAGGGACGGATGGTGCCGTAACGATTGCCGATCCTGAGGACGTAGCGGTTGGTCAAATCATTGAGGTTCGCGCGGGCGATTCCATTCCTTTGGATGGTACAGTCGTTGAAGGTACAACACGAATCAATACAGCACCTGTGACAGGTGAGCCCGTGCCTGTGAAAGCAGAACCTGGCACGGAATTATTATCTGGCTGTATCAATGAAAATAGCCGCATTACTATGCGCGTAGATAAACCACTGGATGAATCCATGGTTACAAAAATTCTTGATGCTGTAGAAAATGCAGCATCCTCTAAACCTAAAATTGACCGATTCATTACACGTTTTGCCAAGGTGTACACACCAATCGTGGTATTCTTGGCCTTGGCTGTAGCCATTATTCCATCCCTCATCACAGGGGAATGGGAAAAATGGATTTACACCGCCCTCACTTTCCTTGTAATTTCCTGTCCATGTGCGTTAGTGCTTAGTGTACCATTGGCCTTCTTCTCTGGAATTGGTAATGCCTCTAAACAAGGCATCTTGTTGAAAGGTGGCCGCGTTATCGAGGCGTTGGCTAATATTACAGCGGTAGCCATGGATAAAACAGGCACTATTACAACTGGTGAGTTCAAGGTTGTGGATGTGGCTACTAGCAGTACCGCTGTTACTACTGTAGACGTATTGCGCCTTGCTGGTGCTGTAGAAATTTCTTCTAGCCATCCAATCGCTAATAGCATTATGGCCGAGACAGATGCACAATACATTCCTGTTACACGAGCTGAATCCATTCAAGAATTCGCTGGTGAAGGTCTCGTGGGTACCCTTGTTGGTGAAAGCCTCGGCAACCAGGTGCTCGTAGGTAATCGTCGCTTGATGGATCGCTACGAAGTGCGAAATTATCCTAATGATGTTAACGAATATGGTACAGAGGTTCTTGTTGCAGTAGACGGCTATTATGTTGGTCGTATTGTGATTGCCGATACACCTCGTCATGATTCAGCGAAGGCTATTCATCGCCTCAATGATATGGGGATTCAAACCGTTATGCTCACTGGCGATGGTGAGGCAAGTGCTCAATTTATCGCTAAATCTACTGGTGTTAGTGCTGTGAAAGCTCAATTATTGCCACAAGATAAATTATCTGCCGTTACAGATATCCGCAAGGAGTATGGTCCAACCATGTTCGTTGGTGATGGTATCAACGATGCTCCAGTACTTGCTGGCGCTGATGTAGGTAGTGCTATGGGTAGTGGCGCTGATGCGGCTATCGAAGCGGCCGATGTTGTGTTCATGAGACCATCCTTGGAATCCGTTGCTAAGGTGTTGAACCTTTCAAAAGCGACTGTGTCGATTGCATGGCAAAATGTAATCTTTGCCATCGCTGTAAAAATCCTAATCATGGGACTGGGCCTTGCAGGCTATGCCTCTATGTGGTGGGCTGTATTTGGAGATACAGGTGTTTCCATCCTTTGTATTTTGAATTCTGTGAGAATTCTTTATAAGAAGTAAATTGGAAAAACAAACTGAACAATCAAATAGTAAAATTAACTAGTCAAATAGCTAGTAAAATAATTAGTGAAAATAAATAGTTAATTTGGATAGTCTTTTATAGGTACCTTTCTTGCTAACACTGTAGTAAGAAAGGTACTTTTATTATTGAGAGAAGGTACAACAGCTCGTATAATAGAGATAGAATATATTACATAAGGAGTTTCCCATGAATCAAGTAGAACAAGATCAAATAAAATCATTAATCAGAAGTATCCCTGATTTTCCAGAGGCAGGTGTTGTATTCCGAGATATTACGACAGCCTTGAAAGATGCTGAGGGATTACGTATTATTATGGATGATTTTGTAGAGCGTTATAAAGATAAGCATATTGATTACGTACTGGGTGCAGATGCGCGGGGCTTTATCTTTGGGGCCGCACTAGCATATGCTATTGGTGCAGGATTTGTGCCTGCACGTAAACCAGGTAAATTACCGGCAGAGGCCGTTAGCGTGTCCTATGATCTCGAATATGGCAGTAATAGCATAGAGGTCCATAAGGATGCTTTCACCAAAGGGGATAATGTACTAGTGATTGATGATTTGTTAGCCACTGGTGGCACGGCCAAGGCCATGACAGAATTGGTAGAGGCCTTGGGGGCTCATGTTTATGAACTGGCATTTATGATTGAGTTAGCCGATTTAGGTGGACGAGATATTTTGAAAGAATATGATGTGTATTCTCAATTAAAATATTGAGATGTGGTGTATGAAAAGGTAATAAAGGTTTTGATGTGTATTCTCAATTTTGTGAGTTATTATTTTGGAAATGCACATATGAGAAAGAATTTCACATAGACCTTGTTTTCAATTTGTTCTATAAAATCTCGGTAAAGTTTTGAAATATCATATTGATATTTTTAAATATAGTGTTATAATGAGAATAGATAAAGTTTTATATATTCTTTTAAGAGCAAGTATTCTTAATATTTCTAAAAATTGATTTTTAGAGAAACGAGGTAATTATAATGAACAGTAAAATTGCAGCAGCTTTAAATGAACAAGTTATTTTTGAATTTAATGCATCCTATCTATATTTGGCAATGTCCATCGCTATGGCAGATGCTAAGATGAATGGTTATGCAGCTTGGTTGCAAGCACAGTACCAAGAAGAATTAGATCATGCTCATAAATTTATTACATACTTACAAGATTGTGATCAAACAATCACTCTTGGGGATATTAAAGGTGAAGCTTGCCAATTGGACAACCCACTTGAAGTAGCGAAAGCTGTATTGGCTCATGAACAAATGATTACATCTAAAATTCATGCACTATATGGTTTGGCACAAGAAGAAAAAGATTATGCAACAGTTGAATTCTTGAGCTGGTTCGTGAAAGAACAAGTGGAAGAAGAAGCGAGTGCTCGTGGTATTATCGATCAATTCACATTCGCTGGCGACAGCAAATCTTCTCAATTGTTTGTTGATGCAAAATTGGGTCAAAGACAATAAAATCTTGACGGCCTATGGGGTTACTTGATTAATACAATATATAAACGCTCTCATGATACCTTTAGGGTAGAGTGAGAGCGTTTTTAGTTGGTTGATTATTGTGTTTTAGTGATGGGGGTATGGGGTTATTTTGTGTCAAGAGTTTTGGGTAATATGATTGGAGGCATTGTAAAATGTCTACAGTGAATGTAAATTTTAATGAAAATAGTTTTTCTTTCACCCTTTGAGGGGTAGTAAATAGCTCCTAAATAGTATATAATTTTAGAGATGAAATACGTAAAATAACGCATAATAACAGATAATGAGTCACAGAGAGGAGGGATAGCATGCTGACGGTATATAAACACATTGATGAAGAATTAGTTGCCGATGCTACCGTATCAGATGCCACAAAAGGATCATGGGTAAATTTGGTGAACCCAGACCCCGATGAGCTATCCCTTATTAATATTTTGACAGAAATCCCTACAGACGTGCTCAAGACTGCTCTCGATATGGAAGAACGTTCTCACGTGGAGTTAGAGGATAATTATATATTTGTTGTTATTAATATTCCGGCCATTCGCGGTACGGATATGTATGATACAGTACCGCTTGGTATATTCTTAACGCCAGATTTCTTTATTACTATATGTTTAGAGGAATCAGAGGTTCTATATCCATTTATTAATAATCAAGTTTCTACGTTCTATACGTTCAAGAAAACTAGATTTTTATTCCAAATTTTGTATAGAACAGCTATTTTGTTCTTGCGCTATTTGCAACAAATCAATCGTCGTACTGATGATATCGAAGTGCAATTGCGCCATACAACAAAGAATAAGGACTTCTTCCAATTGTTAGAATTGCAGACATCCATGACATACTTTAGCTCCGCCTTGCGTACAAATGGTACCGTAATGGAACGGTTACTTCGCATGCGCGGCCATAGTACTTATACACGTCTATTAAAGATGTATGAAGAGGACGAGGACTTGCTTGAGGACGTAATCATCGAAAACAAACAGGCCATCGAGATGGTTGAGATGTACTCCAATATCTTGATGAATATGATGAACGCCTTTACGTCCATTATTTCCAATAACCTTAATATGGTGATGAAAATGTTGGCAGCCTTAACAATTACCTTGGCTGTACCGACTATCATCTTTAGCTTGTGGGGGACAAATGTGGCCTTGCCATTCCAGGATAATCCGCATGGATTCTGGATCATTGTTCTTATTTCCATCGTAGCGTCTATCATTGCTATTATCGGCATGTGGAAAAAGGATTTGTTCTAAATTAGATGGGCCTTCATTGGCTAATTTAGTCGTATTTTACAGTGAACTAATTTGGTGACTATCGATTGGGTGAAAGTTAGTTATCAACATTTCGAAATTCTACACCTTGCGTATATACGGGATTTTTTGATATAATTAATCCGCTATGGAGAGGTGTCCGAGTGGTTTAAGGAGCTGGTCTTGAAAACCAGTGACTCCGCAAGGGGCCGTGGGTTCGAATCCCACCCTCTCCGCCACTAACTCTTAACTAAATAAAATAGCTGCGTAATGCTCTGAGTTCAGTTAAAATCTGACTTCGGGGCATTTCTTAATATTCGCATTACAACGCATTAGTGAGAAAATTTGCCCTATTTTTGCCCTATTGGAATTTTAGGGCAGCTATCCATGACGTTTGTTTAATTTAACAATAACATCTTGCTTTGCTGTTAGACGTGAAGACAAAGCAGGTCGTGCAAATAGTGATAGATTTATACGTTTAAATATATGTAAATTTAAAATACCCCGTCTCCAGACAATGTGTTGAAGGTGGGGTATTTGTGTTATAGTTTTTGTATCATGGCTGCAGTATGAATTTGAGCGTTATAGGTTAATCTTGTGCGTTAATAAGTATACTACTAGACCATTGTCATTTGAGTTAATAATGTCTTAAATTTGGATAGTAAGTTCCTGTCATGGTATGCCATCCAATTGAGAAACCGCCAATAGCGCTTTGCATATATCCGTAAGGGCTACTCAAATCGACAGCTTTATAATTGCTTTTGCTGTAATCATATAAGTATGCTATATTCCAGGGGTCATCATAAACACGTATGAATACTTGTATAAATTCTTTAGTATCTTTAGCTGGAACAACCCAGTCATTATTTCTATCAAGTACCAATCCAGAAACAGTTCTAACTGCAAAAACCACTCCTTTATTAGATTGATCTAGTACTTTTACGGCTTTAGTATCAACATACGTCCCTACTCCCATATGTCCGTATGCGAGAGTATAATTCGGGTCTCCGTTTAAGTGTGGCGGGTAGGTATATCCGCTAGCTGCTTGTACGGAAAACCCTACAAATGAGAAAATCCATAGTGCCAAAAAAGTTGTTAAGGATAAGAAAAACCGTTTCATTTTAACATCCCCCTTGTATTAAAATTACTGCTATTATTAAACGGTATAATTATTTATTCGTTACTAACGTCATAAACTCCTTTACGAGATATTTGATTGATTAAATTTTGAGTTTTACGATTATTTTTCTGGTCCATTTTGAAATTATTATTACTAATATATTTTTTATGGTCGAGGCCGTACTTTTCTGAAAAGTGGTGGGCGATGGATGCTTTTAGTTTTTGCTCGAAATCAGTTAAATAGGGAAATAATAAATTTCTAAGCGTATTATCCGCTTTATCGATACAGGCTAATTCGTACATTGTGTCCAAACCTTGCCCGGTGAGCAGCAGAATTTGCTCATCGATGGATTGAAACGGTTTATCGTACAGCATAGCAACACCTACATGAGGCTATTTGACGTGCTTAGACTTCAGAAAATTGATGGAAGATGTAGTTGAGGGGCTTTGCTTATTTGCGGTGTCTGTCGTATTTGTGGTTGCCGTCGTTGAAGATTCCGTCAAATTTTAACTACAAAAAAGCCCATGCGCGAGCATGGGCTTTCATCGTGCTATATGTTTTCTCTGATTTTGGGATCTTTTTTTATGTTAGCAATAGTTGTGGCTGTTTCCATGACGCAAGCACCGGTGGTAGAGCGAATATATTCTACCGCATCTGAGTGCTGAAAACTGCTTTTGTTTAGCAAATTGAAACGTCTAGCGATTTCGAGGGCATTATAATGTGAAATGGTCTGAATGCAGTAGTGATCTGTCTTTTCTATTTGGAGGTGCTGTTGTACAATGGTGCTATAGACGTGCTATTGTACAATGGAGGTATCGATCAGCCGATTGGCTGGAGTGGTTTCTCAACTTGTATGTGTATAGGATAAATAGTTAGCATTATGGTGAAAGTCGGTGATGGCATGCAATTACTTTGTTTTGGAGATAGTTTAACGAATGGCTATGATGTCCCTCGTGGCCTTGGTTGGGTTGAATTAGTGCAGAAGGAATTTCCAGATGTAGAAATTCAAAATCATGGCATCGATGGAGATACATTACAAGGGATCTTGTATCGATTGGAACGAGTGAGTAGTTGTACAGGTAGTGCCAATAGTAAGGTGCCTTGCAGTGATGGTGTCGCGGTTAGGAGAGCTGAAAATAAACGTTATATTTTCCTTATGGGCGGGTCCAATGATATTCTTATGGGGAGAGATGAAACGTATTGTTTTAAGAAAATGATAGAGCTCATCGCCTGTGCTCGTTCTAAAGGAGCTACACTGATAGTGGGACTGCCACCGCAAATCGATTTTGATATGGCTGGTCTCGATTTGATCATGGTGCGATATATTGAATTACTTAAACAGTATTGTGCTGAACAACATATTGATACTATCGATTTTTACCGTGTAATCCATGATGCGGATATGCAAGGTAAACTCGTATTTGCCGGAGACGTGCACCCTAATGAGCCAGGTTACGCATTGATGGCTGAGAAAGCAAAAAAGGTACTCGCGCGATTGTTGTAGTCGCGTGAGTACCTTTTTAAATGCCTTAATGCTTTACTATTCTTTTAATCGCTTATAGTCCGATATAAGTGAATAAATATCTTCCTTGGCAATTGATGTGCCCCATAATAGATAAGGGATCCCATAAAAGATTGTAATTAGGCTTAAATAATAAGGGCTAGATTCTTGAATACCCCAATAGGATAGAAGCGGAAATACAATACAGAAGGAATAAAGCATAAGTATTACAAGGAAGCCCATGATTATAAAAATAGGTAGAATGATACCACCTAATATTATACCTATAATAATGGAAGCTAGAGGTGCTATCAATATCAAAAGCAAAGTGCTTAGTGCACGAAAACATAATGATATCCAACTGACACCATACGGTTTAGTTTTGCTAGGCGTAGTCGTTGTCATAGTTTCCACCTACCTTACTCGTAGCACTAATTTACTTTGCTAGTTTTTAGCTGTCGCAGATGCTAATACTGCGTAAGCCGTGCCTTTCACCAAGTCATAATCAGATTCATTGTTGCTTGCCACAGTGACTGTTACCACAGTGTTATCGCTCAATGCTCCAATTGTTATAGCATATGGTCGTTGGTCTCCGTTAGGGGCAGATACAAAGCCACTTTTGAGTCCGATGAATATATTTTTACTATCAATATATTCATAGTTAGCATCAGTTTTCACACCATCGTACATTTCGTTGTAGGCGAATAATGTTTGCAATTCATTATCCGAGGCAAAGTGTTTTTGTTGTAAAGTTTTCAAGACGATAGCAGCATCAGCTGGTTGTTTCAATTGAATAGTCGTGCGCAATGCTTGGCCATTGACGATGGATTCGTTTACAACATTAGTGGTGAATGTGCTAGCAGTAGCGCCGTTCCCTGTGCTATAGGAATTCGATGTGCTCACATTATAACCAGTTGTTTTTGCTGGCAATTTGAATGTATATGTGGAGTTGTTGAGTGTCACATCAAAGGCGTTTTGTGAATTTTCATCATACCGAGATTGCCATTTTGCTACTTCGCTACCCCGTATGGCTGTTGCGTCAGGAACGCGCATGATTGTAGACTGGCTCAATGAGGTGATAGCAGGCTTGTTTGCACTAGTTGTAGTTGCGGCTACTTTATTAGATGCTTCCTTGGTGACAGGCATGCTTTCAGAGAAACCGATGGAATCGTCCGCAATTGTTTCTGCATCCTCATCTACTACGATGGAGCTAAGGTTTACATTACCCACATCGGTGTTATCTAATACAGATGTGTAATTATTGGCGGTATTGCGAGTGGTAGTTGTGGTGTTTTTACCATTATTTAAAATAATGCTGGATGTGGTGTAGGAACTAGAATCCATAGTGGTCATACGATTTGGATTACCAGTACCATTTTTGATATAACTAGGAGCTTCGACGGATGCTGCTTGGTCGAGTGCATTAGCGGAGGCCTCCATTTGTTGCTGAGATTGTTTTAATAGTGTTTGTAAATCCTTGAAGGATGCGCTAGTTGTATTGTCTGCGGCGAACGCAGCGAATGGTACTGTTGTCATAGCGATAACAGCGAGCGTTGTTAATACGTTTTTTTTCATTATGTTCATCTCCCAAAATTGTAATGTTATACGTCTATTATAGTACACGATGACTATGAAATTATTATGAAATATCCCGCTCGATGGGCATAAAATTCCTCATCAGGTGGTGTATAATAAATGTATATATATTTGTGAAAGCTAGGAGGCAACGATGAACCTCACTATGTATATCGGACGGGCTGGCACGGGTAAAAGCTTCGCCTGTTATGAGCGTATCCGAGAAATAATTGAACAAAACCCAGGGGAACCAATCATTTTACTCGTTCCAGAACCTGCTACATACAAGGTAGAGCGGGAGCTTGCTGAATTTATGCCAAATGGCGGTTTTACAACGGTTCGTGTCGTTGGTTTTGGGCGCTTGGCGTATCAAGTATACCAATCCATTGGTACCGTTAAGGAACAATCGCGCAGTATTTCTGCAGTAGGCCGTAATCTATTATTGCGCCTCATTATGAAGCGTTATAATGCAGAACTCGGTGTTCTGTCTCAAGCGGCGAAACGACCTGAGTTCTCTGACGTATTACAAGGGTTATTTTCTGAATTCAAATCCTTCCGCGTTGAAGCTAGTGATTTAGCAAAGGGTGCCGAGCAGGTACATTCCGAGTCGTTGGCGAGAAAACTTGCTGAGCTAGCGAAACTCATGGAGGCTTACGAAACCGAATTAGCCAAACATGGTGAAAGCGATTTAGATCCACTTATCGAGCTTGTACAAGCCCTGCCAGAATCACCATTAATGACAAATGCCCATGTATTCGTAGATGGTTTCCATTGGTTTACACCGGTTCACTATGAACTATTGTATACTTTGTTTGATTTGGCAAAGGAATCTGTCATAACAGTTAATCTTCCGGTAGACCCAAAGGAACGAATGAAACATCGAAATCGAGGGGCACTATTCAGCCGTCCTCGTGAAATTTATGATACCCTTCATGAGCGCTATGGAAATCAGATTAATGAACGCACCTTCGATAGTGCAAAACGTTTTGAGGCGCCTGTTTTGACAGCCTTGGAACAGGAATTCTTTGCCAGTCCTGTGCGGTCCTCAAACAATACCGTTGGGCTCACACAAATTCCCCTTATAAAAGGCTATAACCGTGACTGTGAAGCCGATGAGGTGTGCCGACATATCCTCCACTACATGGAACAACCCCGTGCACGGTGGCGTGATGTAGGCATTATGCTGCGCGAATCCGAAACCTATGGGGATACCTTAGAAAAAGCGCTCACACGCTATGAAATTCCCCATTTCATCGACCGTCAACGACCTATGAAAACACATCCATTGTCTGAGTTTTTAGCAGATATATTCGAAATTGTTCGCTCTAATTATGGACATGATGTATTATTCCGTTGGTTAAAAACAGATTTATTGCCTGTTACTCGTGAAGAGGTAGATGAATTAGAAAATTATTGCTTGGAATTCGGTATACGTCATTACCAATGGGAAAAGGAATGGACCTATACACGAGGAGTCAATAGTGCCTTTCTGAAGGGGCCTCAATTGGATGAGGACGGAAATCCTATAAAATACTCTGAGGAACTTAGGTTAGAGCGGGTCAATGCTACACATAAAAAAATTATGGACGCCTTGGAGCCTTGGTTTGAGTTTGCCCTTGAACCACATACAGGCCGCGAGTGGTGTTCTAAACTCTATGAAGTGTTAGAGAATTTTGAGGTGCCCACACAATTGTATCAATGGGCGCAAGAGGCAGAGCAGGCTAATGATTTAGAGGCGAAGGCTAGTCACGAGCAAATGTATAGTGCCGTGATGAGCTTCTTTGATGAAGTGATGGCTATTGCTGATGAGGACGAATTGACTCTAGATGAAATGGCCCTTCTCATGGAAGAAGGTCTAGAGGACGTAAATTACTCTATGATTCCACCGACCCTTGATCACGTGGTGGTAACGACGGTGGAACGTGGATATAGTCAGTCCTGGAAACAAGTGTTTGTCATGGGGCTCAATCAAGGTATATTCCCACAGAGTATGGGAGACGAAGGACTTATTAAGGACCGCGAGCGGGAAGAATTAGCTAGTGTTGGCATTACCCTCGCTGAAGGGGCATTGCCGAAGGCCTTCAACGAGAATTTCTTGTTTTATTTGGCTTGTACGCGGGCGAAACAGCAATTAACATTATCCTTTGCTGGTGCCGGTACAGAGGGTGATGCCATGGAGAGTGCCCTCGCGGTGAAACGCTTGCAAAACATGGCGTACTGCTCCAAGGAAACCTTTGTGCCCCTCAGCATTCAAGAGGATACTGAGTCCGATTATTTATGGCGCCCTAATCAGAGCTTAGCGTTGTTATCTTCTCGTTGGGCGGAACTCCTAGGAGGAGAATCCGTATCTCCTGTATGGTGGGGGCTCTATAACTGGGCCTGTGAAAGCACCGTCTATCGTCCACGCCTCGCAGAGGTGACTCGTGGTATTCGAGATAATAATGCGGTACCGCTCATAGATCAAGACGTTATTAATGGATTATTCCTCAAGGATAATTACATGAGTGGCTCTGTGACGCGGTTGGAACGATTCCAACAATGTCCGTTTAGTTTCTATGCTCAATATGGACTCAAACTGGAGGAACGACCTATTCGGACCTTTGGGGCACCTGAAATTGGGACATTCTTGCATGAAAATTTGCGCCGTTTAGGGGAGCATCTATTAGAGCAAAATAGACAATGGCGTGACTTAGATGACGAGGAACGCAATACCCTATGTGAACAAGTGGCAACGGATCTTATCAACGAAGATGTATACATGAAGGAAGAAAGTGATGCGTACCAAAAACAAGTACAACAACGCTTGATTCAAACGTTAAAACGTACGGTGTACCGTCTTACAGACTGGTCGAAGAAAAGTGACTTTAATACGGTGTACCTGGAACAATCATTTGGTGGTTATGACGGTTGGCCGTCCATTGATGTAGCCTTGGGTAATAATCGGTTCTTGAAATTGCGTGGTCAAATCGACCGTGTTGATGAATATATGTATGATGGGCAAACTTATGGGGCTGTCATCGATTATAAATCAGGCGGTACAAGGATATCGGGACAAGAGGTGTACTATGGTCTCAAGCTACAGCTCATGACGTACTTGCTAGCCTTAAAATCATCGGGTAAAACGAAGGAAACTAATTACTCTATCCTTCCCGCTGGTGCTATTTATACGTATGTGAAAAATCCACAAATCAAGGCGGATGGACCGGTAACAAAGGCTGAAGCCGCTGAACTATCCATGGTACAAGATGATATTAAAAATAGTGGTTATTTTGCTGATGATCCGGAAATTTTGATGCACATGGATGACATCCAACCTGGTGCGAAATCTTCACCATATGTGCCTGTTCGTATTACTGCAAAAGGGGCCATTCATGGCAGCGATAAATATAAGGTTAAGAGTACTGATGAATTTAATCTCATGACTGAATATGCATCTCACGTTATGGCTGAGGCAGGCCAAAAAATCGGTCATGGTGAATTTCCTATCAAACCTTACAATATAGATAAACGAATTCCTTGTACATATTGTGATTACCGCACCGTATGTCGTTTCGATAGTACCCAAAATAGCTATAATTATTTACAAAAATTAGATGAAAGTACGGCATTGGATAAAATGCGTGAGGCCTTGGGAAAAGGAGGTGACAATGATGAAATGGACAGCTGATCAACAGGCAGCCATTGAGGCACCAAAGGATAGTGTCTTAGATGCACAGACCTTGCTCGTTGCAGCAGCGGCAGGTTCCGGTAAAACAGCGGTATTGGTTGAACGTATTATTTCTCGCTTGAAAGATACAACGAATCCTCTATCCATTCAAGAGTTATTGGTGGTGACTTTCACCAAGGCGGCGGCCGCAGAAATGAGTGCTCGTATTGGTGTAGCCCTAGCAAAAGAACTAGAGGCTACGGGCGATGAAGAATTAGAAAAACAACTGAATCTATTGCCATCAGCCCATATTTCAACATTGCACTCCTTCTGCCAGTGGGTCATCAAAAGTTACTTTTACCATCTCGATATGAATCCATTGTTCCGCATTGGGAATGAAGGGGAAATGCAGCTCATGAAGCAAGAGGTGCTCAGTGAAATTGTGACGAAGGCCTATGAGGAGGATACGTATCATATATTTGAATTGGCGGATATGTTTAGTAATGACAAGTCTGACGAACAGTTGTATGAACGTATTTTGCGGCTCTATCATTATGCGATGGCCCAAAGCAATCCAAATTTGTGGCTCCAGCAAATCGTAGAGCGCTATCGTGAGATCCAAACATTGCCTCTTGTGGAAACGATGTGGGGCAAACATTTTTGGGCTGAGCAAACAGAAACGATTGAAAATTTAGTGACCAATTGTAATACTATGCAAGAATTGCTGGAAATACCAGGCGCTCCTGAGCCATGGCAAAAATTATTGGATGCCATATTGCCGAGCGTAAAATCCTTGGTGGAGGCTACAGATTGGCAATCCATGCATGAGGCGGTACAGCAGGTGCAAACCATTAAGTACGGTACTGCATCCAAAACAAAGGCATTTAAGGATGGCACTATCGATGAGGCACTAGCGGCCAGGTTCCAAGCCTTGCGCAATCAGGCAAAGGATACGCTGACGGCTATGTCATCAGGTGTATTTACTCTCACGGAAGACGATTGGAAATCCCAAATTGAATCTCAAATTCCTATCATTGAAGGCTTGGTAAATATTACTATACATTTTCGCAAGGCTTTTGAAGCGGCGAAACAAGCAGAGGGGTTACTAGATTTTTCTGACCTGGAACATTTATGTTTAAAACTCTTGATTGAGCCTGGTACAGAGGGCAATCCACAACCATCCTCAGTGGCCCTTGAATTGCAACAGGCTTTCAAAGAGGTCATGGTCGATGAATACCAGGATACGAATGGCGTTCAAGAGGCTATCGTTAACCTCGTGTCTCGTAAGGATAATCGGTTCTATGTGGGTGATGTGAAACAATCCATCTATGGTTTCCGTATGGCGGACTCTACGTTGTTCATGAATAAATATAAAACCTATGGCGGTGTGGACGACGTAGAACGGCGTATCGACTTGGCGCAGAACTTTCGTTCTGATGAAAATGTACTGCGCGTGACGAACTTTATTTTCTATCAAATCATGACCGAGTCGGCTGCTGAACTCACCTATGGTGAAAGAGAGTCCCTCGTACCAGGTCGTATTGTTGATGATGCTCCGGCTGAATGGATAGGCGGCGATGTGGAATTACATCTCATTGATGTATCAAAAGAGGCCATGGAAAGTAGTAGTAATGCAATAGGCGCCAGTGAGGATGAAGGCGATGAGCCTGAAAATGAGGAGCGCGAGCTAGGTTTTATTATTGAAAAAATACTGGAGCTAAAACATAATGGGTCCCTAGTACAGGAAAAGGACGGCTCCTTCCGACCTCTTGAGTGGCGAGATATTGTTATATTGCGACGTTCTCTAGCAGGTAAGGGTAATCGCATGGTTGAAGCTATGCGTAATGCAGGAATCCCAGCCTATGTCAATGAGGCATCTGGTTATTTTGAGGCCTTAGAGATTCAAATGATGTTGTCTTTGCTATCCATCATCGATAATCCAGAACAGGATTTACCAATGGCGGCTATTTTGCATTCTGGACTGGTAGGTCTTGATGCCAATGAATTAGGTCATATTCGGTTGCTTGGCAAACAATTGCCTCCTAATTCGGCACCTAATCGAACTTCGTTGTGGTCGTTGTTACCAATCTATGCTGAACAAACTGGTGATACTCGTATCACGCAATTTGTGGCGGATATCGAACGGTGGCGCACATTGTCTCGTCGCCAAGGTGTGGCTGAATTGCTGTGGGATATTTATGAATCTAAGGATTATGTAAACTATGTAGGGGCCATGCCGAATGGTTTGGTGCGCCGTGCTAATGTAATGGCTCTCTATGAAAGAGCCAAAGATTACGAAAATGGAGGTTTCCGAGGATTATTTAGATTCCTTCGCTTTATTGAAAGTCTTCGTGATGCGGGACAAGATTTGAGCGTTGCTAATGTGGTGAGTGAGGCGGATAATGTAGTTCGTATTATGACCATTCATAAATCCAAAGGTCTTGAATTCCCTGTAGTATTCCTATCGGGGATACAAAAACAGTTTAATATGCTCGATTTGCGTAGCAATATGCTGCTCCACAAAACAGCAGGTATGGGTTTACAAGGGTACTATCCAGAGTATCGTGTGGTCTATCCATCTATGCCTTGGCTCTATAGTAAACGTGTCTTAGAACTGGCTTTGAAAGCAGAGGAACAGCGTATTCTCTATGTAGCACTCACACGGGCACGGGATAAATTATTTCTTACAGGCTTTGTGAAAGGATTAGACGGTCGTGCAGAATCCCTAGGGGCACCGGCTATCGCTTGTGAAGAACAATCACTACCGAAGGATTTAATTACCAAGGCAAACTCCTATCTAGATTGGATTATTATGGCCTTTGCTCGTCATCTCGATGGGGGTAATTTAATTCGCTCTATCGTGGAAGCTGAAACAGTGGGAAATCTAGATTTGCTAGATAAGCGATGCAAAATCAAGGTAGAACTCCATAATGGTGCTGACTATGGTCAATTAGATCGTAAGGTAGATGTAGATGACGATGTGGTGACACGCGTGGGTGCATTAGAACCAGTAAATGCGGTCACATTGGATGAGACAATAGCCAAACGATTTGACTTCCACTATGAATACCAAGAGGCTACGCAACGGGTTGCTAAAATCTCTGTAAGTGAATTAAAACGAAGATTTGCAGAACGCGATTTGGAAGCGGTAGAGGCTACGGAGGTAGTGAGTACAGAAGTAGCAGTTAATAAAACTATTCCAACAAATATTGAAGCTAATCAAACTATTTCCTCAAATGCTGAAAAGACTGATTTACCGAACTTTCACCAAGCTGTTCAAGATTCCATATTTGGCCGTAAGCCAGTGATCTTGGAACATGATGCGGAGCAGGTGACTGGAGCGCAATGGGGTACGTTGATGCATGAGGCGATGCAGTGGTTGCCAGTGCAAACGTATACAGTAGATTCTATGACAACGATGCTCGATAAATTGACTCGGAATGGTCGTTTTACGAAGGAGGAACGAGCCTTGCTCAATGACAAGGCCTTGTATGAATTTTTTCATTCTGATCTCGGACAGCGCTTGGTTTCATCAAATCGTGTGGAACGAGAATTACCATTCAGTATGCTCTTTGATGGACAACGGGTGTACAAAACATTGGAGTTCGGCGAGCAGCTGTTCCTGCAAGGGATTGTGGATACGGTGTTCCAAGAGGGCGATGCTTGGGTTCTGGTGGATTATAAAACGGACCGCGTCAAGAGCCCTGATGAACTCGTGAGTCGTTATAAAATACAAATGGAACTCTATAAAGAGGCCCTAGAACGATTAACGGGGATGAAAGTAAAAGAAAGCTATATTTATAGTTTCCGTTTGCGAGAGGCTGTTAAGATATAGAGTACTCAATCTGACTGGACATTAAATTAGCATTGCGTTGAATGCGGATTGCATATAAATAGCAGATAGCTTGAATTTTCACAATTACATACAAAAACAAGGACGGCGTTGAGGAGAATGCAGTCCTTGTTTTATATTGAGGTTTTGTGAAGTTTTATTTTGCTGCTTCGTAGTGTTTGTTTACAACGTCCCAGTTAACAACGTTCCAGAACGCGGAGATGTAGTCTGGACGAACGTTTCTGTATTTCAAGTAGTAGGCATGTTCCCATACGTCTAATGCTAATACAGGTGTTTTTCCTTCGCTAGCAGGTGTATCTTGGTTAGCAGTGGATACGACTTCTAATTTGCCGTTGTTTACAACGAGCCAAGCCCAGCCGGAGCCGAAACGAGTAGCCGCAGCTTTGTTGAATTCAGCTTGGAATGCCTCAAAGCTACCGAAAGCTTCGTCAATAGCAGCAGCGATAGGACCAGTTGGTGCACCACCAGCATTAGGGCCCATTACTTCCCAGAAGAAAGTGTGGTTAGCATGACCGCCACCATTGTTGCGAACAGCTGTACGAATTGCTTCTGGAACTGCGTCGAGGTCTGCAACTAATTCATCAACAGATTTAGTTGCTAATTCAGGGTAATTCTCAACTGCAGCATTTAAATTTGTTACATATGCATTATGGTGTTTATCATGATGGATACGCATTGTTTCTTCATCAATATGCGGTTCTAGGGCATTATAATCATAAGGTAGTTCAGGTAATGTGTAAGCCATGATAGCCTCCTTGTTAACTTTTGAAATGATAATTAATATCTTTAATAAAAGTATAGCAAAGATACATCTAATTGTCTAGAAGTGAATTTGTAAATTTCGATATAGAGTTTTGCAAGAGGTTATTATAGATTGTAACTATTGATTATATAGGTAATATAAAAATCGGATCATTGCTGTGTTATGGCAATGATCCGATTTTTTATGTTATCTTCTATAATTCATTTTTAATCTTTACCCCATGTTCCAACGGGCCACTGCCTTGGCCCAAATCAAGCATAGCACTCAATGTAAGGGAGATATAGCGTTTAGCACGTTCAATGGATTCGAGGAGGGGATATCCTTTGGCCAAGTTAGAGGCGATTGCACTAGATAATGTGCAGCCTGTGCCATGGGTGTTAGGATTCTGAATACGTTGGCCTGTAATCCAGTGAATACCATTGGCATCATAGACTAAATCGTTAGCGTCATTGATTGTATGACCACCTTTTAGTAAGATGGTACAACCATATGTATCGAAAATAGTTTTTGCTGCGTGTTCCATATCGGTGGCTGTTTTTATACTTTCACGAGAAAGAATTTCTGCCTCTGGAATGTTCGGAGTGATTACTGTGGCCAGTGGTAATAGATCATTTACCAACGCATCTAGGGCGTTTTCATCGATGAGGCGGGCCCCACTGGTGGCTACCATAACTGGATCTAGAACCACAGGTTTTGCATCGTATTGGCGTAATTTTTCAGCAACCACTTGGATGAGTTCTTTGGTGGATAGCATACCTATTTTTACTGCATCAGGGCGAATATCCGTGAATACTGCATCTAATTGTTCCCCTAGGAATTGAGGGGTTGTATTGAAAATAGATGTAACACCTGTAGTATTTTGGGCGGTTAATGCTGTAATAGCACTCATGCCGTACACATGGTGGGCCATCATCGTTTTTAAATCTGCTTGAATGCCGGCACCACCGCTAGAATCACTGCCCGCAATGGTAAGGGCTGTGTGAGGGAGGACCATACGATTTGCTTTTTGGGCGATGCGAGATGTTTTTGTTTCGATATCCGCATCGTTGAAAATATCGCTGATAATGGCAAATCCTGCAAGACCAGTTGTATCGAGTTGGTCCATATTGGACTCAGTGATACCGCCGATGGCTACGACAGGAATGGGGATACTGCGACAAATCGTTTCGAATGCTTTGTGACTGAGTGGTGTGGCATCGTTTTTTGTACCTGTTGCGAATACGGCACCAGAACCTACATAATCGGCGCCTTCCTCGTAGGCACGAATAGCGTCGTCTAATTTATTAGCAGTGAGACCGATGATAACATCGTCGCCTAGAATTTTGCGGGCCTCCGCAATCGGCATATCGTCTTGGCCGATGTGAACGCCATCAGCCTTGATGTCTGCGGCGAGCTGTACATTATCGTCAATCAAAAAAGGCACATTGTATTGTTTACAAAGTGCCTGAATTAATAGGGCCTCTTCACGCATCAATTCAGGTGTTATGGTTATCGTTTTTGTTGAATCTTTCGGGTCAATGATGGATCCTTTGCGGCGCAATTGAATGATGGTAGCGCCACCCTTTAGTGATTGTTCTACTTGGTCGGCTAATTCTTGACCAGTTGGGTACGTTGGTGGTGTGATAACATAAACTGCTAATTGTGAACGTGTGAGTTTCATAGTGGCCTCCGTTGGCATTATCCAAATCAGGTTGCGGGTAAAAGCTTTGCTTACTCTCAGCTCGTTAGAGCTCCCCTCTATTGAATATGTAGTTTTAATAAATACGTATTTACAGTTTGCAATTAAACTTGCTATATATCCCTTTTTGGTAGACAAAAAAAGTATGTAATTCATTATACCTTTAGTATATGCTTATATAACTATTTTTTTGTTGGTGCATACACACGCAATACGCCAGGTAATACCTTCATATCTAGGGGCATACAAGGACCTTTGTCACCATCGATATTGGTTGGGAAATTTTCTACATCGGATAGTAATTCAATACGCGCTTGCTGGACTTTCAAAATCGTAGCATATCTAGAGTTATAAATGGAACCGCTCATGATGAGTGGTAAAACGCTTAAAATATCCATGATGAAATATTCTTTAAATATGATGATACGCATGTAACCGTCATCGACGCTAGCACTAGGCATAAAGCGTTCAAAGCTGGATACTACATTGGTCAGTAATGCTAAGACGAGGGGAGATTTACAGACGAAATCATGATCCTCTGTAACAATATGATACGTATAGTCTTTGGTGGTAAACAGTGCTTGACCAGCTCGCAAGAAATAGGCGAGCGGCCCTAGAATTTGTTTTTCCTTTGGCGATACTTCTTCTACCACCTTAGGTATTACACCAGCAGCGACGTTATTACAGAAATAGCGATCGTTGCAATGGCCGATATCGATAGAGCGAATATTGTCATGTGAAAGTGCACGAATCGCCTCAAGAGGTCGTCTTGGGATATTTAGGGCCCGCGCCATATCATTTACAGTACCTACGGGAATGAAACCAAAGTTTGTATTGAACCCACCTTGGGCGATACCGTTGACAGTTTCGCTAACAGTACCATCACCACCCATACAGAATACAGCGTTAAAACCAGCTTCCGTGGCCTCACGAGCGAATCGAGTGGCATCACCATTACCGGCGGTAAATTTTACTTCAATTGTGTCGAATAGAGTGCTTAACTTCCACTCTAATTCCATAACGTATCGACGCGCAGCACCGCCACCAGATACGGGATTTATGATGACCAAACAACGACTCATGGTGCAAACCTCTTCTAGATTGATGAGTAACTATCAAATAAAACTGTCTGTTAAATTGACAGTCAAACGTACAGTTCGTATAATGAGATTGATGTGCACATATAGATGTTTTAGATATCCTCTAGCACATACTTACCCCTTATATTATACCTGTATTCCACATTTAGTGAAAGTGGAAAAGTATAGTAAATTTCATTTGTCTAGATTAGATAGAAGTGAGCGATTATTGTGGCTAAAAAAGAAGCGTATAAATTACAAGCAGTAGATTCTATTGAACGTTTACCATTAAGTGAGCAAGTATATATCACCTTAAAGCAAGCTATTTTACGAGGTGATCTTCAACCAACAGAAAAGTTGAACGAAGTAAAAATCGCAGAACAATTAAAAGTGAGTGCTACGCCAGTACGTGAAGCATTCCGTAAGTTGGCAAAGGATAACCTCGTTGTTATCGTGCCTTGGAAAGGTGTAACTGTAAAAGGTGATACCCCAGAAGAAATCGTTGCCTTGTACCAATGCCGCGAAGTAATGGAAGGCTTAGGTGCGCGCCTTTGTGCTGAACGTGCTACAGAGGAACAAATTGAAGAGTTAAAAACATTAGCAATTGAGATGCATAGTATCGAAGATGCAAGAGAACGTGTAGAAGTGAATAGTCGTTTCCACTCTATGATTTCTACATTCTCTGGAAATGATAGTGTAGTAGATTATCTAGCTGATTTCCGCGAACGTGTAAACCGTGATATGTACATCAGCTCTTTTAATTCTGGCCGTACGCGCGAATGTGATGATGAGCATGATCACATTATCCAAGCTATTGAAAATCATGATGGTGAAGCTGCAGAAGCAGCTATGCGTTTACATATTCGGAATGCCTTTGTGTTTAAGAAGGCGACTGCTGAAATTGCGGAAAGGGCTAAAGAAGCTAAAACCGAATTATAATTTTATGGGCTCCGCATTATATCCTCATTTATGGAGTCTAGATCTATTCTATAATTTGTAGTAGTTTTACAAAGATATTTTATGTTTAGTAAAATTTCTATAGAAAATCATTTTTATGTTTTTTAACAGTGGACAAATGTAGGTTTATGCAAAAATGTAATTAAATATAATTAAAAAGAATGATGTAGATTATATATAGTTTTATAAGTATAAAATTAGTTGTAAAAAACATGCATTAATTAGTTACATAAATATGTTCATTTGTAAAACTAATTAATAAGTACTCTTTACAAGGACATTTTATTTGTGCTATACTCTCTTTGGATATACTTCCTAGTATATCTGGGGCAATCCCCCAAAGCCCCATGACATTTGATTTGCATTCAAATGTTCTCTCTCTTTTTTCTCAAACATAAAAGCCCCGACTTTAGTCGGGGCTTTTATGTTGTCTAGAATGTTTTGTATACTGAGCAATCATATAGGTTTCACAGACTTTATAGTCACGGCTCTTAATCTGTAATAATTGACCGGGGTCTACATCGAGAGCATCAGCTAATTTAAATAATACTTCAATAGAAATTCCAGGTATACCAACACCTGACTCTAACTTGCTAAGATAGCTCCGGCTGATGCCTACTTGCTTAGCAAGTTCTTTTTGTGTAAGCGCTGCAGCCATGCGGAGTGCAGAAATTTTACGAGCCAAGCAAAGGTATTTTAATTTCATTTCCGGTGTTTGATAGGTGGTTGTTTTTAAATATGGGCAAGATAAACTTGGTTTTGTCATACTGAACCTCCTTGGATCTAATAATGATTACATGGTGCGTTACAATTGTTTTGAATCATGCGTTGTTTTTTCTTTGTCATCTATATGCTTCTGTGTAAATATAGTATACTGAGATAGTGCGTTAGGGTCTAATCAGTAGTTTGTCTAAAATGAGCATATTTTATGCAAAAATACCCCTAAAAATGCAAAAATTTGATTTATTTGCAATACTTTTTGTGGAAAGTGTACAATTTTATGGAAAAATTTTTAGCCATTGCTCTCGGTGGTGCATTAGGTGCTATACTTCGGGTCTATGTTAGCGAAGGTGTGATGCACAAAATAGGCCTAGCATTTCCGTATGGAACGATGGTCGTTAATCTAATAGGATGTTTGCTCATTGGATTATGTTTAGGTGCTTATATATTGCGACCGGACTGGCCAGAATGGATTCGATTCTTGCTAGTAGCAGGTGGTCTAGGGGCGTTTACGACGTTCTCTACATTTGCCTTTGAATTATTGGATTTATTATTAGGTGGTCAATATGGACAGGCGCTGATGTATGGTGGCATACAACTAATAGGTGGATTACTGCTCTGTTGGGTGGGGATTTTAATCACCCGAGCAGTGTTATAGAATAGCGAGGTTATTATGAAACAAATTGCAGTGCAAGACGCAGTGGGGCAAACACTGTGCCATGATATTGTGCGTATTGTGATTGGCGAGGTGAAGGACACGCCGTTCCGTCGTGGTCATGTCATTACAGAACAAGATATTCCAGCCTTGCTTGATTTGGGTAAGGAGCATATTTATATTATGGAACCAGAGGACGAGGGCTATCTCCATGAGGAGGACGTGGCTCGTGCTCTATTCGATATCGCTGCAGGATCTAATATGCATGCTAGCGATATGGCACAAGGTAAACTCGAGGCCATTGCTGATGTGGACGGCTTGCTCAAGGTTGATGTGGACCGTTTGCATGCCATCAATAGCATCGGCGAATTGACGATAGTTACAAAATTAAATAATTCTCCTGTGAAAGCCGGCGAAAAATTAGCTGGTATGCGTTGTATTCCTTTATTATTAGAGGAAGAACAAGTAGTAGATGCTCGTAAGATTTGGAATCAAGAACCGATTTTAAATGTAAAATCTTTTGTTCGTAAAACAATGGGTATCGTCACCACCGGTTCTGAAGTATTTGAAGGACGTATTAAAGATGCTTTCACGGCCATTATTGAAGAGCGTTGCGCCCCATACGGTGTAACAAAAATCGCCCACGAAATCGTAATGGATAATACGGATAATATCGTAGCGGCCATTGAAAAGGTGAAAGCCGCTGGAGCTGATATTATTTTTTGTACTGGAGGGATGAGTGTAGATCCTGATGATTTAACACCTGGCGCCATCTCCCGATACGCTGAACGCGTTGTAACCTATGGATTGCCAGTATTGCCTGGTTCCATGGTGTGCATCGCTTACGCTGCAGATGGTACACCAATTCTAGGCGTACCTGGTGGCGTTCTGTTCAGCAAACCAAGTGCCTTTGATGCATTGGTGCCACGACTTATTGCTGATGATGAAATTACAAAAGAGGATTGCATTGCCATGGGACATGGCGGGTTCCTAGGATAATAGTTTCCGTTTAGGTGAGTATCCGCTCATTGGGGTCATCATTAAATGAACGTAATAAATGCTTTGCATAACTTAAATATAATACATAAAGCCACTGACCGGATAAAACCGAATCAGTGGCTTTGTTGTATTAAAAGGATTTTTTCCCTAATGTAGGATGCTCACAGCGTTTTAGCGTGAGTTTATCAATCATGTGAATAGCCTCAGGTAGTGTTAAGTCCACACGACCTTTTGGGGATTCCATAACGGCGAGAGGATTCTCCGCACTGACTTCGCCGGCAGGGAGGTAAATATATTCTTGGTTCGCTGGATCGCCAAAGATATAGCCAGCTTGTAGATGTTCTTGGTGAATGCGACTCATGGGGTCTCCTAGAATGTGTTTAAATAGTAGTTTGCACTATGAATTTTAATCTAATAGCACAAGTGTTATAAAATCTGTTTCAATGTGAAATTCATATAATCGGCGGATACGAGATGTAACTGGGTATCACGCCAATTAGATACGATACGTTTAAAAGATATTTGGTCATGTAAATGGCCGAATATACAGTGCTTTACATTATATTTTTCAATTAATTCCGTAAAGCCAGAGGCTTCGTTACAATCATTGAATGGGGGATAGTGTAGTAAGAGAATCTTCATATCTGTATCTCCCATTTCTTGAAGAGCAGCCTCGGTACGCATGAGTTCTCGTTCGTAAATGGAACGGTCCTCCTCCTCCTTGAAGGCAGAATCGTTAGGACAGAGATAACCACGAGAACCGCCAAAGGCAATAGTTCCTCCGCTTGAGATAGGTATGGAGAGCGTCTCTAAATTGTCAGGTACGCTAGCATCACTTGCGGAATTAGTGAATACACTAGCATTACTTGTAAATGGTACAATTACGCTATGGCCTTGTAAAAATGTAATGCCCTTATTCGTAGCTGTGTCCATTTTTTTGACGCTAGACCACCAATAATCGTGATTACCACGAATCATATATTTTTGACCGGGAAGGGCCATGATTTCTTGTAAATCAAAGAGGGCTTGTTCTAGGCGAAGGGCCCAAGAAATATCGCCTACAATAAAGACGATATCTTCATCTGTCACTCGGCTACGCCAATCTTTCTGAATATTTTCCCAGTGATTGCTCCAATGGGGGCCGAACACATCCATCGGTTTTGCCGGCGGATTGCCAGATAAATGAAGATCGCCGATGGCAAAAACTTTCATAAAAAAACCTCGTAGGTAAATGACGTAATCTAGGTTGAACGCAGGTTAGCGCTAACCAGATTTAGCATAAAATAATATATTTATAATTTTGGAGCAAAAAGATATTCTGCTATTTTAAATAAGTATTGAGCTCTTGTTTGATGAGTTCCGCGCGCGCATCGTCGCAAGTTTGGACGATTTTGTAACCTACGTAGAGTGGTGTCGTTACATAGCGCGGTACAACCTTAATGTAATAATATCCATCTTCGATGTTGTAAAAGAAATAATTGTATGATTGGGAACGCTTTGCCATGGTATTGAGCAAATATTGTAAGGTTTGCTGTAGGCGCAATGTAACTTGGCTACGAGAGGCAAGTGGTTTGAAGCGGATATTATACTCAAAAAATCCAATTAATGGTTTTTGAGATAGTGTTATTGTAACATCCTGATCCTCGTACATAAGCCAGCCTTCAAAATGTTGGCTCATTACATCTTCACGATAATCATAATCGCGCAATCCTATAATTTGACTATGCGGATGGCGAATAGATCCACCGGACATAGGGCCGTGATTTTTGAAGTGTAAAACCGATTTAAACTCCTTAGAACTCATGGTTTCTTGCCATTTTTTTATGCAATAGCTTAAAATTTTTGTCGCTTCTTGATGAGAATATAGGGAGAATTCACCTTGATCATCATCGGTTTCAATGATTAGCGTGGGCCAAGTATTTTTTAGAACTGGGTATTTATTCATAAGCCAAATCATATGGCCTTTTTTATCCAATATATTTGTTAAATTTTCTACATCGCAAAAGGGACAGCGAATGGCAGAATTTGTCATACTAAAAGGTTTTGTACGTCCAAGAGCGATATCGAATATCAATGGTTCGTTCATAGTACCTCACAAATTTGTATCATAAAAAACTTAATGTATACCTTTAATAATACCATAAATAACTGCTTTCGCGGTGATGAAAGGCGAAATTTAGTATGAAATAAACTGAATAGTATTAGCTGAAATTGGAATACTAAATACTTTCTATTATGGATAGCGTATAGAAATAAATAGATATATAATGAATAGTAAGCATAATTTTTAGGAGGCACTATGAGACCTACAACCTTGGTTTTTCCGATAGATGAACATAATCGAATATTGTTAGGCTGTAAAAAGCGTGGATTTGGACAAGGGAAATATAATGGTTTTGGTGGTAAAATCGAGCCTGGAGAAACGTTCCGACAATGTGCAGTGCGTGAATTATATGAGGAATCTGGTCTCTTGGCGAACCCACAGGATTTAGAATGTGTAGCTCTTTTTGACTTCCAATTCCCTTTTGATGAGACGTTGACACATATTAGTTACACCTATGTGGTGCGGACTTTCACAGGAGATGTGAAAGAAACAGATGAAATGGAATCACGATGGATTCTAATAGATGAAATTCCCTACGAGCATATGTGGTCCGGGGATCGCGAATGGATTCCACAGCTACTCAAGGGTGATAAATTAGTGGGAATTATTGCGTTTGATCGCGATAATTCTGGCGTGGATTTGATGAAATTAAATATCGTCGATGAGGTCATGGAGAGCGAACTCGTGGCCCGCATCGATGCGTATATAGAAGAAAATACAGAGGATTTATAGTGAGCAAAACTAACACTGCAACGCAGGAGCCCAAGTGGGTTCAGCAGTTGCTTGATTGGTATGATGTGAATAAACGCGATTTGCCTTGGCGTGGCGTGGGGGACCCCTATAAAATCTGGGTGTCCGAGGTTATGTCTCAGCAAACGCGCATTGAGGCGATGAAGCCCTATTATGATAATTGGATGCAGTTATTTCCTAATGTTGAGGCGTTGGCTGAGGCTAGCGAGGACGAGGTGGTTCATGCATGGCAAGGTCTAGGCTATTATAGCCGAGCTCGAAATTTGCGCCTTGGCGTGCAAGAGGTAGTGTCCAATTATGGTGGCGTGGTGCCCAAGGACCGCAAGTCTATGGAATCCCTCAAGGGCGTCGGCGCCTATACGGCGGGCGCGGTATTGTCTATGGCCTATAATTTGCCAGAGGTGGCCGTAGATGGTAATGTACTTCGCATCTACGCGCGATTGTACAATATTAATGACGATATTCTTGGCACGGTGGGCAAGAAAAAAATCACCGCTCTCGTGGAGGAAACATTGCCGCATGATCGACCAGGCGATTTTAACCAATCCTTGATGGACTTTGGTTCCTCTGTGTGTATTCCGAAATCTCCACGTTGCAGTGATTGTCCTATCAACTCCAGCTGTGAGGCCTATGCCAATGGCACTACTGCTAATTTACCGGTGCGTATCAAGAAAACAAAATCCATTACCATTCCTCTCGTGGTGGGCTTGGTGCAGCTAGGTGATTACTATTTGCTGCATAAACGGCCCAACACGGGTTTGCTCCGCTCCATGTGGGAATTCCCTTCTGCGGAGGCCTCTGATTTTTCTGCCGGTGAAAGTCAGTTAAAGGATTTATTAGGTGCATTAGGTTTTGAACTAAAACTAGATTCAACGATGGTTCGTGAATTAACCCATGTGTTCTCTCATCGGAAATGGGAGATGAAGACTTATCGAGGGACTCTTATCTGGCGTGGTTCTGATGCGGAACAGATTGCTGCTATTCAAACAAAGCTGCCTGCTGATTACATGCTTTTACCACGATTAGAGTTTGCTACATATACTTGGGCGGGGCCGCACGGGAAGTTAACTGAATTATGTAAATAAAGGAAATAAAATGACATTAGACGCAATGACGATCCGCATGATTTTTAATGTGGTCATCGTTTTGATAGTGGTAGGAGGATTGACAGGGTTTTGGTACTTGGTGTTAAAACTCCTGCAGCCTGAAAAGAAAATATGGTGGTGGCTTGGCTATATTGTAGTGGTGATTGGACTCGGTGTATCCATGCGACATTTTATTATCAATCAAGTGGAACTGTTTGGTACGAGCAGTTACTTACCATTACAATTACTCCGTACGGAGACGTATGCTTTTATGATGGGGATATTGCTTGCTATACCTGTATTACTTGTAATGGTGGGTATACAATGGCTAGTTAATCGAAATAGTAAATCTGTCGAACCTGAGATGGGTTCTAGCCGTCGTAAATTCTTTCAAACCGCAGCAGTGGCTATTCCTGCAGCTACCATCGGGGGTGCCTCTTATGCCGCTTTCAGAGGGCAAAGTGAAATTAAGGTCACTCATGAAACGTTCAGGTACAAAAATTTGCCGAATGCGTTGCGACATTATAAAATCGCGCAAATTAGCGATGTTCATTTAGGTCCATGTATCGATTTGGACGATTTTGACATCATTGTGAATCTCGTTTTGAAAGAAAAGCCGGACCGGGTTGTCATCACAGGTGATTTGATTGATAAAATTGACTGGCTCCCAGAATTGTCTGAAAAGATAAAAGATTTTGCTAAACAAGTCCCTGATGGTATCGATTATATTATCGGTAATCATGAATATTTCCGCGATGCACCGCTCATTTTGGAAACATTCCGTACAAAAACGCCAATGCGTGTGCTCGTGAATCAGCATGTTAAAATTTTTGATGGTCCGCGCCCAGTTTATATTGCTGGCGTTGATTATGATTTGAAACGTAAAAAATCCAATCGTGAATTGATTCTCGATGAAACCTTGAATGGCATTCCAAAGGATGCTTTTGTCATTCTCTTGGCGCATCATCCTGAATTCTTTGAAGAAGCCTTTGCTCGTAAAATTCCATTGACCCTATCCGGTCATACTCATGGTGGTCAGATTGTTATCGGTGGTCAAAGCTTAGTTCCCCTTGGTACGCCGTACTGGAAAGGGAGATACTCTGATGGCGAGTCTCAAGGTTATGTTAATAATGGCACCGGCCATTGGTACCCTGTTCGAGTAGACTGTCCTCGGGAAATTACCATTGTGCAGTTTAAAGATGCGGATCGAAAGTATTAAGGCTGAATTAGAAACTCCTATCTCTGTTCCTGAAGCTGTAGAGGTAGTTGCAATGTGGTTTGCCATACGAGGCTTACTAAAAATCATTAAAAAGATGTATGGCGAATAAGAAATAATTGCATAATGAACAGAAAGCATCCTCGTACAAGGCCTGTACGAGGATGCTTTCTGTTTGTTCATCTGAAGTTTTAATAGGTATGTCTATCCTACTAGATATGATATATAGCGTGATAAGTCCTGTGAGTTGCACTATATGTATCAATGTAACGCTGCATCCTGTTTTCATATAATGCTTGCTTCATATGCAGATAGGTTATTAAAAAAGCAAATATATAAAATGTACACTACTGATGGATGTATGTGTATACAATACAAATAAATAATTGTGTATACACAGAAAAGACAAAAATGTATTGTCAATTAACATGCAGTGATATAAAATTATAGTGTCCATATATTTATACGAGGAGGTAAGTTCTATGAAACATGACTTTACGAGCCATGATCTTCATTTGCCGGAGCTTACGATGCGTGGCATGCTATTAGGTGTATTGATTACAGTCATCTTTACAGCATCCAACGTATACTTAGGTTTGAAGGTAGGGTTGACGTTCTCGTCCTCTATTCCGGCAGCCATTATTTCAATGGCAATCCTTCGACTCTTCAAGGATTCTAACGTGTTAGAAAACAACATGGTGCAAACACAAGCATCAGCAGCGGGTACACTGTCTGCGGTAATCTTTGTGTTACCAGGTCTATTAATGCTTGGTTACTGGCAAGGATTCCCATTCTGGCAAACCTTTATGCTTTGCGCGTGTGGTGGTTGTTTAGGGGTATTATTCACTATCCCATTGCGTCGTGCGATGGTAGTTAATAGTGATTTACCATATCCTGAAGGTCGTGCAGCAGCAGAAATTTTGAAAGTAGGTAGCCACAGCGACGAAGTAGACGGTAAATCTTCTTCTGGTATGCGTGATATCGTTAACGGTGGTTTAATTGCAGGTTTTATTAGTTTATGCGCGAACGGTTTCCGTATATTAGCTGCTGAAACAAGTTTCTGGTTTGCAGTAGGTAAAGGTACAACTCAATTCCCTATGGGCTTTTCTATGGCGTTATTGGGTGCTGGTTATTTGATCGGTATTGCCAGTGGTATCGCAATCTTGATTGGTATGATTATCGCATGGGGCGGTTTTGTACCATATTTAACAAATATCCTTCCTATGGATGGTGATAGCGCAACAAAATTCGCTATGTCCGTATGGAAATCTAAAGTACGCTTTATTGGTGCTGGTACAATTGGTATTGCAGCGATTTGGACTTTGTTAACATTAACTAAACCAATCGTAGAAGGCATGAGAATTTCTGTGAAAAACATGAATATGAGTGCTGAAGATCGCGATACACATCGTATGGATACAGACATGACACCAAAAACAGTTCTGGGTGTATTCATCGCAATTATTTTAGGATTAGTTGTATGTTTCTATTCCTTTGTTAGCGCAGTTCCAATTAGCGCAGGTTTAATGTGGACATTAGTAGTTGTTGGGATTATTATTGCTTTATTAATCGGTTTCTTCGTAGCTGCAGCTTGTGGTTACATGGCTGGCTTGATTGGTACAAGTGCGAGCCCAATTTCTGGTATCGGTATTCTTGGTATCATTATTTCTTCTTTGGTTGTATATGGTATTGCTACAGCAAATGATTTATTTGCTACACAAGCAGGTGTACAATTTGCAACAGCTATGGCTTTGTTCATGACTAGCGTAGTTGTATGTATTGCGGCAATCTCTAACGACAACCTACAAGATTTGAAAACTGGTCAATTAGTTGGCGCTACTCCTTGGAGACAACAGGTAGCATTATTAATTGGTAGCGTTGTGGGCGCCGTTGCCATTGCTCCAGTTCTTAATTTGTTGTATCAAGCGTATGGCTTTACAGGTGCTATGCCTCGTGCAGAAATGGATGCTGCTCAAGCATTATCTGCGCCTCAAGCTACATTGATGACAACAATCGCACAAGGTATCTTCAGCTCTAGTCTTGACTGGACATATATCTTGATTGGCGTTGGCGTTGGTATCGTTGCAATTATTGTAAACTTAATTCTAAAAAGCACTACAGCTACACTTTCCTTGCCACCATTAGCTATTGGCATGGGCATTTACTTGCCACCAACATTGGAAATGCCTCTAGTTATGGGTTCTGTAATCAGCTACTTCGTAGGTCGTTACCTTGTACAACAAGCTCGTCAACGCAGTGGTGAATTAGCAGATCTTGATGTGGAACAATCTAACCGTCGTGGTGTATTGTTCGCGTCTGGCCTAATCGTTGGTGAAAGCTTGATTGGTGTTATTATTGCTGTTATTATTGTATTATCAGTTACTTCCGGCGGTAGCGAAGCACCTCTATCCTTAGTAGGTCCTGAATTTGAAAGCACTGCTGAATGGCTTGGCCTTGCAGCATTTGTTGCAGTGGCTATTTATATGATTCGCCTTGTAGTAACTCATAAATTCGATAAAGCAGAAGCTCTTGCTATGAAAGAAGAACAAGAGAAATAATGAGGTAAAATCATGAGATTAAAACAGACTGTTACATTATGCGTTCTAGCAGCGTTATCCGCTAGTGTGTTCGTTGCTAGTGCAGACACTGTGCCTGTTGCGAAAGATGGGTACATTATTCCAATTATTGACGGAAGTACCATTAATACAGAAGCATCTGGAAGTACTATTAATACTGATGCCTCTGTATCTAAAGGTACAGATACAGTAAAAAGTGTAAAAAAAAGTACTGCTAATTCTAAAGAACTAACCCCTGAGGAACAAGCAGAACAAGATGCACAAGAGGCAGCGTTAAAAGCTTTAGCGCCAGCTGATGAAGGTACGTCCCAATATGCAGATCATAATTCTTTAGCATATCGGGTATCTAGTACAGCTAGCCCTGAACAAAATCGTATGATGCGTGATGTGGCTGGTCGTGCGGTGCGTGATGTTAAATCAGTAGTGGCACCCGATGCAAATGCTTACTTTGAGCGTAAACAAGTTGGTATATCCTCTACTGAGGCCGTGACGGACCATTTGGATATCGTATTTCCTACAGTAACCTCTGTAAGTGGTATTGTGGAGAAAAACATTAATGATACTATAAAAAAATATGTATCTAAAGTCCAAAATAATGTAGAAAAATTGAATAGTACTGAAGAAAATAAAACTAATGTTATCATGTACTATGATGTAAAACGTGATAGCGATGGTATTTTGAGTCTATTGATTCACTCTTATATGATTCAAGATCAAGCGGCTAACGGTGTAAATTACGTGAAAGGTTTTACATTCAATACTACAACTGGGCGTCAATTATCTCTCTATGATATGGGTGGTATTAACGCTACAGAGTTGAATCAAGCAATTGACAATAATGCTGATGTAAAAACACAATTAGGCAGTGCTTTCACCGGCGTGGAAAAAGTGCCTAGTGAATTCTATGTGGTAGAAGGTAATCAAACTGTGATGATTCTGCAACAAGAAGATGTCACACCGCACAGCGCAGGTACAGTATATGTGCCAGTGGGAGATTTGCGTAATAAGGATGCTATTAGTGGTGTCACTGGGAAAACAGTGAAATAATTAACGTTGTTTATAACGGGTAATGGTATCGTTGTAGTGAATAATTGAATACTATCTTATTGATTGTGGGGAAACAGTCAGTGTAGATGTCTATCTGCAAGTGTTGTAACAGAACTGTTGTATGATTGTATGAAAAAGGGCGACCTCAGAGAATGTCTCTGGGGTCGCCCTTTATTACGTTATATTATTTTAGTAAATCTACACCACGGTTTAATGGAAAATGGATTGGTTGGCTCCATTTAGATTGATCCATAGGTGGTAATTGAATTAATACTTGCTTGTTAAATTGTTTTGTTACGACACTTTCAGTATTGGAAGATAATTCGTCAACTGTAATAGTGAGGGTAGATGCCGTTAAATCAGGCACAACAGATAAAACCTTACCATTTGGTTCAAGGGATGAGTACAAATCAGTTGCTTGGTTTTGTAATTCATCAAAATAAGCTTGTGTATGCTTGCCTTGGCTGACCACTGCTGTTTTTGAAAGCACGGAATCACCTGATAGTGCATCAGTCAATTTTTTTACGTCCTTCGTATTAGTAGCGGTGATATAGAGTTTTTCATTATTCCAGAACATAGCGCCATTATTACGGAATTTTGTAAAGTCCCCATCATAACCGAGAGCCTTATTAATCATTGTAACAGCATTATTTTCAGCTTTTTGTTTATATAGTGTGTTTTGGAAGGTTAAAGCCTGCTCTGTATGAGTCATACGGAATGTGATTTCTGTAGCTTCCGCACGAGTGATGTATTTTTCAGGATTGAATAAAGAGTGTTTATCATACATAAGGAATCCAAAACTAGCTAATTCACGCACCGCATCTTGTGCCCAAGGGGCAACGAATTTTTGGTCACCGTATGCATAGTCATCAAGAATAGTAGGGTCATCCGTAGTGTAGCCTAAATAGTGTAAATAATTGTCAGCGACTACAGCAAATTCTTGGCGGGACATATATTTTTCGGGATGGTAGGTATTATCACCATAACCGCTGATAATATTTTTCTGGGCTACTGATTCGATAGCTAGAGCAGACCAACGGTCAGATGTGATGTCGTTAAAGGAACTAGATAACATTACTGTTGGTGTATCCCCTATGATATTGGCGAATAAGGCTGCCGCTTCTTCACGTGTTAACGGTTGATCTGGTTTGAATGTGCCATCGGAATAACCATTGATAGCATGTTCCTTTGTCATAACCGCAATAGAGGTAGCTGCCCAAAAATCAGCAGGAACATCAGAAAAAATATAGGGACGTACATCCTGAATCGAGTGACTTGGTGTGAGTGTAGTTTTTATATCACCGTAGGAACCTACTTGAGCCCCAATGGCAATAGACGTAGAACCGAGCAATACTAATGTGCATAGGATTGCTACTGTTTTATAGGAATATAACTTCATAGTTGAGCTCCATTAATGTTTAACGGACATTTTTACTTTGTCCCCGAATGCTTTTACAACATTTTGTTGTGTAGTAGCAGTCGCTGTAGATACAACGGCGTATAATTGATTGTTTTCTACATCTGGGAACGTTGCTAAAATTTGACCGGTTTTTTCGTGTGTTGCATAGTATTTTCGGAAATTAGAATCGATAGTATCGTATTCTAATTGACTATATTGGGATGGTTCAACGAAAACGTATTTGTTGATAGTGGAATCGTTGCGGCTTGCTAGGTTCGCTTGGGTTGTTGCGATATCTGTATCAGATTTCAAGGCCACATGCAATGTGTTATCTCTCCAATACATTACGCCATATTTTTGGAAATCTTCAGGCGTTTTATATAATTTGTTGAGCTCAGTGAATACTTTGTCCTCTAATGATACTTGTTGTTTTTCTGTTAATGCAGCAACTGTGGTAGCTTTTGTGGATTTTGAAGTACTTTGTGTAGGGGTAGCAGTTGTGTTAGTTGAATCTGTCATATTATCAACTTTAGCTGGATTTGTCGTTTCTGCTACAGTTGCTGTGCTAGCGCCATCAGCGGTAGTTTTTTCGCTTACTTTGATTGGATTATTGCTCACCATACGGTACAAGATGGCGCTGGCTTCAGCGCGAGAAATTTCACCAGTAGGACGGAACATTACGGAATCACCAGAAGCAATGAAACCTTCTCGGGCTAATGTATCGATGGACGCTTTAGCGGATTTATTGATACTAGCACCATCTTTGAATGTTACTTTATCAACTTTACTTTTACTTTTTAGGTTCAACTCTTTTGCGAGATTTGCAGCAGTTACTGCAAATTCTTCACGAGTTAATGTTTCGGCTGGTTTAAAGTTTGTTTTAGAGGTACCTTCCATTATGCCTGCTGCGCTAACTAATGTGATAGGTTCTGCAGACCATTGATCATTAGTTACGTCAGAGTAAGTCACATCTTGTGCCTTTGTGGTTAGCTTGGATAATTCTTTTTCGGATACTTTTGATTTCAAGATTTTGCTATAAATAGCAGCTACTTGTTCACGTGTAATTGGTTCATTAGGTTGGAAAGAACCGTCAGAAAATCCAGAGATATACCCTTTATTACTCATGTATTGAACTGGTGTTCTAGACCAATGGGATAATGTGTCTGTATATACGCCAGCTGGTAGATCTTCTTTTTTGATAAGTGGTGCTGTAGCTTTTGCAGCTGTTTTAGTATCTGCTGTTACTTTTTCTGTAGTTGCTACAGTAGTTGAGTTTTCGTTAGCTATAGTGGATGTAGCTGTAGACGTTGCTGCTTGTGCAGCTATTAGAGTACTATTTTGGCTTTCATTAGAAACTGTTTCAGTAGAATTGTCTTGCATTGTTGTAGACGTAGGGTCTGCTTTGATGCTGGACAATGTTACAGGTGTTGCTGTTTTTGCTATAGCATCAGTATCTTTAACGTAAGCATATGGCGTATTAGATGTACTTGCAGTTTCTGCATGGGCTACTGTAAATGTAGTTCCTAAAGTAAGTGCAAGAGTAAGGGCTAGAGATAAATTGGAAATTTTCATGATAGGCTCCTTTCAAGCTGTATTAATATACTCTAAATTATATCACTTTTACAGGTATATCACTACTATAAGTAAAAGTAATATATAGGCAAATCTAATGTATTTTTTGACGGTTTAATAGTAGGCCCACTTTGAAATTATAAAAAAAATAAAAGTTATAGCCGTAATAAATAAAAATGGTTAAATGATATAAATTCTCAAAAATGCTTGCTTGTATTGAAATGGTGAAGTTATAAAGTGATATCAAAAAAAATGATATATATATATAATTACATTTATGAATGACTTTTTGTAATAACAATACATCATGAGCCTAGAGTTTTGCCAATATAGCAATTGTTTGGACTTTTATGCGTATCTTTTTTATAATTATAAGCAAATAGTCTAGAGAAACAGTACTCTTTCTTTAGATGGTTAGAAGTCGGACGGATTTTTCCGTTTCAATTATATTTTTAAGTTAAGTACTAGAAAAGTTGAGGGTGTTAAAATGAAAATTCATTTTTTCCAACAGTGTTTGATTGACATGTTCTACCCACATGTTGGAATGGCTGGTGTACACGTACTTGAAAACTTAGGCTGTGAGTTAACAGTTCCTAAGAAACAAGTATGTTGTGGTCAGATGTTTACTAACTCTGGTTATAATGAAGCGGCTATGGGCGCTATCAAGAACACTATCGAATGCTTCGAAAATGCTGAGTATGTAGTTAGTATGTCTGGTTCTTGTGCATTTGCGATTCGTGATGAATATCATCATTTCCTTAAAGATCAACCAGAATGGTTGGAACGCGCAGATCGTTTGAGCGGTAAAGTCTATGAATTTACAGATTTCATCGTTAACGTATTGGGTGTGGAAGATGTAGGCGCTCGTTTCAACGAGACAATTACATATCACACATCTTGTCATGTTACTCGTTTGATGGGGATTAAAGAACCTCCATTCAAATTACTGTCTAACGTAAAAGATTTGACTCTTATTGATCTTCCTCGCAAAGATCGTTGCTGCGGTTTCGGTGGTACTTTCTCCGTGAAAAATGCCGAATTGTCTGAAGCAATGAGTCGTGAAAAAGCAATGGAAATCGCTGGTACTGGTGCTAACGTTGTCGTTGGTTCTGACCAAGCTTGTTTGATGAACATGGCTGGTATGCTTGATCGTCTTCATAAAGAAGGAGTTATCAATCGTCGCATCAAGGCTATGCATATTGCTGAAATCTTGAACTGCCGTTAAGGAGGAGACGACATGGCACTTATATATGACAATCGCCCCTACAAAACACGTATTAAAGAATGTTTAGCTAATGATTTTGCTCAAAAAGCAATCATGAAAGCACAAGACGTGTTTTATGAAAAACGTAATAATGTAGTTGGTTTAGTTCCTGAATGGTTAGATTTCCGTGCAGAAGCGGCATCTCTTCGTGACCATGTATTGAACAATTTGGACTACTATGTAAGTCAATTTGCTGAAAACGCAGAAAAAGCTGGTGCTCACGTATACTTTGCAGATGATGACAAGGATGCTACTAGCATTGCTCTCGAAATCTTGAGAAAAAAAGAAGCTAAGATGATTGTTAAATCTAAAACAATCCTTACAGAAGAAATTGCTTTAAATGAAGTGCTTGAAGAAGCTGGCATTGAAGTAAATGAAACTGACTTAGCAGAATTTATTTTGCAAACAGCTGATTGCAATCCACCGTCTCATATCGTAGTTCCAGCATTGCACTTTGAACGTACAAGAATTCGTAAAACATTTGCAGAAAAATTGGGCTACACTGGCACAGAGGATCCAGAAGAAATGACTCATTTTGTACGTAAACTCGTACGTGAACGCTTCCTTAAAGCTGACGTTGGTGTTAATGGTTGTAACTTTGCCGTAGCTGCAAGTGGTACATGTACTATCGTTTCCAACGAAGGTAACGGTCGTATGTCTAGCTCTATTCCTAAAACTCAAATGATCTTTGTAGGTACAGAACGTATTGTTCCTGACTTCAAAGCTCTTGATATTATGATGGAAATGCTAACACGTTCTGCTACAGGTGCTAAAATTTCTAACTACTTCTCCATGATGACTGGTCCAGCTAAGTCTGGCGAAGCTGATGGTCCAGAAGAAACTCATATCATTATTGTTGATAATGGTCGCTCTGGTATTTTGGGTGGTGAATTCCAAGATATGTTACGTTGTATCCGTTGTGGTGCATGTATGAATATCTGCCCAGTATACCGTCATATTACAGGACATGGTTATGGCTCTGTATATCCAGGACCAATGGGTGCTGTATTGACTCCATTATTCGTAGGCTACGAAGTAGCTGGCGATCTTCCTTATGCATCTACTCTTTGTGGTGCATGTACTGAAAACTGTCCAGTAGCAATTCCACTTCACGAATTGTTAATGAAACATCGTGAAATTCAAGCTGACGTAATAAAAACTCGTCCAGCAGCGGAAAAAGCAGCTTATACAGCAGCAGCAAAAGTATTTAGCAATGCTACCTTGTTTGACCTTGGTACAAAAGCTGGTGCTATCGGCATGAAAATGATTGCTAATAATGAAGGTAATATGCCTGAATGGACAAAAGTATTACCAGTTCTTGGTGGTTGGACTCAAGCTAAAGAAATGGGTACATTATCCATTAAGAAATTCCGTGATGTCTATGCCGAACATGAAAAGAAACGTAATAAGGAGAAAAAATAATGGATGCAGCTAAACGTAATGAATTCATCGGACGTTTATCTCGTGCATTAGGCCGAGATAACGGCGCTTGCCCTACTAGCGTACCTGACTTTGACTATAGTAAAGGTCCTCAAGAAACTATGTATAGTGATTTGAGTCGTGACCAAATCATTACTATGTTTAAAGAAGAATGTGATCGCAATGGCACAAAATATGTAAATACAACACCAGATAAATTGGCTGAAACTGTTATTAAAACTATCGAAGACTGGGGAAATGGTCAAGTTATTTACCCTAATGTTCCAGAAGTTGAACAATATGGTTTAGATAAAGCCTTTGCTGCTGATAAGAGTGATGCTCGATCCTATGTACAATGGGATGCGTCAAAAGGTCGTGAAGCTAATATTATGGCAGCACAAGATTCTGCAGTAGGTATTACATTTGCTATCGGTGGTTTAGCTGAAACAGCATCCATCGTACAACCTAGTACAATCGACAGCGGTCGTGCTATCAGCTTGCTACCAAATACACATATTGCTATCTTGAAAACAGACAGCATTATGCCTCGTACAACACAAGCTTTTGAAATGTTAGGCGCTATGCAAAAAGAAGATCCAGCAAACTTCCCTGCTAATGTGGTGTTGATTTCTGGTCCTTCCAATACCGCCGATATCGAGTTGATTCGTGTAAACGGCGCTCATGGTCCACTTCAAGTAACATATATCTTGGTAGACTAATTACATAACCCTCAACAATTCTATGAATTGTTATATAAAAAATGGCTCTAGCTATGCTAGGGCCATTTTTATTGACGGTATAATTGAAAATTGGCTCTATAATAAACGATGACCTCCTCTAACCTTTATTATAGAATATGAAAATTAGAGATTAAAATATATTATCGCATGAGAATATATTGAAAAATATCTATATCCGCTCTTGTATAATTAGGAATCTATGCTATACTATGTATAGCGTTAAATCCTATAATTAGAGTATGGATATAATAAATGTAATTTTGGAAGGAGTTTTAAACATGGATATTCCGTTTTTTAAAGAATTTCTAATGCTTAGTAATCCACTGTCAGTTGCTATTGTAATTGTATTTATTTTGGCATTGTTTGGCGTATATGCATTGCAACGTAAAGGTGTATCATTTGGTACATTAGTGGGCGCGGGTACAATTATTGGTGCTGTATTGGGGATTGCTATTCAAATCTTGGCTGGATTTCCTAATGATCCAATGAAGGTCATTTACATTCAAGAAAGCACCAAATGGTTTTTGCTAGTAGGTGGTGGATTCATTGACTTGATCCGCATGCTTGTTATCCCATTGGTATTCATTTCTATTGTTCATGTTATTCTTAATATGACTCAAGGAACAAATCTAAAAAAATTAGTGGTAGCGATGTTATCTACAAACCTTGGTATGGTAGCTGTAGCAGCTATTGTTGGTTTGGCATTAGGTAGCGCCTTTGGCCTTGGGACAGGTCTTGATCCTGTAGAAGGTAATGCTAAAATGCGTGAAGTAAAACCTGTTATCGATACATTCCGTGCATTGATTCCAAGTAATCCTGTGAAAGCAATGGCGGATACAAATGTTATCGCTGTGGTTGTGTTTGGCGTTATCATTGGCGGCATTGCACGTTTGATTAAACAAACTGGTACTAATGAACTTGTTAACTTCACTAAATTGTTTGATGAATTACATCTCATTATTTCTTGGGTGGCAGATTTTGTTATTGGATTGATGCCATATGGCGTAGTTGCTTTGTTAGCTTCCACATTGGCACAACGAGGTTTACAAGCTGTTATTGATATGGGCTTGTTCGTAGTATTGCTTTATGTTGGTATCATCGTTATGTTGGTGGTACAAGCAATTTTGCTTACTGTATTTGGTGTAAATCCTATTACGTACTTTAAAAAAGCAAAAGCGCCATTGGTTTTGGCCTTTACATCTCGCTCCAGTATGGGTGTGTTGCCATTAACAGTGGAAACTTTGACTACTAAATTGGGTGTTAATGCAACAACAGCTAATACAGTTGGTAGTTTTGGTACAACAGCTGGTATGCAAGGTTGCGCCGGCGTATTCCCTGGTTTATGCGTAGTGTACATTGCTAATATCGCAGGAGTTCCTTTGGATGTAACAATGTACATCATGAGTGTTATCGTCATCGCTATCGGTTCTGTTGGTATCGCAGGCGTACCAGGTACTGCTACTATGGCAGCATCTGTTTCCCTTTCTGGTACAGGTCTTGGTGCATTCTTCACTTCTATTTCTCCAGTATTGGCTATCGACCCAATTATCGACATGGGCCGTACAATGCTTAATGTTAGTGGTACTATGAGTAATGCTATCGTGGTAGATAAAATCATGGGAACCTTTGATGAAAGTGCCTTTAATGAACTTGATGCAGAAGAAATAAAACAAGGGGCATAAATATATGTATATACATATAGGTATATAAATTAAATATGCAACAAAAGCGACTAGTACATGCACTAGTCGCTTTTGTCGTAAGGTGCTCTATATCCAAATTGTTGGTCTATATGCGTAATAAAAAGTAAAAATCATAGAATTGATGAAGAATATTTATAAAGTGTGATAAATTGCTTTCATCTATATTAAAAATTGTGATAGTATACTAATTATTACAGGGATAGACTAAGGAGTAAATATGATTTCTGAAGATATAAAATACAAGTTAATGTCCGATTTTTCGGACTTTCAAAATATCACAAGAAAATTTTATAACAAGGAAATATCTGTAGCGGAATATAAAGGTTTATCTGGTAAGTTTGGCAGTTATGCAGAGCGTGGTGGAAACTCTAGTATGTGTCGCTGGCGTTTTGAGGGCGGTCGCATTCTGCCAGATCAAATGAAATTCATGTTCGACATGATTCGTCGTTACAATTTGGGTCATATGCATTTTACAATGGGTCAATCCATTCAGTTCCATCGACTCAATGGGGAAACGGTATTAGCACTCTATGAAGCTTGTTCTGAACATGGCATTTATAATCGTGGTGCTGGTGGGGATAACCCAACGAATCTTGCTGCCAGTGTATTACGAGGTATTGATCTGCACGAAACCTTTGATATCAGCCCTTATGTGTCGGCGTTGAGCGATTACATGATTGAACAAGTGCCATACTTGAAATTGCCACGCAAATTCAAGGTAGCCATCGACAATGGTATCGATGATGCGCCACATGCAACGATGAAAGATTTTGGATTCCACCTCACTGCTAATGGAACATTTGACGTGTACGCTTGTGGTGGCATTGGTCCCAGCCCACAAATGGGGATTAAGGTAGGCGAAGACGTGGCGCCTGTGGATATTCTGTACTATGTGAAAGCTATGTTTATGGTATTTATGAATTATGGTAACTATAAGCAACATAGCAAGGCGCGTAGCCGTTTCCTTCCAGAATTCATGGGAGGACAGGAGAAATTCCTATCCGTATATCATGAAACGTTAGACATGGTGAAAGAAATGGAACAACTCACCATCAATCCGGCAGATTACGCCGTACCTATTACCAAGGTGGGTGTTGTAGATGATGCGGTCCTAAATTATCGCATCGGTAAACAAAAACAAGAGGGCTTATATTATGTGGAATATCATCCAGCAGCTGGTTTTGTAGAGGTACCACATTTCCTAGATGCTCTTGAATACGCTAGTGGACTACATCAAGTAGAAATGCGTTTAACCCCAGATCAAAGCGTGTATATCATTAATCTTACTGCTGACGAAGCACGCGAAATGGTAAAATTATTACCTATCAGCGCAGAAAATACCTTTGAAAGTTCCATTTCTTGCGTAGGTAATACAATTTGCCAAATTGGTATCCAAGATTCCAATGGTTTATTGAATTCTATTTTTAGACATTTGAAAGCAAATGATGTAGATACATCCAAATTACCTCGTTTGTATGTATCTGGGTGTCCCCATTCTTGTGGGGTCCACCAAATCGGTACCATTGGATTCCATGGTTCTGTAAAAATGGTGGATAAGAAACCACAACCTGGTTTTGCTCTCATGGATGGTGGTTCTGATGAAATTGGGACAGAGCAATTTGGTAAGATGATTGCTACCATTGAAGCCGTTCGGATTCCTCTGTTTATAGAAGAATTGGCAAATATACTAAATAGTAATGATGCTGTAGATTATGCTACATGGCGTAAGGAGCATAATGATGAATACATGGCGCTGGTGGAAAAATATAACTAATACATAAGGTTATATATCCGTAAATTTACATGGGTATATACATGGCTATCTACATAGCTATATAGATAGCTATAAATTTGCTTGAAATACTGTTATCATTATGCATGATTTAATAACTAAGTGGCCTCTTAAATTCCTTGAATTTATGGGGCTTTCATAGTACAATAACACTTGTAACAATATTATATTGGACGGGGAGCTGGTGGAAGTCGGCTGAGAGGAAACTGTATCGTTTTGACCCATAACCTGATTTGGATAATGCCAACGTAGGGACGAGATCAAAGAAATTTGGAGGCACCCTAGGGTGTCTCTTTTTTATTTCGAGATACAGTCTCTGCCCAAGTGGTAGTGGAGGTAAATATGTACACAACACAAATGCATGCAGCAAGACAAGGTATCATTACAAAAGAGATGGAGTGCGTGGCTCGCAAGGAGAATCAACAACCTGAGTATATTCGCCAACTCGTAGCGGAAGGGAAGGTAGCGATTCCTGCTAATAAGCATCATACTTGCATTAATCCAGAGGGGATTGGCAGTATGTTGCGGACAAAAATTAATGTAAACCTTGGTACGTCGCGAGATTGCAAGGATTACAACCTAGAGATGGATAAGGTGAACTCTGCCATTCAAATGGGGGCGGAGTCCATTATGGATTTATCCACACATGGTCATACAGAGATTTTTAGACGTAAGTTGACCAGTGAATGTACAGCCATGATTGGAACTGTGCCAATTTATGATAGCGTTATTCATCACCAAAAGGATTTAGGCGAATTGACGGCTCAAGATTTTCTTGATACTGTACGTCTACATGCAGAGGATGGTGTGGATTTTGTAACATTGCATTGTGGTATTACACGTAAAACTATTGATCAAATTAAACTACATAAACGTAAACTCAACATTGTGAGCCGTGGGGGCAGCCTTGTATTTGCATGGATGTCTATGACGGGACAGGAAAACCCGTTTTATGAGTACTTTGATGAAATTTTAGATATTTGTGCAGAACATGACGTAACGATTTCTCTTGGCGATGCATGCCGACCAGGCTGTTTGGCAGATGCCACTGATGTGTGTCAAATCGAAGAACTCGTTCGTCTTGGTGAATTAACAAAACGGGCATGGGCTAAAAATGTACAAGTGATGGTAGAGGGTCCAGGTCATGTGCCTCTTAATCAAGTACAAGCCAATATGGAGGTACAACAAACTATTTGCAGTGGAGCACCATTTTACGTGTTAGGGCCATTGGTAACAGATATTGCACCAGGTTACGATCATATTACAGCAGCCATCGGTGGTGCTGTGGCGGGTATGCACGGCGCCGCATTCCTTTGCTATGTAACGCCTGCAGAGCATTTGGCGTTGCCAAATTTAGAGGATGTAAAACAAGGTATTATGGCTTTCAAAATTGCAGCTCATGCAGCAGATATTGCAAAAGGAATCCCGGGGGCGCGTGACATTGATGATAAAATGGCAGATGCTCGTCGCGTCCTAGATTGGGAGGCCCAATATGCGTGCGCATTAGATCCAGAGACGGCACGTGCTATTCGTGATAGTCGTGCTCCTGAGGAAGGCCATAGTGAAACTTGTAGTATGTGTGGCAAATTCTGTGCTGTACGTAGCATGAATAAGGCTTTGAATGATGAAAGAATTGATATTTTGTAATACCTGAGTTATACTGGTTAATCCTATATGAATGGTCTATGAAAATTTCAAAATATATAGATTTTATTGATTTTATGCGATATAATAATCTTTATAATTTGATGTGGAGGAAAACCATTTATGTTGTTTACAGTGAATACAGAAGTCTGTACACGTTGTGGTCTTTGTGTAGCCGACTGTCCTACGGGCTTGTTGGTTATGACTGATGATGGACCAGTAACTGGTAAAGGTGGATGCATTACTTGTGGTCATTGTGTGGCCGTATGTCCCACTAACGCCTTGGATAGTGATTTAACACCTCGCTCTGAGCAGGTTGATATAACAAAAGAACAAAAGTTTACACCAGAACAAGCAGAACTATTTTTGCGTAGTCGCCGTTCTATTCGTAATTATCAGAATAAACCAGTACCAAAGGATTTGATTTTAAAAGTGCTAGATGTAGCACGACGTGCACCGACTGCTACGAATACTCAAAGCATTTCTTATATTGTCATTAGAAATAAGGAAACATTGCTTAAAATTTCGGCTCTCGTATTGGAATGGATGCATGAACAAGCAAAAACAGTACCTATTATGCGTTTATATGCACGTTCTGCACAAGCAGAGGTGGATAAAGGTAAGGAATATATCTTGCGTGATGCACCGGTGCTTGTGGTGGCTATTGGACCTAAGAAAGATATTCATAGAACACACGATAGTGGACATTCTTGTTTAACTTATGCAGAGTTATATGCACCAACGGTTGGGCTTGGCACTTGTTGGGCGGGGTTCTTTGAACATGCAGGTGAATCTGGTTATGAACCATTGATGGAATTGCTCGGTGTACCAGATGACAAAGTCGTTGCTGGTGCTATCTTGATGGGGTATCCTAAGGTTCGATATAAAAATATAGTAGAACGTAATGCCCTAGAGGTTACGTTTGATGAAGATTAAAAAGATTTCGTTTGTTTCGGCAAGCGAAATCTTTTTTTGTAAATATTTTTTATAGTTCTGAGTTGTAATGGCGTGCGTTATAGATATATTTAGGCATAAAAATACCTCGCATCTTTAAGACACGAGGTATTTAACATTTTATTGATAGGCAGAGGTAATAGTGCCTTTAAACGTATCAGTGATGAATTGTTTGATTGCTTCAGATTGATAGATATCTGCAATTTTGCGATATGTTGCATTATCTTTGTCTTGTTCACGAGTAGCTAAGATCATAACTGCTAATGGCTCATCTTTTGGTTCAAGGAAAATGCCTTGTTCTTTTACGTTAAGGCCAGCACTTTGAACATAGTTCATAGGAATAGCAGCAATAGTAACGTCATCAAGACTGCGAGGTAATTGAGCAGCTTCTAATTCTTGTACTTTTACATTGTATGGGTTGCTAACGATGTCAGCAGGAGTTGCTTTAAAACCAACACCATCTTTCAATTTGATGATGCCTGCTTTAGCAAGTAATGCTAAACCGCGACCACCATTGGTAGGATCGTTAGGAACGGCTACGATAGAGCCAGCAGGAATATCCATAGGAGATTTGATTTTATTGCTATATAAACCCATTGGCATTAAAATTGTTTTGCCGATGGCTACTAATTTGGAGTTGTTTTGTTTATTAAAGTTTTCCATGAATGGTACATGTTGGTATGCATTCAATTGGATATCTCCATCAGCCAATGCTTTGTCTGGTGTGATGTAATCAGAAAATTCTACAACTTTTAATGTAATGCCTTGTTTAGCAGCCTCTTTTGCAACAGCTTCTGCTACTTGGGCGTGAGGGCCAGCAGTGGCACCGATTTTAATTTCTTTTGGTGTCGTATCAGCTGCCGTTTTTGTGTCGTTACCGCAACCTACGAATGCTAGTGCAAGAGCTACCACTAACACAGGAGCTAATAATTTTTTTAATTTCATGCTAACAGTCCTTTCTAATAAGAGCGTGTGATTAAATCCGAGTTCATAATTCCTTAATAGATATATATATCCTATCATAATTATATGATAAAGTATATATTTAATATTCTGAATGTAAAGTTATTTGTTATAATAAGATATAGGTATACTCTATAGAGTATAATTCGCTAGAATAGAGTATAATTCAGTAGAAAATCCGATATATAAGATGGTATTAAATGGGTTTCCTATATTCTAGAGCTTATATGTCAAGATGATTCAATACGTGAGCCATAGGGGCCCCTATAGCTAATTAATAGTAAAGGTGAATGATGAGTTCTTCTAAAAAAGCGTTTTCTTACGCATTTCCTCTAACTATCCCCATAGGGGTTAGTTTTGTTTTTTTAGGCATTGGTCTTGGACTATATGGTATCAGTCAAGGATTGCCAGCATGGTTACCACCGGTGATTGCCCTAGTTGTTTTTGCAGGATCCATGGAATTTGTTACTGTTAGTTTATTACTAGCCCCATTTGATCCCATTGGTGCATTCATTCTAACCTTGCTTATCAATGGACGACATATATTTTATGGTTTGTCCTTGCTTGAAAAATATGGCGATAAGGGATGGAAAAAATGGCCTCTTATTTTAGGTATGTGTGATGAAAGTTTTGCTATTAACGCCAGTACCACTTTGCCAGATGACGTTGATAAGGGCTGGTTTTATCTCCATGTGACCTGGTTAAATTATGTTTATTGGAGTGTAGGCACATTGTTAGGTGGTGTAGCTGGAACTTTGTTGTCCTTTATTAATTTCAAAGGGATTGAATTTGTACTAACTGCATTATTCCTGGTGATTTTTCTTGAAATGTTATTGTCAGCTACAAAAGTGCAACCCATCTACTTTGGTATTGCTGGTGTTATATTAGCGATAATTGCCTTGTTGGTGGTAGGCAAGACAGCATTTATGTTAACTGCAATGTTTGGAATGCTCGTTCTTTGTTATATTGCCTATAAATGGGGAGGTGTTCGCTATGACTAGTATGGAAATGGCTATCACTATTGGTGCTATTGTATTAGGGACGATGTGTACGCGTCTACTCTCGTTTTTTGTGTTTCCTAACGATCGGAAAGTACCAAAATTTGTAGCTTTTCTAGGTAAGGCATTCCCCATTGCAGTCATCGGTATGTTGGTGGTTTACGCCTTGAAAGATACAGTTATTCTAGCCTATCCTCATGGATTGCCAGAACTTATCAGTGTAGTAGCCACTACTATCGTGCATTTATGGCGACGTAGTATGATGCTTAGCATCGGCGGAGGGAGCGTATTGTATATGATTTTAGTTCAGGCCGTGTTTTAGAGGATTATATCTCCAAACTAAATATAAATCTGTGCATAAAAAGTGGGCCACCCGAGGGGGCCCATCTTTTTTTATGAACGCTTAGCCGAGGTCTTCTCGGTGTAGCGACATTCGACGAAGTCGTCAGGAGAGAACCGAGGCGGCCTCGGCTAAGCCACTAAAGCTTGATGAGCCGATCGAGCCCACTTGCTGCATGATGATCCTCTAGCGCCTTATCTTCATTGAGTAGGGCCATCACATCCATATCAATATTTGTTAATTTAAATTCAAATACATCAAGATTGCTCTTCATATGTTCTACATTATTGGACTTAGGCAATGGTATTATCCCACGTTGGATATTCCAACGGAGTACGATTTGTTGTGGTGTTTTACCATATTTTTCTGCTAAGCTTTTAATAATCGGATGGTCGAATAATGGCAGTTTACCTCTTGTGAATGGTGACCAAGATTGGGCTACCACTTGATGCATACGCATGAGCTGATGTAATTCCTCACGTTGATTGAATGGATGGCACTCAATTTGGTTGATGGCTGGTTTTACGTTGCAATGATATAACAAATCAATGAGGCGATCCTCGTAGAAATTTGAGACGCCAATGGCACGGAGTACACCTTGATCATAGAGTTCTTCCATGGCTTTCCAAGAGCCATAAATATCACCAATTGGTTGGTGGATAAGGTATAAATCAAGATAATCTAGTTGCAGTTTTTTTAGGGAACTTTCAACAGCTCGTAATGTACTATCATAACCTGCATCACGGTGCCATAATTTGGTAGTAATGAATAAATCAGCACGATTTACATCTGTATTTTTTATGCCTTTCCCGATGGACTCTTCATTATCGTAAAAAGCCGCTGTATCGATGAGTCTATAACCTACGTTGATAGCGTTGGTTATAGCTAATTCAGATTCTTCTGGGGTGCCAGTCTTGTAGGCACCAAATCCAATGGATGGAATAAAACTACCATTATTTAAGATACGAAAATCCATTCTTTCTTCCATTTGTACCTCCTAGGGGGAATATGTATATAGAACTCAAATTATAAAGCGTGATTTAACTATACATCTATTGTTAGTATAGCAGAATGGACGTACTTATGGAATTCCTCTATGTAGGAGGTGTTGTCGTGGTATAAATGTATTGTAGCACTGCGGTTAGACTTATTAACATTTTTAATGTAATTACAATTGACTGTAAAATGTATCTAGTGTATATTGTGATAAATGTCAAAGTAGGATTAATATGGCGTGTTTTGCACCATTTATGCGATATTTATTTATTTGATATTTTTCGTAAATTGTAGAATGAAATTGAACACTAAAACTAAATAAAAAGATCCATAGGATTGCATCAATGGTAAAATTAAGTTACGACACAAAATTAAC
>SAAC01000025.1 GCA_009929605.1 Negativicutes bacterium
AGGAGGGGTTATTATGGTTACCTATAAAAAAATTGTAGTACCTACAGATGGTTCTGAAAATGCTAAACGTGCATTAGAACATGCTATTGCTGTAGCTGATCGTAATGAAGCAGAATTAATTATTGTTCATGTAGCAAATATTGTTTCTGCTATTTCTAATTTTGACCAAACACCTATTAGTGGTGGCTATGTTTCTGAACAAATTGCTGAAGATATGGAAGAAACTGGTAAAGAAATTCTTAATGATGTTGTAAAAGATATTCCTGCTGGTGTAAGTGTTAAGAGTGTATTTGAAGTTGGCTCCCCTGGTCCTGCTTTATTAGCAGTTGCTAAAAAATATGATGCTGACCTTATCGTAATGGGTAGCCGTGGCCTTGGCCCATTGAAAGGTTTATTCATGGGTTCTGTAAGTAGCTATGTAACTAGTCACTCCACATGTCCAGTATTGGTAGTAAAATAAGCTAACATATGAACAAAAGGCTTTGCTCTTTCGGGCAAAGCCTTTTTTCAGCCATTCACGAGGAGGTTGTATGAACAAAAAAATTGCGAAATGGCTGCAAGGCGAGTTGCCACTGTGGAAAGAAAAAGGATGGCTCAGTGAGGCGGGGCAGACTCAGCTTGAAGCCTCATATAATATGGAAAAACCAGCTAGTGGGCCTTCGTTGACTCGAATTGCCGTATTGTTGCTGGGGGCTGTATTGATTGGTTTGGGAATTTTCCTTCTCTTTGCCGGTTATTGGTATAGTTTTTCACCAAATGGGCGTTTTGATTGGACTATTACGCTCGTCGTAGCCTCTCTCGTCATTTTGGGGCTCGCTATTTGGCGTTGTGAACCAGGAAAACGATGGGCTGAAGGGGCTACCATATTTTATATGCTAGCTCTTGGCGGCAGTACATTCCTTATGGCGGATACGTATTACACTGGTGAGTCCTATGGGTTATATTTACTAATCGTACTCATTGCATCGTTACCAGCGATTTACGTATTGCGGTCTAGTTTAGGTATGATAGGGTACTTGTTAGGTGCCATCCTTTGGTGCTTCGCACCTTATTCTTTAGATATTACACTAAATGTAATGGCCGTGTGGTTATTGATTTTAGGGGCCTTACCATTTTATATGGTGGCGGTAAAACATAGTTCTAGTTACTCTATGCTAGTGTGGCTGTCTTGGGCCTATGTGGCTGCTATCTTTAGTGCATTTTTCTTGACTATTGAAAGTAATCGAGCTGGCCTGGAACTATACTTTGTAGCTACGTTGGCAGTGAGCACTTACGCTATCGGCACACTGATGCGTGATAAAGGGTTATGGACATTGCCATTTAGAACGATGGGTTCTCTCGGATTGTTGTATGTAGTGATTCAAGGCACTCTATTACATACGTGGAATATATCTATTCAAGATGCATTAAATGGTCTTGCTTTGACGATGGCCATTCTTTTGGGCGCTGTATGTGCTTACTTCCTTGGTAAATTGGTAATGAAGCGTGAATGGGTTGCCGCAGTCATGACCTTAACTCCGTTCATCGTTGGATTTGGTTTGTTGTTGGCAAATTCTGGGGCTATGCCGCTCGTAGTATCCATTGTATTTGATGCTTTTGTTCTGCTAACAGCGTTTATTTTATTTCTGCGAGGTACAATGGATAAACGTGTGGGGTATGTGAATGGCGCTATACTTGCAGTACTAGCACTTATTCTCGCTCGTTTCTTTGATCCTGGATTTACATTCTTTGAAAGAGGAATATCCTTCATTTCTATTGGTATTCTTGTAATTGTGGTTAATATTATTTATATGTGGTCTAAATCCAATAATAAATTAGGTAAAGCACATGAAGAACGCAAGGCCCGTAGACAAGCATTTCGTCAATCGCTACGTGAACAATATGGTGAAAGTCAAAATGATACTTTTACCAATGAAAAGACCTTGTCGAATGATTCAGATCAAGGAGGCCTCTTATGATTAAGAAATATTGGAGATTAGGCGCCTTTGTATTTGTCGTTATCATAGCGATTTTGAGTCAAGTATTTGTACAGCAGCGTTATACTTTGTTACAGGCCGGCGGCATAGAATATCAATGGCCGGTGGCGCTAGAAAAATCTGCTAGTTGGACACCAGTTGATTATCTAGATGTAAAATTTCTTGGTAATGCAGCACCTATAGTAGGAACGCGATTGCCTAATCCGGGAGAACCTGTATATATTTCGTTAGATGTGAAGTCTACCGGTATGTTAGCCGTTAAAAATGCATCTATGGATAGACCATCAACTGGTGAATATGTGATTGCCCGTGCTCATCGCATTCATAATGGTGTAGTAGAATTTGATATCCCTTTTAATCGTGTAAAGGTAGACTTGTCTAAAGTCGATAAAGCTTTTTATAATGAGTATAAAGGAACACTCATTGCCACTATGAAATTAAAGGATGGTAACGGGGTTATTACTGGTATCTATTCAAAAGGTGTTCCTCTAGAGGTTGCAAAACCTGAGACACTAGAGGAGCAGGCGAAAGATACGGGGAGAAAGCTAGAAGATATTATTAAATCTGGTACTACAGAAACGGACGTGCGAGTAGAGCGTAATTAGTAGAGGTAGGGATAACATGAAGGAATACTCACAAGAAACAATTCAATTATTGGCCGAGTTATTTAAAATTCTTGGGGACCCGACGCGTCTACGTATCGTACGGTTGTTATTAGACCATGAATCTAGTGTAAATGCTATTGCAGAAGATATGGGAATGAGGCAATCGGCTATATCTCATCAATTACGTGTACTGCGTCAAGCAAGGTTAGTGTCGTTTAGAAAAGAAGGTAAAACTGTGTTTTACTCACTGAACGATGATCATGTAGAAATGTTATTACGTCAAGGTTTAGATCATGTATCTCATCAGTAAATTTGGGTGAATACACATTAATACTAAATAGATCTTGTTCTAGTTTTGTAGTGATAGCACCGCATAGAGTTAAAAATATATTTTAGAACAGCATATTAAAATGATTTACATATAAAAATGCCTCCCTTAAAGAATAGCTTTTGAGGGAGGCGTTTTATAAGTTTTGTGGTATTAAAGGGGAAATAAGAAATACGCTAATGTAATAAATAGTGGCATCGTGACCGCCGATAGAACGGTGGTGGCCATTACACATTGAGTAGCATACTCTGGATTATTTTTCATTTCAATCGCTATTAGGGCCATGTTGATTGCGCTAGGGACGCTATAAGTGAGCACAATTGTTTGGGCTGCTATAGGATGAAATGGGCCGTATACATGTATGAATATAATGACAACAGCAGCTGCTAGTAACGGGCTCGCTACAAGTCTCAATGAAGAGGCTAACAGGACGTCCTTTTTCCAAAAATTGAGAGGAGTTCTGTTAATCTGTACGCCCAAAGCTAGCATAGCGACACCTACAAAAGCATTGGCAAAAATACTAAGTGGCGCATAGGCAAAGAAGTGGTGCAAATCGAATGGGGCTAATTTAAGTAATAACGAAATTGGGACGGCGTAAATCATTGGCATATGAAGCACTACACTAAGGGCATCACGTTTTGTTAAACGCCCTACACCGGCCTGATAAAAGCCAAAGGTATTACTAGTGATGGTTTGAATAACCATGATGGATACGACACTGAGTAGCCCTAGTGAAGCATATGGTGTTTGGCCATCAATGATATAAGGTACATTGGTGAAAACAAAAGTAGCAAGGGCTACTCCCATATTACCACAGTTGTTAAACATAACAACGTTTTTCAGCGTTGCAGTTTTAGGTTGATCGTAATTGGCACTTTTACCAACGATGCCAGCCATTAGATAGTTTAAAAATAAAACGGTAATGGCGCAAAGTACAATTTCTAAACTATCCCAACCAAATTGAGCCTCGTATAGTGCTCTAAATACAAAGGACGGGAGTAATATGTAGAAATTCAATTTACTTAGGGTATATAAATCTAATTTAAACTTTCGATCTAGCACAATACCGAGGCCAATGAGCATAAATATAGGCATCATTGAATTCATAAATATATGTCCAATTAATGTGAATACGTTCATAAATCACCACTATCCTCACTCGAGATTATTTGGTGCCCTGGCATCAAACGAAATATCGGTATACTATTAATGAATATCTTGTATATACATTTATAATAACAAAATAAAGAGATACTTTACAATGAAAAGGTGAGAATTAGCACTGATAATTTCGTGATAAATAGATAAGATTATGTTATTAGTCGCATATGCTAGACTGATAGGAGTATACAATTTATAATGAAAGCGTATTATGTTATGTCGTGATGAGGAGAACATCTATGAAAAGGTATGTATTCCTAATTTTAGGTATTTTAATTATAGTGTTAGCCCTTGTCGGTTGTGGTAGCAATACTAGCAAAGAGTCAGGTAAACCAAGTACATCTGAAAAAATTACTATTTCGGCCGCAGCGAGTCTAAAAGGGGCCTTAACAGAATTAGCGGATGCCTACAAAAAAGAACATCACTTACAAGATGATCAAATTGCTATTAATTTTGCTGGCTCTGGTACATTACGCCAACAAATTGAACAAGGGGCACCAGCAGCGGTATTTATTTCTGCAGATCAAAAGAATATGAAATTGTTACAAGATAAAGAATTGGTGACAGAAGTGAAACCATTTGTAACCAACTCCTTGGTACTAGTCGTACCAAAAGGTAAAGATAAAGTGTCCTTAGACCAATTATCTAGTGTTAATCGTTTGGTATTAGGGGAACCAGCTACGGTGCCTGCTGGTAATTATGGTAAACAAGTCTTAACAAAAATGGGTATCTGGGATTCCATGCAAGATAAAATTGTCTATGCTAAGGATGCAAAAGCAGTCACAGCAGCGATTAGCCAAGGTGCTGGAGATGCTGGCTTTATCTATAAAACAGATGCTATCGCAGCCGGTGATGCCGTACAAATTGCCGCTGAAACACCAGCGGATTCCCACGATCCTGTTATGTACCCAATTGGTATCGTGAAAAAATATGACAGTCAATTGGCGAAAGATTTTTATAAATTCTTAACAACACCAGAAGCACAAAAAGTATTAGAAAAATATGGCTTCACTGGAGCGCAGTTCTTATGAGTCCTTTTGTTTTATCTATATACGTCGCGACGATATCATTAGTTATTGTAGTTATTGTAGGTCTTTGTGTGTGCTTCGGTATGAAGCAATGCCGATGTCGTGGTGTGGCCATTATTGACGCATTGCTCACGTTACCATTGGTGCTACCTCCGGTAGTAGTAGGGTTCGCTTTGCTCATGATGTTTTCGCCAGGCTATGTCTTTGGGGCGTGGCTAGAATCTCACGGGCTAGGAGTTGTATTTTCCGTACTAGGTGCCATTTGTGCTTCCTCAGTGATTGCATTCCCCCTATTTTATCAGACGGTTCGCTCTGCCCTACAATCTATCGATTATAATATGGAGGATGTGGCTCGCACCTTAGGGGCCTCAGAGTTACGGATATTTTTGACAATCTCCATTCCGCTTGCTTGGAAGGGTATCTTAACTGGCGCGATTTTATCCTTTTGCCGTGCCATGGGGGAATTTGGGGCCACCATTTTAATCGCTGGTAATATTCCTGGTGTTACACGCACCATGCCGCTGGCGATTTATTCCTATGTGGAATCTGGTCAATACGGTGATGCCTTTGACCTTGTAATTTATATTTGTGTACTGACACTATCGTTATTATCGGCTATTCATCTCATGACGAAGGGCGCGTTATTTAGCGACCATGATCGTGCTTAGGAGGATCTATGATTACATTTGATATCACTATAGAGCGCCCTTCCGTGCTGGTGAAAGCCAAAGGCACATTGCCACAGGGGATTACTGTGCTTACAGGGCTATCCGGCAGTGGCAAATCTACTTTTATTAAGGCCATTGCAGGTCTCGTAAAACCTAATACAGGAACTATTCGACATGATGAAATAGTGTGGGTGAATGTAGACCATAAATTATATGTACCAGTCCGAGAACGTCATGTAGGATATATGCCACAAGGCAATATGGTATTTCCTCATCTCACAGTAGAGGCGAATATTACCTATAGCAAACGCGGTGATGCGGCCAGTTGTGAAACATTGTTGAAGCAATTAGGCCTCGAAAAATATCGACACACCAAGGCGGGGAAACTCTCTGGTGGGGAACAACAAAGGGTGGCGTTAGGACGTGCATTATATTCTAAACCAACCGTATTACTCTTGGACGAACCATTATCGGCGCTAGACTGGACTTTACGAAAACAAGTCCGTACAGACTTGGTCACCATCATTAAACAATGGGATATTCCTTGTTTGTGGGTAACCCATGATGAAGATGAGGTGGCTGTGGTGGGTGACCGCCATTGGACCTGTACACAAGGAGAAATTGAATGCTAATAAACGCACTTACGTAAGTAGGTGCGTTTTCCTATGTGTGCCGCCAATTAAAATGCTGTGTTTAAATAGCATTTGACTATGAATTATAATGTGGTGCGCACATGGTGCATATATAAAAAAAGAACTCCGAAGAGTTCTCTTTTGAGGTTTTTGGGGATAAATAGTTACTTAACTATTAGATAGCTTCTACATGTTGGAAGAAGAATGCTTGTGGATGAGCACATACTGGGCAAAGTTTAGGAGCTTCAGCACCAACGTGTACATAACCACAGTTCGCACAAATCCAAGCAACTGGTTGATCCGCTTTGAATACGCGACCACCGTTTACGGATGCTGCTAATGCAAGGTAACGTTCTTCATGACGAGCTTCGATTTTACCAACTTCGCGCATTAATACAGCAATGCGTTTGAAACCTTCTTTTTCTGCTTCGTCAGCAAATTCTTTATACATTGTAGTATGTTCGTAGTTTTCACCAGCTGCTGCATCACGAAGGTTAGCTTCGATATCTGCGGAGATGTCACCACCGTGTAATTCTTTGAACCATACTTTAGCATGAGCGCTTTCATTGCGAGCTGTCTCTTCGAAATATTCAGCAATTTTGTTCATACCAGCTTTACGAGCTGCACTTGCATAGTAAGTGTATTTTTGGAATGCTTGGGATTCGCCAGCAAATGCTGCTTGAAGATTTTTTTCAGTGTTTGTGCCTTTTAATTCTGCCATGATAATGTCTCCTTTGTACTTACAAAATTGAATACATCGTAACTTAACGGTTTTCAAAATTTGTTTTGAACTAAAATGATTCACCTTACACATAACCACTTGGTTGATGATATTAAGATTACCACTTGGAAATTTGTATATAAGCACTTGCTTAGTATACTCTTAGATACTTATGTATGTGATAGCGCTAATTGTATAAAAATGAGTACTTACTCATAGTTTAGAAGAGCACTTGCCCTAATATTGAATCTGTACTTACAGGCTATATGAAAGAACCACTTGGCTATTCTTATTGAGATACACTTGTATCATTTGTATACGAGCATTTGCTTGTATAGGTAAAAGTTTGGATGCAATAATTGGAATTCGTATACTTAACGAATAATCATTGTTAACTATATTATAACGCACGTAAATGAGAGATGCAAGTTTTTTGTTGAAAGTATTTCAAAAAAATATAAATGATAAAGTTTATCAATGCACTAACTAAGCGGGTTTTGAGGGCTGTATAGTTATTGGTTTACTTTGGAAAATATAAAATGAGATTGAGAATGATATCTAAATAAAAAATCATTATTAATTAAATTGTTGATAATCTAGAGGATTATATTTAAATTTTACAAGAAATAGATCTTACTATCAGAAATGTTAGACACTGTTACCACTTAGCAAATTTTAGGTAAGGTTAACAGTATTCATGAGAATATATATTAGTAATTATTCATATAATCATAGCAGGACAAGCATATATGTAGTAAAATATAGATATATATAAATTACGAAATGGCATGGATAGCTCTATGCGTGATGATACAATATACCGAATGAGGTGAAAGTATGGCATTTGTCAGATATTTTGTAGGCGATGTGGTGAAAATGAAAAAAGCCCATCCTTGCGGTAGCGATGAGTGGGAGGTCAAACGGATTGGTACCGATTTCCTCATACATTGCAAGGGCTGCGGACATCAATTACTCATTAGTCGCCCTAAGTTTGAAAAAGCAGTAAAGAAAATTGTATATCGCTTACCTGAAAATGAAAGTGAAAGTGAAAACGAACATAACAATAATTAGGAGAGAAGCATGGTACAACTAACAAAATATGCTAATAAGGGTGGCTGTGCATGCAAGATTGGGCCCCATATTTTAGATCAGGTTCTGAAACAGGTTCGTTCTGTTACGAATGATAATGTTATGGTGGATATGACTGGTTCTGATGATGCTGGTATCTACCTCATTAATGACGAGATGGCTCTCGTGCAGACCTTAGATTTTTTTTCCCCTATCGTGGATGAACCTACATTGTTTGGTAAAATTGCGGCGGCTAATAGTTTGAGCGATGTTTACGCTATGGGAGGGGGCCCTTTGACAGCCATGAATATCGTGGCATTTCCTGTACCATTGGTGAAAGAAGGCGTTCTCGCCAATGTATTAAATGGTGCTGGGGATGTTTTGCGTGAAGCTGGTGTTGCTGTCGTGGGGGGGCATAGTATTGAAAATGAAGTGCCTCTATTTGGCTTATCCGTTACTGGCACTGTAAATCCGAAAGGGGTTTGGAAAAATGTAGGGGCCCAAGTTGGAGATGTGCTGGTTTTGACGAAGCCTATAGGCACAGGTATTATGAGCACAGCCATGAAGGGAGATATATTCCATCAAGGCGGTCAAGAGGCGATTGAAAGTATGTGTGCCCTTAACAAATTAGCCTGTGAGATAGCACGTGATTTTACCATACATAGTGCAACCGATGTAACGGGATTTAGTTTAATGGGACATGGCTCTGAAATGGCGCGTGGCTCAGATGTGACATTAGAAATTCATGCAGAGGGATTACCATTGTTTACCGATGTCATTGAGGCGGCCTCCATGGGGCTAGTACCAGCGGCGACTTACGGCAATCGCAAAGCCATTAGTGGTGTTCATATTGATGCGTCCCTGGAAGCTGTGTGGAGCGATATTCTCTTTGATCCACAAACATCAGGGGGCTTGTTACTGTCAGTACCTGAATCAGAAGGAATTGCATTGGTAGATGCATTGCAACAGGCCGGAGTTAAGGCGGCTCGCATTATTGGACGAGTGGTAGAACAAGGGGCACATCAGATTCGCGTTGTGCGATGAGACACATTAAATCTGGTTGTGCGATGATACGCATCGAATTCACATCTTTAGATGACGCATATCAAATTAGCCTTGTGAGATAAGATATATTTAATGCCTATTCTAATATAGTTAATATAAGTGAGAAAATTCATGGCTGAAACAAAAAGCAAGTTAGCAGATTTAGTAGTAGATGTGCGTGGCGTGTTATGTCCGATTCCTGTAATTGAAACAAAAAAGGTAGCGGATGCACATCCAAATCAATCTATTGAAACTATCGTAGATAACGAGGTGAGCCGAGATAATGTGAAAAAATTTGGTGAATCTCGCCAATATATGACATCTGTGTACCAAGTGGGCAAGGATTACCATATTGTTCTTGTGCCCGGTGCTAATACAGTGCATGTAGATGTCCCTGGTATTACCGGTGATGCCATTGTTGGTATGACAACTGGTGAAAGCATTTACAATATGGGCTGTCGAGTGATTTTGATGACAAAGGACTACCTTGGTGAAGGCAGTGAAGAACTAGGCCGTACATTGATGAAAACGTTCTGGCTCTGCATGACTGAATCCGATGTAAAGCCGACAACTATTTACTTTATCAATAGTAGTGTAAAAATGGTTATTAATGATTCTGTACATATTGAAAATTTAAAATTGCTAGCTGAACAGGGTGTAGAAATCGCAGCCTGTGGCATTTGCCTCGATTACTTTGGCATAAAAGAACAGGTAGGCGTTGGCAGTATTACAAATATGTATGCCATTACGGATGCTATCGTAGGGCAAGATTTAGTTAAGCTATAATTATCTTGGACAATGGTACTTTGTGTACAGATTTAAGTGTTTATACTATGTGGCTCATGGGGATGAAGACCACTATTATGGTGCGTGAAGGAGGAAATATGGATATAATCATTTTATTTACCTCCTATTACTTTGCCACTAAGGCGGACACTATGCTCACTAAGGAACTGGTACCACATAAATTGATGGCCACACCTCCTGAACTAAGTGATGTGTGTGGTCTCTGTATCCGTGTTCACCCCAATGTGGTTGAGATGGTACTTTCACTATTGAAAGTGCATAAAATGAGTCATTCCGGTATATTTTATTATGAAAAAGGCATACCTTGCCAGCGGTATGAGGCATAAGACATCGTTTAATCTGTCTACAGTTGAATCGACGTCACGAAAAAATTGTCTGACCAATGGCATAATTATCAGTATATTAGAAGAAAGAAGGATTTAATCATGAGTAATGAAAATGTAATTCGCGCATGGGCTGTGAAAGAAGCGGGCGGTAAATTAGAACGTTATGATTTTGATGCCGGAGAATTAGGTGCTGATGATGTAGAAATCAAGGTAGAATATTGTGGCGTATGTCATTCTGATTTATCTATGATGAACAATGAATGGGGTATGAGCAGTTACCCACTCGTTCCTGGACATGAAGCGGTAGGCGAAATCATTCGTATGGGCAGTGCTGTAAAAGGTCTCAAAGTAGGTCAAAAAGTTGGAATTGGTTGGACATCGGAATCTTGTCAACATTGTAATCCTTGTATCGGTGGTCATGGTAACTATTGCCCTGAAAACGTACCAACTATTGCTGGGAATGGTCGTCACCAAGGTGGTTTCGCCGACAAAATGCGTGCACAATGGCAATGGGTGATTCCATTACCAGACGGTATCGATATGAGTAAAGCCGGTCCATTACTTTGTGGTGGTATTACTGTGTTTGAACCATTGTTACAACACAATATCAATGCATCTCATAAAGTAGGCGTTATTGGTATTGGTGGTCTTGGTCATATGGCAATCGATTTCTTCAACAAATGGGGCTGTGAAGTAACTGCATTCAGTTCTACACCTGATAAATATGATGAAATTCGTGCTATGGGTGCTCATAATATCTTGAATTCCCGTGATCCCGAAGAGTTTGCGGCCGCTGCTGGTACATTTGATTTGATTGTATCAACAGTTAGTGTAAAACTTGATTGGAATGCGTATTTACGTCTATTAAAACCACAAGGTAAATTACATATTGTTGGTGCTACATTAGATCCAATGGATATCAATGCCTTTGCCCTTATCGCTGGCGAAAGAGGCGTAGCTGGTTCTGCTACAGGATCCCCAGTACAATTGCGTACGATGATTGAATTTGCAGCACGTAAAGGGGTGTTACCAATTACTGAAAACTTCAACATGTCCGAAGTGAATGAAGCGATGGAACATTTAGAAGCTGGTAAGGCCCGTTACCGTATTGTATTGAAAAATGATTTTGAATAGAATAGATAGAATTATATGGTGAAAAATAAAAGACTCGTACGAGCCCGATATCCTGTAAAGGCTATCGGCTTAGTACGAGTCTTTTGTGCATATAAAGTTCTAATGCTGTTTAATTACTTTCACCATTAATCTGTTTATTAGTACATTAACCAGCTGTGTATGGTCCGAAACGACCAGCGAATAGGTAGGAACCCATTTTGCCAAGAACTGCAGCAAACACACTGGATACGATACCTAAGGCAATCATGATTAGGGCATTATCAACATGAATCCCTGATGTCCAAGCCATGTAGGATTGAATCAAACTAAGTACAAAGTAAATAATACTTAAATACATTTTTTTCTTCAGTGCGGACGCGGTAGTAGTTTTGTAACGCATTTTACCGCCGATGTAACCAGATACAGCACCAACTAATACCAATAAAGGTAATACCATTGCTACTAATGTAGTAAAGTCAAATAGACGGAAAGCCAAAGTGTAAGGAACTAGCAATGCTAATAGAGGTAATGCAAAAGATAAGGTAGAACCTACAATTGGGAAATGTACTGCAATTGGATGTAAATGAAGACCTAATAATTTAGCACGTTGTGCATTCATTTTACGCGGTTTATATTCCATCCAAACTGTACTTGGGAATCCACATGCAGGACAAGGTTTATCTGCTTCGTCTGCTTTTTCGATATAGCCACAAACACGACAGATAACATATTCTGTAGCAATTTTTTTTCCATTTTTTCTGCTACTGCTGGCTTAGGCGGAGTTGCAGTTGGCGCCTTTCCATTAGTTGTTGGTGTTTCCATAAGATCCTCTTTCATCAATTAATCAAAAATTTTTAACTATATAATAATTTTTATTGTTTATATGTATAGTATACTACGTATAGCGAAAAAAATCGATATGAATCATGTAATTATATATGTGGAGATATATTAATAAGTCATATATGGTGAACATAAAAAAGCCGACTACATCTATGTGTGTAGTCGACCTTTAGGCATTTAATTTTATTATACATTGAAGCGGAAATGAGTTACATCGCCATCTTTCATTACGTAGTCTTTACCTTCAAGACGAACAAGACCTTTTTCTTTCGCAGCGTTTTGGCTGCCACAAGCCTCTAGGTCTGCGAAGGATACGATTTCTGCACGAATAAAACCTTTTTCTATATCAGAGTGAATTTTACCAGCTGCTTGAGGAGCTTTTGTGCCATTTACGATGGTCCACGCACGAGCTTCCATTTCGCCAGCTGTGAAGTAGTTGATTAAACCTAACAATGCATAGCTTGCTTTGATTAATTTTGTTAGGCCCGACTCATCAAGACCAAGATCGCCAAGGAATATTTTGGCTTCTTCGTCAGATAATTCCGCGATTTCAGATTCGATACGCGCAGATACTACAACGATACCAGAACCTTCAGCTTTTGCGTATTCTTCAACGCGTTTTACATATTCGTTACCGGAGTAATCGGATACTTCGTCTTCGGATATATTAGCTACATATAAGGATGGTTTAGCTGTTAACAAGGATAATTCCTTGATCATTTCTAATTCTTCTTCTTCAAGACCTTGTGCACGAACTGGTTTCGCTTCGCCAAGACCTTCGATGATACGATCTAAAATCGGTAGTTCCGCACGGGCATCTTTGTCGCCAGATTTTGCGATTTTTTCGATACGTTGTTTACGTTTTTCTACGGAATCTAAATCAGCTAAACACAATTCAGTATTAATGATTTCGATGTCTCGAATAGGGTCGATGGAACCAGATACGTGAGTGATATTAGGGTCATCAAAACAACGAATGACTTGTGCAATGGCATCCACTTGGCGAATGTGACTCAAGAATTTATTGCCCAAACCTTCGCCTTTGGACGCACCGGCTACAAGACCTGCGATATCTACGAAACGCATAGCTGCTGGCAAAATACGTTTTGAACCGAACATATCAGCCAATACTTGTAAACGATTATCTGGAACGTCAACAACACCTACGTTAGGCTCGATTGTACAGAATGGATAGTTTGCCGCTTCTGCTCCTGCTTTTGTAATGGCATTGAATAATGTACTTTTACCGACGTTAGGAAGGCCAACAATGCCTACTTCAAGATTTGTGCTCATGGTACCACCTTTTAGAAAAACTTATGATTATACTTGCAATTATCTTGCTTTGTGAAAGTTTCGAACTTTTACAATGAAAGGTCGATTTACAATCAAGATAGTAGTTTATATTTAGTAAGCGACGATATTCGTCAACAATGTATTATACCATATAAACAATAGAAATGGCTAACAAGACGAATCTTGTTAGCCATTTTAGGTATTTTCTTATAAAGAATGGGCACGTAATTCTTCAGCAGAGTGAGTGGAGATCCAAGCTGGAGGAATATCGAATACTGTGTAACAACCAGTACCACCATGTTTAGCAAGGCGGTAGATACCACGAGCATATGCTACAAGAGCGGAGCCAGTGAATTCAGGGTTGCTGTCAAGTTTTAAGGAGTATTCTACCACGTGTTGAGTACCATCTGTAGTTTCACCAGAGCGAAGAACGAAGCCACCATGTGGAATGCCTTTGTGGTTTTTGTCTAACTCATCTTGAGAGATAAAGTTTACGATAGTTTCATAACCAACAAAGTAGTTTTCCATAGTTTTGATTTCGTTTTCAATTTTTGCTTTGTCAGCGCCTTCAGCAGCTACTACATAGCATTCACGAATATGACCTTTGTAAACGTCGACTTCTGGTGTGGCACCATTACGGATGTCGTTAAGAATTTCTTCTTTAGGGCAAGTGTATTGACGAGCGTCAAGAACGCCATCGATACGACGGATAGCATCGGAGTGGCCTTGGCTAACACCACGACCCCAGAATGTGTAGGATTTGCCTTTTGGCAAGATGCTTTCAGCGTAAACACGTTGTAAAGAGAACATACCAGGATCCCAACCGCAAGAGATAAGAGCGGCATTACCAGCTTCTTTTGCTACTTTGTTAACATTGTCAAAATGTTCAGGAATACGAGCATGTGTATCGAAACTATCGATAACTGTGAAGTATTTAGCAACCATTGGAGTTTGTTCGATAAGGTCAGTAGCGGAGCCACCACATAATACCATAACGTCAACTTTGCCTTTGAAATTAGGAAGATCTTCCATTGTGTACGCAGGTACACCACTTACAGTTTGGATACCAGCACGACGGGAAAATACACCAACTAATTCCATATCTGGTTGTAATTGTACAGATGCTTCTACACCGCGTGCCAAGTTACCATAGCCAACGATGCCAATGCGAATATTACTCATGTTTTGCCTCCTATGAGTCTATAAATACATGTAAAATTAATAAAAGACAAATTTTAAATTGAGTGTGGTCAATGAAATTCAAATTGACCACGTCTCTTTCTAACATACTATATGGGAAAATTAGAATTTCAATGTTTTAATACGGTCGATGGCACGTAATGTATTTTCACGGCTACCGAATGCAGTTAAACGAAGGTATCCTTCACCACAAGGACCAAAGCCGGAACCAGGTGTGGATACGATTTGTACTTGTTCAAGTAAAAGATCGAATAATTCCCAACTAGTCATGTTGCCAGGTGTTTTCAACCAAATGTAAGGGGCATTTACGCCACCATATACAGTGAGGCCGATGGATTCCAAACCTTCTTTGATGATGCGAGCATTTTCTTTGTAATAGGCAATCGCTTCACCAGTTTGTTTGCGACCTTCAGGTGTGTACACAGCTTCTGCACCACGTTGAATGATGTAAGGCACACCGTTGAATTTAGTGCATTGGCGACGATTCCATAATGGATTCAATGATTGGCGTTCGCCAGATTTAGTTTTTGCCGTGACTTCGTTTGGTACAACTGCATAGGCACAACGAGTACCTGTGAAACCAGCTGTTTTGGAGAAGGAGCGGAATTCGATAGCGACTTCTCGAGCACCTTCGATTTCGTAGATACTGCGAACTGTATCAGTGTCGCTGATGAAAGCTTCATAAGCGGAGTCAAACATCAACACAATATCGTTTTCCTTACAGAATGCAACCCATTCCGCCAAACGAGCACGGGACAATACAGTACCCGTTGGGTTGTTAGGGGAACAAAGGTATACAATGTCTACGTGTTCTGTTGGGAACTCAGGAGAGAAATTGTTTTCTGCATGTGTTGGCAAGTATACAACTTTTTCAAAAATGCCATCCACAGCTTTGCCAGTACGGCCAGCCATTACATTGGAATCAAGGTATACAGGGTATACTGGATCAGTGATAGCGATAACATTATCTTCGCTGAATAATTCTTGGATATTGCCCACGTCAGTTTTGGCGCCATCGGATACGAATACTTCGTCAATGGAAATGGCGATACCCAATGGTTTGTAATCGCCATCTACGATAGCTTGGCGCAAGAAATCGTAACCTTGTTCAGGACCGTAACCGCGGAATGTGTCGGCATTGCCCATTTCATCAACGGCTTTGTGCATAGCTTCTGTTACAGCAGGTACGAGTGGCAATGTTACGTCGCCAATACCTAAACGAATAATGTCTGCTTCTGGATGTGCTGCGCTATATTCAGTAACTTTGCGAGCGATGGTGGCAAATAAATAAGAACCTTGTAGGTTTAAATAATTTTCATTAACTTGTGCCATGTGTATTCCCTTCTATGGTGAAAGTATATCTAAATTTATCTACTTACTATAGTAATAGAGAATATGGTTTGTGTAAATAACTTTCTATAGAATTTTTGCATTTCATATTTGCATATGGTGAAGACATGTTGAGTTTTGAATGCATATCTATGGTAAATGTGTATAGGTATTATTAGGTCTCATCAGGTCTAATCACGCTCGATACCAAAACATTACACAGATTTTACATAATAAAGATATTAAATTGTATATATACGGATATGATAAAGATGTAAAGGACTAATCATAATAGATAGAAGGAAACGAAACGACGTTCTAAAGGAGCCGTAATCATATGACTGATAGCAATAAGAAAACGACAAAATGGATGAAGACCCAATTAGTAGGTTTGTTGGGTGACATTAATGTGTCTAAACATATTAAACATGCAGGTACTATTAAACATGCAGGTACAATGAAGAATAGTATGACTCTGAATCGAGATGACATTAGTGAAGCAGATATGAGGGATATTGTTCGAGTAGTGAACTTTTACAAAGAAGAGTGTGTGAATTATGAAGGGGAAACCCCAGCCTCGGATAAAGCACGCATGAAGTTAGATGCAAAAATAAAATCTAAAGATGGTAATACTGTGATTGATATCGTCGATGAAAGTGCGATTACGGCAGCAGTAGTCAAGATGGGGGCATCAAAGTGGAGGTACTAGAAGCTATAGGCTAGATAGTTTTACAAATTTATAGATTATAAAAGCGGAAATATTACTATCTGGATACAACATGTTACAGTTATGTACCATTTTTTGTACATCTTGAAGAGTAGAATGAATATATATTCTTATTGCTTTTTCTAGCCGGTTACGTTATAATAGTAAAGCTTATTGATGGTAAGCACTTCCTACCCCTATGTGAGATAGGGGCATTAGTCCGAAAGAGGAGGTGATTTTGTATGAACAAATACGAAGTCATGGTTATTGTGAAACCAGCCGAAGAAGAAGCTACTAATGCTGTAATTGAAAAAATTGAGGCGTTAATTGCTCGTGTAGGCGGCACAGTAGAAAAGGTAGATCGTTGGGGCAAGCGTCGTCTTGCGTACGCAGTGAAAAAATTCACTGATGGTTTCTACGTATTGGTTAACTTTGAAGCAGATCCTGCTGAAATCAAAGAAATCGACCGCGTTATGAAAATCAACGATGAGATCCTTAAACACCTGATTGTTAAACACGACGCTTAATTCAAACGCCCAGGAGGTAAAGACATGAACTCTGTACAAATTTTGGGTAATTTAGCTCGTGATCCTGAAGTACGTTTTACTAAGACTGGCAGAGCTGTTGCTACTTTCACAGTGGCGGCAACGAACACATATGTTGATTCCACTACAAACGAAACGAAAGAACAAACCGCTTTCATTAACGTAGTAGCTTGGGGAAAACTTGGTGAAGCTGCAGGCAATCTTCGTAAAGGCAGTCGTTGCTTTGTTGAAGGTCGTCTACAAACTCGTTCTTATGAAACGCAGGATGGTCAAAAACGTTATGTTACCGAAGTGGTAGCTAACTTCGTGGGCCAATCCCTTGATATGAATACTAATTCTTTCGATGGTGGGTCCAATTTTGATAGTTTCAGTACAGGCGGAGATGACGAACATATTCCATTCTAAGGAATCGTTTCCGTTCTTGTGTTAGGGACTCCTACTAATTCGAAAAGGAGGATTCACAATGAGAAGAGATAGAGGCAGAAAGCCAAGAAGAAAAGTTTGCGTTTTCTGTGCAGACCATATCGATCAAATCGACTACAAAGATGTTGCTAAACTTCGTCGTTTTACGACTGAACGTGGCAAAATTCTTCCACGTCGTATTTCCGGTACTTGCGCAAAACATCAACGTAAATTGACTACATCTATCAAACGTGCACGTGCAATCGCATTATTGCCATTCACTGCAGAATAATAGAGTATCAAATAAAAACCTCGTAAACACCTTGTGTTTGCGAGGTTTTTTTATGCAATACAGGGATATAATATGGTTGATTTAAATATATTATATTCGTATCAGTTATTTGAATAACAACTTTATATATGTTAAATAAATATGCTTTCTGTAAATCCCTCAGTAGAGGGATTTTTCAGTATGAATGTACAAAAAAAGAAAAAAGTTAAAATTGGTATAAAAATAATTATGAAAAATTTGTAAAATATAAATTGTCATGCTATAATACGAATATATTATTCTTACTGTAATTTAATATAGCAAGAGAGTTTAAGGGAGATATACTTATGAAAAAGTTAGTGATACTTTCACTAGCGGTTTCACTACTAACTGGCGGGTATGCAATAGAGACTCTAGGTGCTGCAGAACAAGGTGT
>SAAC01000026.1 GCA_009929605.1 Negativicutes bacterium
GAGTACATGTATAACCATGCATACAAAAGCTGAGTACCTTATGATACTCAGCTTTTTTGTATAATACACAGCTGTTACCAAGGGTCTTTCTATTATACAAAAACATTCTTTTGTGTTGTATTCAAACGCTAGGCTACTATAAATTCATAAAAACTTTACATTATTTATATCGAACTATATTGAATTCTATAGAATTGTATGATAGAATATACGTTATAATATGTATATTTATTCTTTTGTATTTATAATACTGCAACTTAAGGTGAATATCCAGTGTCACCACCAGTTGCCTGTAGGAGGTATGTGTATGTCTAGTAAAATATTAGCCGATATGTTGTATGCACTCGGCGTTCTGAGTATGTTTTTATTGTTAGGCACGTATATTCGTGCCAAAGTAGGTTTCTTGCAGAAAACCTTTATGCCAGCTTCTGTCATTGGTGGTTTTTTGATGCTTGTATTAGGTCCTATTATGCTCAATTGGTTACCATTCCCTGCAGATTGGATGAAATTATATTCACTCATTCCTGGCATCCTTATCGTACCAGTTGTAGCATCTGTGCCATTAGGTTTATCTATTAAATCTAGCGAAGGTGCCATCAAAAATGTATTACCATTAGCCCTTATCGGCATGGCTATTTCCATGTTCCAATTCACATTAGGCTTTGGCACACAAATTGCCTTTGCTGATATGTATGACTTCTACGCTACCTTCGGCTGGGAGTTGGGTCTTGGCTATGTGGGCGGTCACGGTACTGCTGGGCTATTGGGTAATATGTTACAATCTATGAACTTACCATATTGGGAAACAGCCCAAGGTGTTGCCGTTACTACAGCTACCTTTGGTATCGTAGGGGGTATCATCCTCGGTATGGTATTGATCAACTGGGCGGCTCGTAGTGGTCATACTGTCTTGTTAACAAAACCTAGCGACATTCCTGAAAGTTTCAAAGTCGGTTACATCAAAGATATTTCCAAACAGCCTTCTATGGGCCGTGAAACTACACTATCCGCATCTGTCGATTCCTATGCATTCCATACAGCCATCATCCTGGCAGTATGTGCCATTTCCTACTGGATTCTCGGACTTGCTAAAGGTGCTAAGATTCCTGTGCTTCAAGATATTTCTATTTGGGCTTACTGTATCGTGGTGATGTTCATCGTTTGGGGCGTCATGGGCAAACTCAAATTAGATTACCTCGTAGATAGCAAGGTAAAATCTAAAATCTCTGGCTCCCTTACTGAATTTGCCGTTATCGCTGCTATCGCAAGCTTACCAATTAAAGCAGTATTAACCTACCTAGTACCAATTCTTGTAATGTGCTTACTTGGTTATGTGTTAACTATCGGATTCTTATTCATTATGTGTCGTCTATTCCTCAAGGAATATTGGTTCGAGCAAATGATTGCTACTATGGGTATGTCCACTGGCGTATTCCTAACGGGCGTTCTATTGCTTCGTATCTGTGATCCAGATTTCAAAACACCAGTATTAGCAAATTACTCTTTGGCCTACACCATTGGCAGCGTGTCCTATTTCGCAGTGCTTAACATTTTCTTAAATGCACTCCTCACTGGTGGTGCCTGGTCTGGTGTATGGATTTCCCTAGGTTTAGGTGTTGTCGAAACAATTGCTGCTATTGTAATTAGTCGCGCATTATTCGGTAAAATTTCAAATTAAAAACAAAACTCGCATTGTATAGTGCTTATGAAAGCAACTTACAATGCGAGTTTTATTTTCTCTTTATGTTACGGCACATATTCCTGGTTCGCCATAGAGAATCCACTGCGGCTCGTCATGCGTACGAACTCATCAATATCTTGACGTTCATCGTCTTCCACAACGCCGAGACTCTTCACAATACCGTATGGTTCTTTTACAGACAAATCAGAATGACCACCGGACAATACCCAAAGGATTTTATAGCCCTTCGGTTTAGCACGGAGGTGGTTTTCACCCTTGCCATCGGTGAAGTACACAAGTAAATCTACCTTTTGTTCGTTCGCCAATTTGATGACAGGACTAAATTCTGTAGCCCCACGCACATCAGGTTGAGGCTGGATATCTTTCACATCGGCTACGCGATATTGACGGCGCACCGCATTATCACATTCCACAACGGTCACATGATGGCTATAGACATGGACGATTTGCAACACCTGTTCAAGGGCCTGGTGAAACTCAGCATCCGTGATACTGCCGCTCATATCGAGGGCCAACCATACATTCGCCTTATGCTGGCGAAGTGTGCCTGACAATTCCATACGTTCCGGTTGACGACGATTGCGACGCATCGTCGTTTTTTTGCGCCCACTAGCCACCTTGCCCATCAATTTTTTGAGGTAAAAATACCATGGCATGGACCGGCGCGTTTTCCGGAACGTGTCAATTAAACTCTGCAAATACCCTTCTGTATCACCCCTCTTGGACTGGTTAATGTACCGTTCTGTAAACTGATCCACCACCTCTGCATCGATAGGGTCAGATTCCTCCCAAATACTATGTTCATCAAAGGGATCAAATTCCATGGATACCGCATTGTCCGACTGCTCAATAGGAATGAACAATTCCGGTTTTTCCTTGATTACGACATCCAAGGCCTTCGCATAAAATTCGAGGGTCCTGAAACGCTTCAATTGCAATCCAAATCGTGCATTCACCCATGCCACACTCACCGCATCACGGTCAAGATACTCTAGATAATCATTCACAACCATGTCCATGGCTAAATGAATGGCTTGTTTGTGAAAGCGCCCATAGAGTTGGTTCGTCCGTGTCAAATGCGCAGAAATAACATGGAGAATTTCACGCTTAATACCATCTTTCATCACATCTGGTGGTGCATCCAACAACAAAAATGGATTGGCGTACAATACGTATTTTCCACCCTTGATATTCACGCCCCAAGGACTTGGCATATCATAGCGAATGCCATGATCCATTTGCAGGTAAAAGTACCCAAAGAACTGCTCTTCGTTTATCAATAAACCATTCACTCGATGCAGAATATCCCAAAATCGTTTTGTCATATCATCGGTCATTAACAATTCTGTATTAATGGTCGGTTTGATTACAATAACCTCTTGAGATTCCTCATGGTTCGCATTCATTTGCTCCGTTTGGATAGATAATTTTGTTTCAGCAACATCAGCCTCAGCCTTCATGGTCAATTGCTCATATCGCATGTTCAGCTCTGTCAGGAGTGTTTCCGCCATACGATGAATGCGTTCACGTTTAGCAAACCATCTATCTTCTGCTTCTACCGCTTGTTTCTGTTCCAACAGTAACACCATATCCACATCTGATTCCAGTTCATTAGGCTGCGTATCCCCCGACAATGAAGCCCTTGCATTCGCTAGGGCTTCACCTTCAAGACGCGTGTTTTCTAATGATTCTTTAGATGATGGATCTATTTGTAACAAGTTCGATTCATCGCGGATATTGTCTTTATCTAAATTACGATTACTACTCATGCTTCCTCCTTTCTTTGTTATTTAGGGTCAACCTGATACTAATGTTGCGCCTTGAAGAATGCATTTACAAAGTCATCATCCTCTAGTGCCAATTGATAGGATCTTGGACATGTATTGCGCAAGTCTTTCATCAATGCCACCATCAAATCCGTTGGATACAATTGTACATATTCTACAAAGGTATGCACGGAGTCAGGACTTGGATTATCCTCTAAGCGACGAAGAATATTTTTAGCGGATACGTAGAGACGTGTTGGACTTTCACCATTGATGCGTTCAGACAGAGACATAATGCCACCTGGTTTTTGAATAGCACTCATCATATCATCATACGTCAACAGTGGAGCCTGGTCGGATTCCACAAAGTTCACAAAGGCCTCCGCAATCAATGTACCCACGTTACCACGAATAACATTTGTAAACACCTCTCTGCTGAAAGTAGATTGCCCCATGGCATCCACGGATTCACGATAGATTTTGTATAGGCCAGACACACGTTCAAAGGAACGAGGTGTAGCATCGATATCGTCCTCATGACGTTGATTCAAATAATCTGGGTACGTGGAAATAAATTCCACAACCTTGCTTTCAATATCAGCAGATACCGCCCAATCAATCCATTGCATGTAATCAGCGTTCATGTAGAGCCACACAAAACGGTTTTGTTGCGCCGGATCCATATCGATAGTTTGGTAGTCGTAGGAATCCTCGGGATTCATGGCCGCAATGATATGTACATTATTTGCCAAGCTAAAACCATTAATCTCACGATTCAAAATCAAGTTCATCAATTCTTGTTGCACCGCATGCTCGGCACGGTTAATTTCATCGATGAACAATAGAACGGTACGCCCTGCCTCAACCGCATCAGCCACGCGTCTCAACGTATGATGAACAGCGTATACTGTCGTTTTAATAGGTATAACCAGCCCATTCTCGTCCTTATGCGTTACTGTTTCAACTGTAGGTAAACCGCCAATTTCGCCTTCCTTTAACAAGTTACCATCAATAGTCACGAGTACCCAATCATGTTGGTCGGCCACGCGAGCCGCCAAAGATGTTTTACCAATCCCCGTTTCACCCACTAGCAATGGCACTTGATTCGCAGCTAGCACGAGTTCCACGCTAGCCATTGTATCTGTAAAATTCATTATATCTCCTAATATTTCAAAAATTCATCAATCAAAATCTGTTTTGCCTGCCGGCTACCATGCTGTTCAATGACCTGCAATAGATCAATCTGCCACGTTGCTTGTCGGCCACCAAACGTTTTATTAGTAAGTAGACCTATTAAATATGACTCATCAATGTCATCTTGGCTGACAACGGAGATGATAGTTTGTTCCAAATCATCCTTTGTCACCCCTACTGAGCTTGAAACATAGCCTAATACATAACTATTAACGCTAAATAATTTTAGAGCTCGTTCCTTCGTCAAATTCGGTACCAATCGCATAGCCTGCGGATCTTGACGAACCGCCTCCGCCTCCACTGCATCTGTAGGGCCCTTGATATATCTGAGGGCTTGATAATTTTCGCGCACTGCCGCCAATTGTACAGCTTCCGTTGGCTCTGCAATGTACTGAATGGCATCGTAGTTCTTTTCCACCGCCTTGATTTGCACAGCTTCACTAGGCTCCTTGGCAAATTTAATGGCCCATCCCGACTGCTCAATGGCCAATGCTACCAACTCAGTCGATGGCTCCTCTATGTATTCGAGGACTGACCAATCCTTTTTCACCAACGCCGCTAGCAACTCAGCACTTGGATTCTCCACATATTGAACGGCCCGCGGTGACGCACTCAGTGCCGCCTCCACAACCGTCTCCGTAGGATTCTTAATGTAATTTAATAACATACCGTTCTGCTCCACCGCAGCCAACATCATGGCCTCCGTAGGGTTCGGTATGTTTCGTATGCCGTGAGGATTATTCCGCAAGGCCTGTATATATTTTTCTTCGTTCATACTACGCCTCTATTATGTATATCATATTATTATAGATTTCTATGGTGAAATCTTCCTTGTATTTGTGAAAGCTCACAATCTATTACGAATTTTATCGATATAACTAGTATATCACAAATTTATGGTTATAACAGATGATAGACAATATTTTGATACAATTTCTTATAACCTCCAAAATTTATCGCAAGGCTACTCAAACTTCTAAGAACAAACGCCTGTTCCCATGCAATGCTGCGCCCAGCGCAGCGAGCCAGGAAATCGCAGTTGCGACTCGCTCATCAACCACAGCAGAATCAATTCGAGCATCACAAGCCTAGAGTACAGCAGTGGCTACTCGTGCAACCACATCTTCACCTCAACCGTAAGAGGAAGATGTGGATACATTCTCGCAGTGACATTCGACGTAGTCGTCAGGAACGAGAGAATATATCCACATCGCCCCTTACAACACTCTGCTTCTTCGCCTAGTTTAATTGACCGTATTCCTCTAACGCCGAACCGCTAAATTAATCCTCTTTCTCCCCCCAAGGCTCTGTGCCGTGGCCTGAGTTAAAAATAGAGTATATTAGATTAAAGTACCACCAAAACCTAATTACACCTTCACAACTACGGCAAGACTTATTTTAATTGGTCGTACTACCTTCACATCTCTGTTCATAACAATACCCCCATATATACTTGCAGCGACTTTACGCGTAAGCGTTCGGAGCCAAAGTATATATGGGGGTGTTGTTATACTAGTTCATCGATATCATGGATGCGACCAATTAAAATAAGTCGATCAGCCTCAGTGAGAGGTCTATTAGGTTTCGGTGGCACTTCTATGTCATTACCTGTTTTAACCGCCACGACACTGAGCTGATATGTTTCGCGTAGCCCTGATTCAATCAGCGTTTTCCCAACCAAAAATTCTGGCGTTTCAATTTCCACTAATCCAATATCATTGGATAACTGCAAGTAATCCAGTACATAATCACGTGTCAACGACTGTGCTAATCGCATCGCCATATCTCGTTCTGGATACAGCACCATATCGACACCAATCTTTTTGAGCATCTTGCCCTGTAGTTCACTTTCAGCTTTGGAGACAACATAAGGCACATTTAGTTCTTTCAGCATCATAGAGGTCATCAAATTCGCCTGAGTGTTATCGCCAATAGCCACAATAACGATGTCATATTGCCCTAATTCCAAGGATTGTAAAACAAGCTCATCTGTAGCATCAGCCACCACCGCATGCGTTAGAAATGTTGTGGCCCGCTGCACAATATCTGCATCAATATCTACCCCTAACACCTCTTGATCTAACTCTATTAAACTCTTCGCCACAGTTGAGCCAAATTGGCCCAAACCAATGATCATAATCGATTGTCGTTTCATAGTAATATATTCCCTTCTGGATAACTGATTGGTTTAGGGGCACTCGTTTTTAATGCCCATGTCCCTAGCATCGTCATAACGCCTACACGGCCTGTAAACATAACGAGCATGAGAACCCATTTGCTACTTTCACTAAGGTCGGGGGTAATCCCTGTGGAAAGCCCCACTGTACCGAATGCAGATGTGACCTCAAACAATAGATTGATAAACGGAATATTTTCATCCCAAGCCAAATAACATGTGGCCAAGAAAATCAATGTAAGGGACAGTAGAATAATGCCATGCGCCTTGAATACGGTCACCGTAGAAACGCGCCGTTCCATAACCTCTACATCAGGGCGATTATTAAACAAAGTCCGCACTGCCAAGAACGCCACCACAATAGTTGTAATCTTTACGCCCCCAGCCGCAGAGTTGGCACCGCCACCAATAAACATTAAAATAATTGTTAAAAATAACGTAATAGGATGCAACTGTCCGTAATCCACCGTTGCAATGCCCGCTGTTCTTGGTGTAATAGCTTGGAATAAAGCCGCCCCAATTTTATCGACTGCTGTCAGTGGGCCTAGGGTATTCGGATTATTCCATTCAATAGCAGCGATTAATATAGTCCCCAAAGCAATGAGACTAATCGTGCCTACTAGCATAATCTTTGTATTCAATCGCAACTCATCAAAACGCCGTTTCGAGCGATTTCTCCAAATATCAAAGGTTGCCAAATAGCCAAAACTACCGATCACAATGAGCCCTTCTGTATTCACATTGAACAACCAGTCCGATACCATCACATAAGGCAAGTTATTGTCAAAGAACACGAATCCGGCATTACAAAATGTCGATATAGCCTGCATTGGCCCAATATACCAAGCACTATCGCCAATATAGGGATAGAGCTGCACAATATACACCAATGCCCCCACGAATTCCACCGCAAATGTAAATGCACAAATGCTCTTCAGCACCCCGATAATACCGCGTTGCTGATCATTGCCCATATCCTCTTGTAAGAGCAACCGATTCCGCAATCCAATCTTGCGCCCCATCAACAAGGTCACGAGGGTTGTGAAAGTCACAATTCCCAATCCACCCAACTGTATCAATATGGTCATCACTACTTTGCCAAACAAAGACCAATGATGATATGTATCTACCGTTGCGAGCCCTGTCACCGATACACAAGACACCGCCGTAAACGCCGCATCCACTAAGTTGGTGCCTCGCCCATCCACAGTTGCAATCGGCAACATCAACAAGGCTGTGCCCACTGACATCACACCTAAAAAACTCAACGCCATCAACCGATACGGATTCTTCCCCGCCGGCTGATATGACTCATTAAAATAACCCATCAATTCATTAATCATATACGCTCCTAACGTACGATATAACTTTGGTTCCAACCATACACATATATTTCATATGTCTAAGCATACTACATTTTTGGTAAAAGTAAACAAAAATCCCAAGTTCATCGATACTATTTTCAGTATCAATGCACTTAGGACTTTGTCATCTCGGACTAACCACAAGATTCAACAAGCAGTTCCAAGTCTCGTTCCCAGACCTCCATAGTTTGACCAGGCAAACCAAAGATCAAGTCGATAACGAGAGAACATTGAGCGTAAGCTTTCACATCGGCTAGACGTTGCAATACGGTTTCTTGTGTATCAAGGCGCCCTACCATTTGGCGAACATTCGTATTAAAGGATTGCACGCCAATGGACATACGGTTCACCCCGTGATTCATCCACACCTCAAGATTCTCTAGCACCAAATAATGTATCGCGTTTACCAGTACTCTTGGCATCGAATGTATAGAATGCTTCTAGCAATAAATCCTTTTTAGGTACATACCCTGAACCAAATGTAAAGCTACGGATACCATCAAGGTATCGATCAGGCACAGCGCCTGTACCATTGCCACCAAAGAATGAACCATGTTGGAAGTATTTGTAATCCACAAATGCATTCCAAGAACCTGGTACATCCACATCCGATTTACCAATATCCAAACGAGCTGTCCAGAAGTGAGGTGTACCACCATCCTCATATATTGACCAATCTCTTTAACTACATCAACCTGTTGCTTTTTAAATGATGCTCTCGGAGAATCCACCTCCGTAGACATAACACTGAGGAGTAAAAATATTTCTAATACTTTCACTCGGTAAAAGTTCAATTGAATTCGCTCTGACACCTCATATAAACTAGAGAATATTTATTTCAACGAATCCGTTTCCTCTATGAGCATGCCAAAATCGGAACTTTCACAAAACCGGTTTGCAATATCTGCTAGATGAATCTGTGAATCCGGTGCCAGTAGATCCATAACCGGCTGTGCCTTATCTACATTGACAATGAGATTGACACCTCTAAATTGTTTCGTCGGGAAAAAACTATCGTGCTGGTAATTATCATGAATGCGCCAGCCCACAGACATATCACCAGGGCCCATGTACAAATATTCACCTGAATCAAATTTACACTCAATCCGACCGTCCTCACAGTGGTTAATAGCAAATACGCCTGTCCCCATAATTACAGTTACCCCGGCCATAATCGTCAACTTGTGGCGCAGCGTTAAGGCTTTTTCACGATTGAAAGGCTCTAAATATAAGCGATTAAATTTAGACTCCATAAACATACGATGAAATCGTTCTGATCCACGAGCCAATGCGAATACAGTGAGCATATAAAATGGCACTGTCGGCAACAATGGCAAAACGATACCGGCTGTACCAAGAACAAAGCTAATGGCCCCAATGGTAATCCAAAAGTAACGAATGATACCGTCTTTCTGTCGTACCCGATTATCTATTTGTTGTCCCTTTTGTTGATTCATACTAGTATCCTACACACAAAATTCAATTGAGAAATACAATCACATTACTATGCATTTTACTATGTTAGAACTCGGCCATCAAATAAAAATTATATATTCGCTAGTTGCTTGGCCGCATCTAATGTAGGCAATCCACTGCGACCGCCCAGTTGACGAGTATTCAACGCACCCACTGCTGATGCTAATTTGGCACATGCTTCTAATACCTCATTAGGTGTATGTTGCAGATCTAATATGCCTTGTTCGTCAATCGTGCCCCATTGCGTAAGTCCATACAAAAATGCACCATGAAAGCTATCGCCACAGCCGGTTGTATCTACAATGGTGTCCTGTGAATACGCTGCACAACGATATTCTGTGCCATCAGGCCATACAAAATAACTGCCATTGGCCCCATCTGTGACACCTGCTATAAGAGCTCCTTTTTCATGTATGCTATAGCAAGCCTTCATCAAATCAGTTTCACCAGTATATTTTTCACCAAAATCACGAGCTACAATACAAATATCAATATGAGCCATAATCTCATCTAGACTCGATTCATAGCGATTGGCTCCGCCATCAAAGGATACCAATGTATGGGCCTTTTTCGCACTCTTGATAGCTGGCAATAACGCTTGCCGATGGCGACCATTGATGTGAAGGATTTTTGAATCTGTGATTAAATCTCTTACTAAATCTGACTCGCCATACTCTGGTGCCGTGCTACGCTCAAAAAATATAGCTCGTTTACCAGATTCAGTCTCCACCAATATAGTGGCACAACCAGAAATAGTTCCTCCTACAACCTCTACGCCATCGGTATGTACATTATAGATTTTAAAATCCTCAAGGATAGTCCGTCCAGTCATGTCATCACCAATTCGATCTAGCATGACTACATTAGCCCCAAATTTTCCGGCCACGGCAAGGGCTGTCGACACAGGTCCGCCCCCATCATTAGCGGATTCTACTACCTCTTGTACTTCACGACCCGTAGGGAATTTACGAACTTTAATAAATCGATCGAGTGTGCTAGCACCAAGTCCAGCTATATCATATACTTTCATAAAAACCTCTTTTCTATAAAAGCAATTAGTTATACGAAGAGCCGCATCATAGGATACGGCTCTTTTATTTTACTATATTTTATTCGATTTCGTCTGTACTATTTTATTGTGTTTGCGTTATTCGATTACACAAATGCTATGCTTTAACACTTATGTTACGCGCTTAGGCTTGTATTATTCTTCTTCAGTGTAATTAATTACATCACCTTTAGTTTTGAGGAAGTTAGGTACTAATAATACAATGGCAGCCAAGGCTGTAACGCCATAGATACCTTCTTTACCAAACATTTCGAAAGCATGACCTAATACTAAACCAATGGCTGCAAAGTCAGCATCACCGAAGGTTGTATTTTGGAAGCCCAATTGGCCAAGCAATGGCAACAATAATGCAGGTAGGAATGTGATTAACAAACCATTGATGAAAGCACCTACCGCCGCACCACGACGACCGCCAGTAGCATTACCATAGATACCTGCGGTAGCACCACAGAAGAAATGTGGTACAAGACCAGGGATAATCAACACGCCACCCACCATACCAAGGATGAGCATACCGATGATACCACCGATAAAGGAACTAATGAAACCTAGTACCACTGCAGTTGGTGCGTATGTAAAGAATACGGCACAGTCAACGGCTGGAATTGCTTTTGGAATGATTTTAGTCGCAATACCTTGGAATGCTGGAATCAAATCGGCAAGAATCATACGAACACCAACGTATACGATAGCAACGCCAACAGCAAAGTTCATAGCACTCATAATCGCATATAAATACGGGCTCATAGAACCAGATAATGTAGCTACGAATTCAGAACCAGCGGCAATAGCGGCTACGAGGTAGAAGAAAATCATAGTCAACGCCGTAGACAATGTAGAGTCACGCAAAAATCCCCATTTTTCTGGGATTTCGATGTCTTCTGTGCTTTCATCAGCCTTGCCCACCATTTTTGCGACCCAGGCGGATAAATAGTAACCCAAGCTGCCAAAGTGACCAAGAGCAATTTCATCGCCATCTGTGACCTTCGCTGTATAGGATTGACCGATGGCTGGAGAAATAGCGGACCAAGCGCCCATCAAGAAGCCCCCTACAAGAATCAATTCAAGACCTGATAGCCCTGCAGTTCCAAGTACAGCAGACATCAAACAAGCCATAAACAAGCTGTGATGACCAGTCAAAAATACGTATTTGAATTTCGTGAAACGAGCAATCAATAAGTTAATAATAAGACCTGCTACGAGAATAGACATCGTTTCAACACCAAGAACCTTTTGCGCCACCGCCACGATAGCTTCGTTGTTTGGTACAACGCCGGTGATATGGAATCCATGTTCAATCATTTTGCCCAATGGATCCAAATTGCTCACGATAACGCCAGCACCCGCCGCGAGCATCAAATACCCAAGAATCGGTTTCAATGTACCCGTCATAATTTTATGGAACGGACGACCAAGGGCAATTAACCCTACGCAAGACATAATACCAATCAATAACGCCGGTTGTGAGAGGACGTCACGTAAAAACTCTAATATCATTTCCATGAAAACGCCTCCCTATTTAGCTGTTTCTAGCAATACATCTAGAATATCTTCTTTAATTTTTTTCTTATTAATGTAACTACGCACAATAGCGATTTTTTTACCGGTAAATTGTTCTGCCAATTCCTTAACAGTAACGATTAAATCAGGATTCATACCTTGCGCCGCATTAAAATCAATGGATTCCACTGTAGCGTCGATATTATTCTCCGCACAAATCTCTTCGATTTTCATTTTTAGCATCAAACTACTGCCGATGCCATTACCACAAACTGTTAAAATTGAAATCATCGTTCGTCCTCCTAAAAATTCTATTATTCTTCTTTTGGTGAAAGTTAATCATTAGCAATTATCACGTATAAACGGATTACTAGAATTCAAGCTAATACTTACCTTGCACTATTCATACAACGTGTCACTTAAATAATATTGTTAACGTACTCTAATACGTCATCAATACTTTCAAAATGAGCCGCTGCATCCAAGAAATCATCATCATCAATGATGGTGGCAATATCCGTTAATAATTGAATGTGCTCATCCTTATTCGGCGCGCATAAAAATACCGCTACCTTCACAGGGTCATTCGCTGGACTGCCAAAATTAACTGGTTTATCTAATGTCACCAATGCAGTACCCACACGTTTAGCCCCCGCCTCTGGTCGTGCGTGTGGCATGGCTACGCCTGGGGCCAACACGATGTATGGGCCCATTTCATGAACGGAATTCACCATAGCATCAACATAGCTAGGCTCAACAAGCCCTGCATCTACCATTAACTGTCCTCCATGACGAATGACATCCTCCCACGTTTCCGCAGGATAATGAAAGGACACATTATCTTCGGCCAATAATTCTTGAATCAAACTAAACACCTCCTTGGGTTATATACGTGATAGGTATATTATACACTGAAAGTATCTAAAATTGTGGTAAATCTTACACAAACAAGTCTTCTTCTTCCTCAAGCAAATAATCCTTTGCCATCCACCGTTTTGTGGCAGTAAATGTTATGGTCAACCATTTTTCAGATGCAGGTCCTCCGATAGCATCGTCGATTTCATTGCGAATTCTGTCAAAGCTTTCAATAGATTGTTCTGGATAATCCGTAGGAATGAGAATATCAATTTCGATAATTTTTACATTACCGTAGGCCTGCACGCTACTAACATAGTCCTCGAATTTATATCGTTTCATAAAGTCATCCATAACAATTTGGATTCTATTATGATAAAGTTTTGGGGCTACCCCAAGAATTTGTTTCAATGATGGAATCAAGATTTTCAACGATGTTGGCAACATTTGAATAGACAACACAATTAATACCACTGGATCTATATACCGAGCATAAGGTGCCCAATCCGTAAAGGACAATCCCCAAGCTAATAGGAAACTCACTAAAATTGCTGCTTCAAGCATTACATCGACAGACCAACTCATATTATCAAACTTAACCAAATTAGATTTCAGTTTCTTATTAATTCGTCTAACGTAGATGATGTAAAATGTATCAGCTAATGTAAAGAACAATGCATACCCAATAGCTAATCCGACGTTAATAATACGCCCGCCCGCCAGCAAATCCGTAATACCCGATGACAATGCATAAATAACAATGAGTAATGTAAAGCTGCCTTCTAAGACGAGAACTAGTGGCTCAAATTGGAAATACCCAAACTGGAATCGTTTACTCGTTTCGTGGGCAATCAGTTTGGAGGTGCCGATCATCATCATTTTTATAATCACACCGATGAATGCAGTCATCCCATCCAGCAAAATCGCGCTAGATCCGGTGATAATCCCCATTATAGTACCACTTATGGCCAAGAGTCCCATCAGTCCAGCCGATTGCATTAATAATCGCTGTTCCAAGCCCTTCTTATCTAGCATATGAGCCTCCTTATTTTGGTTCAAACTCTGTTTTTAATACATATCCGTAGGCCCTTTTTATCCCCCGATCATCAGTAGAGATATATACACCTTGAATTTCTGGTGCAAATCCAGGCAATTGGTTAATGCCCTCCTCTAGAGCCAAGAAATAATCCCTTGCTGTTTCAGACCACCGTTCACCTGGTTGCACACATAATACACCTGGCGGATATGGCAAGGACCCTTCAAGGGCGATACGCCCTACCGCTTCAGAAATTGGCACTAGTTCACCTTCGCTACGAACAAACCGGTAATTGGCCTCTTGCGGGGTCATTACAAATTCTGGTAAATATTCATTGAGGAATAAACGTTTTTGTAATTCGCTCACATTTCTCTCTTTGTAAAAGTCATGCATCTCCTGACATAGACGTTTAATATGGTATCCCTTATATTTTTCTTCATAAGCATAGAAGATACTTGGCAACACCTCTTCCATCGGTGCATTCCGGTCGATGAGCGCCTCAAAAGCCTCTAGTTGTTGAACTAGATGTTCCATTTTCGCATGAGATTCTGCTGGTGTCATTAGGAATAAAATCGTATTTAAATCGCATTTTTCAGGAATGATACGGTTTTCCCGTAAATAATTGGCCAAGATATTCGCATGAATACCAAAACTTTCATACGCCCCAGTTTCGAGATTAATACCCGGTGTGGTGAGCTGGAATTTACAAGGATCAATAAAATATTGACCTTTACCATAGCCTTCAAAGGAATGCCATTTAGCATTCGGTTCAAATTCAAAATAGGCCACATCATTCACCATCTCACTGGTGTTGCCTTCTTGCCATGGTTTGCCATGCACCACTGGTGGAATGAGTGGTTTTAGATAATGGCAACGGTCTAGCACAGATTTGCGAGCGTCAATACCAATTTCTACACACTCCTTCCATAACTCAAGACCCGCCGGTCCTTCATGGATTTTTGCATTCACATCGAGGGATGCAAATAATGGGTAGAACGGAGATGTGGATGCATGCATCATGAACGCATTGTTAACACGTTTATGTGGTACGTAGCGTTCCTGCCCTTTGATATGTCCATCCTTTTTATGAATTTGAGATGTCTGAGAGAATCCAGCTAATTGCTTATGCACAGATTGTGTCACAAATAAACCTGGGGCATTGGGCCCTAGTTCTAACAATAGAGGACTACAGTCTTTCATCATAGGAATGAATTGTTCATACCCCACCCAGGCAGAGTCAAACAAAATATAATCACAAAGGTGACCGATTTTGTCAACCACCTGACGAGCATTATAAATAGTACCATCATAAGTACCTAATTGAATCACTGCTAAGCGTATGGGACGCGGGGATTGTGCTTTCACAGAATCCTTGGCGGCCACAAGATTACGAATATAGGCCTCATCAAAACAATGTTCTAAAATCCCACCGATGGAACCAAAAGGATTACGCGCCGTTTCCAAATACACTGGCGTCGCCCCAGCCTGTACCAACGCACCATGGGAAATAGATTTGTGATTGTTACGATCGTACAACACGATATCCCCAGGCGCAAGCACCGCATTGAGGACCACCTTATTAGACGCAGATGTGCCATTCAACACAAAATACGTTTTGTCTGCATTAAATACACGCGCCGCATGCTCTTGTGCATCAAAGGCCGGGCCCTCATGAATCAAGAGGTCCCCTAATTTTACGTCCGCATTACATAAATCACTGCGGAACACATTGTCACCATAAAAATCGTACATCGCACGACCCGCAGGATGTTTGGCAAAGAACTGACCGCCTTGATGTCCAGGACAATCGAACTGGGCATTATCCGCCTCAACGTACTCGGAAAGAGCACGGAAAAATGGCGGTAATACCTGGGATTCATAAATATCACAGGCTCTAATAATTTCTTGGCGTACGGCATCTACACCTATACTAGTATTTGTCGTTACGGTATCCTCATCAACGATAATAACTGGAATTTGTAAGGATACGACCATTGGATTCTTTAAAATACGCTGTCCAATGGGAGACTCCACATCGGCCTTTGTCATAACAATGACGCCAACAGTAGCAAAATCCACATTGGGTAAGGTAATAATTTCACGATGTTCAAATGAGCCAATAATAACTTTGGCTGCACTGGAACAAGCAATTCTTAAATGGGTCATGGGGGCTCCTATATTACATCTACATACTTCTTCAAGTATGTTTTTAAATCATCATCACATACATATAAATATGTGCCTTTAATACCACGTGTCATTAATACATAGTATATATTCTTTATATATTGCGTGAGTTCTTCTGGTGTGGCAGATTTCTTACCATTTACATCAAAATACTTGTTTTTATCGGCATAGATACTTTTCTTTTCCACATCATACTTTATATCTGGCCCAAGAATGACAAACCCATAGTTCAGATCATAGCCTTGGATACAGTGAATACTGCCTATCTCATTAATAGAACTTTCACTATTTACCCAATCTGTAGGTGTCGTATTCCATTGGCGCCCAATTCCATCAATAATGATATCTACTTGTTGCTTGTCTTTTTTGCTAATCCATTTCCAGGCAAATCCAGCAAGCATCCTAGCAAGACCGGTATCTCTCTCCTTAATATTTAATAATTCATTAAATGTGCTATACGCCTCAACGAGTTTGAATTCATAATTCTGTACTTCTTTTTTATGAGTTGCTTTACCATCTAAAATCTCTTTGATATACGTTAAGTACGTATCACCAGCGCGAACACGCATCTGAGTTTTCAATTCAAACCGTTGTAGTGGCCTATGGCATCGGGATTCTAAGGTTTCATAGAAGTTACTTTCACCAAGACCTGATGGGCCTATAGTTTGATCTGCATCAAAAAATAATACTGGTGTATCAACAGTAGCCAACACCCAATCTAATTCAGTCGCATTCTCATCAAGATGCAATACCTCATTATTGTTCTTATGCGCCTTATGATTCACAATATTTTTTCGTTGTCGCAGGCGATGAGCCTCATCAACAAACACAATATCATAATGATTTTTAACCAGTTCAGACGGGCCAATCACATCGCTGGGACTCAAATTGTATATCCCCTTAAACAATTTCTTCAAGGTAGTACGTAATGATACCTGAGGAATAACTAATGCCATTTTTGTAGTCATATCATGGTTTTCTACACAACGATCTCGCAATAGCTTAAACATGTATATAGCAATAATCGTCTTACCCGAACCAGGCATCCCATTGATAACGATGGGTTCTTTCGTCTGTGCCTCAATAGCTGACAAAATGGCATTTGCCGCCAATTCCTGATATGCATTAAGGGATTTATATGGAGAGTATTTATAAAAATCAGAATTACGAATCTCATTCATCGTTTTAGACACGATTTTGTCATCTAACAATCGTGTCCACAATGCATAAAACCCTTGATCATAGTACTCTTTGTTATAGTAATCCTTATCTTGTAACCCACTATTACCATTTGTTAGGGCATAGGTACCTTCAGCAGAGAACAGCTGTATCAGTTTAGATTCATAATCAAATGTCACCGACTGATTAAACTCTTTGGAATAAATAAAATTCACCATCGTAAACATTTGCTTATCTTCACTTTTACGGTGTTCTTCCATTCGTCGTAATCCGCCTGTCGTTTGACCAATATACGCAAAGGGCTTGTGAGCACGTTTCTTAGCTATTTTCTTTTTTGATGCATCTACGCACTGTGCTTGTCTTAATATGTATAAAATAGGCCAATTACTCCAATACTTATTTGATTTTTCAGATGTCGGATCAATTCTCTCTAAAAAATTTAGTTGATCAACATTATATTCATAGGATATTTTTTCTGGTGAAAGCAACTCTTCATCCAGCTTTGTACCAACTATAAATTTCATATAATCCCCCATGTATCTTATGTACTTTATGTATCTAATTCATTGTACTTTAAATTCGACCCCTTTGTTTTCTCCACAGGGTATCGAAGTTCATTATATGCCATTTTATCCTCTAAGCACTTCGCCAAATCAAAACCATTCATTTGTGCAAATCTAAG
>SAAC01000110.1 GCA_009929605.1 Negativicutes bacterium
AAGGCCTGTATCTTCCATTACCTTACCAAAAATGGCACCTAATAAGAAAACCGGAAAAAATGACTTAATATAAACTACAGCTTTGCCCATAAATAATTCTGTATAAGAGGGCATAATTGGCAAGCCAGATAAAACAGCTGCACAAAGTGCAAAAATAGGGGCTACTACAATAACTGAAAAGCCACGATAAGCAAAGGTCATCAGTAATACAAGACTTAATATAATGCTTATAACATCCATAATATCCTCCATGCATATACTTGTATCGATTACTTATAAAAAAGGTTGAGTTTCGAAAATCTATTAGCTCGAAACCCAACCTCTTTTTATTCTTCCATCTTAATTAGAGATGCAGTAACTATGCCTATTATTCAATATATAGCATCTTTAGAACTAGCGTAAAACAGCTCCACTGACTACCATTTTTTGTACTTCATTTGTGCCTTCGTAAATTTGAGTGATCTTAGCATTTCTGAACAAACGTGCCACAGGATAATCTTCACTATAGCCATAACCACCGAATAATTGAACTGCATCTGTAGCTACTTCCATTGCTACATCAGAACAGAACATCTTAGCCATTGCTGCAGAAACAGTATAAGGGCGACCAGCGGCTTTATCATTAGCTGCATTTAATAACATCAAGTTTGCTGCTTCAACTTTTGTAGCCATTTCAGCTAATTTAAATTGAGTATGTTGGAATTTAGCAATTGCTCTGCCAAATTGTTCACGTTGTTTTGTATATTCAACAGCATGTTGTAATGCAGCTTGTGCAATACCTGTTGCTTGAGCAGCTACACCAATACGACCACCATCTAATGTATGCATAGCAATTTTAAAGCCTTTGCCTTCTTGTCCAAGCAAATTAGCTGCTGGTACATGAAGATCTTTAAAGATTAATTCACGAGTAATAGAGGTATGGATACCCATTTTATGTTCTTCTGGACCAAATGTGAATCCTGGCATACCTTTTTCAATAATGAAAGCAGAAATACCTTTTGTACCTTGAGATTTATCTGTCATAGCAAAGATAACATATACATCAGCTGGGCCAGCATTAGTAATAAACATTTTGCTACCATTGATAATATATTCATCACCAACTTTTTCAGCCACTGTTAATTGACTAGCTGCGTCAGTACCAGCATTTGGTTCTGTTAATGCAAAGGCTGCCAAAGTTTTACCTTCTGCTACTGGACGAAGATATTTTTCTTTTTGTTCTGGTGTACCGAATACGTCAATTGGGCTAGCACCTAATGATACAGATGCAGAATAAGTAATACCAATACCATCATCGTATTTACAAATATCGCGTAATGCAAGAATGTAGTCAACATAACTTGCACCAGCCCCGCCATATTCTTCAGGGAAGCAAATACCTTGTAAACCAAGGTCAAGTAATTCTTTTACTAAGCTTTCATCAAACTCATTCGCTGCATCACGTTGTAATACAGTTGGTGCCAAGCGTTGTGCACCAAATTCATTGACAGTTTGAAGTAATAATTCTTGATCTTCAGTTAATTGATACATAATGATGTCCTCCTAAATAAAATAGATATATAAGTAAGTCATATGACCATAACATCTAAACAATTAACGGTTTGTAAAATTCTTTTCTTTACGTTTTTCAAGAAATGCAGTCATACCTTCAGTTTGGTCTTCCGACAAGAAGCAATCACCAAAGATATTAGCTTCTAAACGAAGGCCTCTGTCAATATCCATTTCAATACCTTCATTGATAGCACGTTTACAATTTCTAACAGCGATTGGTGCTTGTGCAGCAATATCATTAGCTAATTTATTAGCAGCTGCCATCAATTCAGCTTGTGGATATACAGCACTAACTAAACCAATGCGCAATGCTTCTTCTGCTTTAATATTACGAGCAGCATAAATGATTTCTTTAGCTTTACTCAAAGAACCAATAACACGTGCCAATCGTTGTGTACCACCAAAACCAGGAGTAATGCCTAAGCCCACTTCTGGTTGGCCAAAGACAGCATTATCACTAGCTAAACGAATGTCACAGCACATGCTAATTTCATTACCGCCACCTAATGCATAACCATTAATAGCTGCAATAACAGGAATTGGGCATAATTCAATTTTTCTGAATACTGCATTCGCAAATGTACCCCAAGCTTCGCCTTCTGCTTTGGTCATATTTTGCATAAATCCAATATCTGCACCAGCTACGAAAGATTTTTCTCCACCGCCAGTTAAAATAATGGCTCTTGTTGTTTCAGGGCTAATCGCATCAAAGGCTTCTTCTAGCTCTTTTATAACTTGTTCATTCAGTGCATTTAATGCTTTTGGTCGATCAATAGTAACAGTTGTAACAAATCCATTTTGGCTTACTTTTACAAATTCCATGTGAACACCCCATTTTCTAAAATAAAATGCTTATGCTTTAATCTCACTGATTTAAAAGTCATCTTACTTCTTCATAACTAAAGCTTCGCCTTTGATCACAACTTTTCCTGCTTCATTGGTACAAATTGTTTCAAATTTCATACGATGTTTTTCATCATTTTTTTCTGTACAAGTAACAGTAGCTGTAATAGTTTCATCCAAATATACAGGTGCCAAGAATTGAAGTGTTTGTCCCATATAAATGGTATTCGCACCTGGTAGTTTTGTACCTAGCACAGCAGAGATTAAGCCAGCACCTAGCATGCCGTGAGCAATACGGTGTTTAAACATTGTAGTTTGTGCAAACTCTTCACTCATATGTACTGGATTAGTATCCGTACTTACTTTAGCAAAGGCTTCTACATCCTCTACAGTTACTTTTTTGACTACACTTGCAGAATCACCAATCTTAATATCTTCGTATTTAACGTCAGCTACCATGCTATTCTCCTTCTTTTAAACCCATAATATCATCTTTAAAAATACGTTCATCCATTAATTTTAAATCTGGACTAATGATAGGTTTGAAATCCATCAATGCTAATACATCTTTTTCAAGATCAATACCAGGAGCAATTTCAGTCAATTCTAAGCCCTTAGGTGTCAATTTAAATACAGCCCGTTCAGTTACGTATAATACTGGCTGTTCTACGCTTTGTGCATATTTACCAGAGAAAGTAACTTGTTCTACTTCTTTAAGGAACTTTTTGTTCGTCCCTTCTTGAACAATGACTAATTTGCCATCTTGTACTTCTGTTTTTAGGCCTTTTGCGGTGAAAGTACCACAGAATACAACTTGTTTCGCATTTTGTGTAATATTGATAAAACCACCACAACCAGCAACATGGCCTTTAAATTTACTTACATTGATATTACCGATTTCATCAGTTTCTGCTAAGCCTAAAATTGCTAAATCAATGCCGCCACCGTCATAGAAATCAAAATGAGATGGTTGATCGTAAATACCAGTTGGATTATAGGCTGCCCCAAAATCAGTGCCCCCTGCTGGTACACCATCAATAGCGCCTGCTTCAATGGATAATGTTAAGAAATTACCGATACCTTCTTCGTTGGCTACCAAGGATACACCTTCTGGCATACCAATACCAAGATTTACAGAGGAATCAGGAGTTAATTCCATAGCACAACGGCGAGCGATAATTTTGCGATTATCTAATTTCATTTTTG
>SAAC01000111.1 GCA_009929605.1 Negativicutes bacterium
AGTCATATATGTAGCCTGACGACCCAAGAATTTACCTTTGCTGTCAACAACAACTTCATTAATAAACCAAGCACCACTATTTACACCAACCTTTTTACCATAAAGTGCAGGTGGATTGTTTTGAATGACTGTAGGTAATGACAAGGCCAATGATACATTACCTGAACCATCAAACACTGTAGAACCTGATACATCACCTGACGCAATGATTGAACGAGGAGTCTTTAACTTAGTTGCTGATGACGCATTACCAACAAAGTTATCGCCAGTAGATGCATCTGCACCAGTAGTTTTATAAGGCATATTTGATGTTACAGAACCTGACCCAGTTCCTTGTAGGCTAACACCAACGCCACTATTGTCTTTAATTGACAAAGCGCCATCCGTAGAAATATTTGCAAGTGAATTTGCTTCGATTGACCCGCTTCGTTTAAGCGCAGCAGCTTGACCAGGTGAATTGTCAACTCTAAGTTTAGGTGCATTTACAATAACATTAGTTGCCGAGTCTCTCACAAAGACTTGGCTTTGTGATGCATAGATGGCTGCCGTAGTTGTTATTGTAATAGAAGAAGCATCTGTTGTAACTTTGGCTAATATGAAGTCATAAGATCCTTCAGTATTTGTAGTCTTATCAGCCAGTAATTCATCAGTAAAAAGTGATGTTTGGAAACCAAGCTTAACCTGTTTAATATTAGCAACATAGTTAGCTTGACCAGGTGTCCCTGAAGACTCATTAGTCAGACCTAAATTGATACGGATTGTGATATATCCTGTAGCGTTGGCGGGCAGTGTAATTACTTCAGGCGCTGATACTTCAACGAAGCGACCTTTTATAATTGCCATACCTGTGTCAACAGTAAGATTAAGTCCAACTGTTGAAATGCTCAGGTCATTACCACGACCTTTAATAATGCTTGACTTACCTAAGAACTGTGAATCTTGATAGTTTGCAACGTCTGCTGCGGTGTTCTTAGCTCGGTCAAATGTGTATGCTTTTACTGTCATGCGAAAGTCCTTTCCTGCGACTTGATTATCTGTTATAATTATAACATTTTATTGCTGGGCTACATATTTATAAGCTGTCTAAAATTGACTGTAGTGTTGACCGAACATTACCAAATTTCAACGTAACCCAAGTACTGTCGCTAGATAATGTATAGCCTGTAAGAACTGAGGGATATAAGTCTGTGCCATAGAAGATATTTGCTAAACTTCCAATTCTTAGATCAGTGAATTTAATTAGCTTACTATCTAATTTTACATCTACCGAAATTTCATGGTTATATGATGGTGCGGCAAGTTTGGCTTGTGCAATTTCAAGTGGTTTTGGTGTTGTACTATCAGTGAAGTCATAAATTACACCTTTTTGTTTTACAGGATGCTCTACTAGATCTTCATTATACAAATTAGTAATTGACCCATCTTTTTGCAAATAATATATATATGATGGGAACGCATCACGCTCCATATCAGTCATGCTAGATTTATCATAGATTGCACATACATTTGTTACATCTGCATTCCTTGGCGTGTAATATACACTCCAATTGGCAAAATCCTCACTATTATTTTTAAGATTTAGGGTAAACGGTATGTCCGTGGAGTTATAAATAATTGGGTCAAATATTAATGAATTTGGCCATCCAACTTGATCACCATGATATACAAAATCGATATCTAAGACTACCCCATATTTTTTAAACGCATTTATGAAGTAGTCTCTAAGATTAGTTATCGTAGGAGGATCACTTGGTTGATATGACCACGGTATTTTAGTGAGGTTTGCATACTGGTTTCTTACAAAGTTAATGTTTCCTGAATCTGCTCCGCCCCACAACAATCCATCTCGGAAATACGTATTAAACATAATTCCAAGATGCGCATTTATATCACTACCAGTTTTGCTTGTGGCTACAATATCAAAGTCCAACAGATTATACCAGTCACGAGTGTTAACCACAGTACCAGACGTATACTCTATTGATTCAACAATACCTACATATAATGGATAAACTGTGGTTACTTGAACTTCAAACCCATCCTTGTGAGTTCTGTTGGCTGGTCCGGGAGCTTTCATTAACTTGCCACCTTCAGCTCTAGCAACTACAAAGTCACCTTGATTAAGTGTAAAACTTGGTGTATCTATTTTGAACTGTGACTTCTCACTTGTAAGATAATCACGGTCAATTGTCCATTCCTTACAAAACGCAGAACCTGCTATCATATTACTTGTACCGTCGCTACTGTTACAAGAACGTCTGGCGCTACGTCGTTGGAATGTTAAAGTTAAATTTGTTTTCATTTACTACCGTCCTTTTTCTATTACACAATTACATATTCGTTTTTAACACGAAACTCTACTTTAGCCTGCTTAAGTAGGTCACCCATTTTAATTTGGGTAATCCCTTTTGGAACACGAATGAAGTTTGTTTTTGCCATATTTTGATTTTGATATACGTTAACGGTTGTTCCATCAGCATGCACAAGTTCTGCTCGTAAGTCTGTTGGATCAGACGATATGACTAATGTATCACCAATCGGAATTGTCACGTAATATCCATCAGATTGAAGCATTACACCGTCTTTGTATAATTCCCATGAAGGATTTACAATCGGCATATTAATGGCTGTTATTTTAAGTTCAAGTGGTGCTCCAATTGACATACCAAAGTAAGTACTGTTATTTTGGATTGAGAATTGGCCAGAGTTGATAGTGTAATCTTCTTCAAATGCGAAGTCATGAACATAGAAACCATCATTATTGTCCATATCCACGTTACTGAATATTTTACCGTCACCAGCTTGGTCAATATATCGTGTAACACTACCTGTTACCCATTGATACCATGGAGAAGTACACTCAAGGGTTAATGACTCATCAATTACTTGGAATGCATTAATTTCGGACTTGGTTAACTCTTTAATTCGTACATCACGAAGTAATTCACCAATACCTGGTACAGAATATTGAAGTTTTAGGCCGTCGTCATCTATAAACAACACGAAGTCATTATAGTCTTTATAAGGGTTTTTAGATACACCACCACCAAACATCAAGTTTAATTTGATAACGTTTTGTGCAAGTCCTGCACTCTGTAACATGAAATTGATATCAGACCCATAATAGGAGTTAGAGATATTAACCCCTAACCCCTCTGGGCTGTAACTGAACAGGTCGTCAGTATTCATGTCTATTAGTTTACCTTGGCTATTTTGTAGCCTGAATTGTCTAGCCATTTATATTTACCGTCCTTTTGTACGTCTAACGATTACTTTCTCGATTTCACGAGCAATATTACTAGCGTCTGGGCCATCAGCCTTAACGTTGATGTTCATCGTAGTAGTTGATACGTTGCTGTTCATAACACTTGCAAGGTCAGGCATTGATGATGCCATTTTGTACAACATTTGCATTGGTGAACCACCAGCGGATTTGACATTGTACAGTTGGTTGATTGCCGCTCCGTAGTTACCAGCATTTACTGATAAACCACCGCTAAGACCAATATGTTTAAGAATTGAGCTACCGATATTACCAAGTGAGCTTACAGCGTTCATAACATAGTTCCAAATACGTCCACC
>SAAC01000112.1 GCA_009929605.1 Negativicutes bacterium
CTTTTCCTGGTCTACTTTGAGAGAGTTACGTACCGTGCGCTCCCAAGTGGCTGCTGCCTCATTAGCATTCTTCATCTGTGCGGTGTTCGCTGCCGTCTGTATATTGTATTCCTCCTGTGAGATCTTACCCTCTTTGAGCTCCTTCTTAAGGTCGGCATTGGATTGCCGGAACCTGTCAGCTTCTGCGCGGTACTGTGCCATCAACTTAACCGCTTCGGAATAGTTGGTTTCTATCTCTATAATTACCTGTTGATTGTCTTCCATATAATATGCATTTAGGTGACTGTCACAAAGATAGATAAATAATTATCAAAATGGATAATATGTATTCAATATGATAAATATTCTCTTTTTAATTGCATAATTGTATATGCATACACATTGATATTAAATTATTATTTAGATATTTGAGAATACTTAAATTTGTACGTTATGAAAAAATTATGTGTTTTGACTGTATTGGCAGCGTTAATGACAACAAGCTGCAGTGTTCTACCTAAGTACCCTTATGTACAAGAATCCGCAATCCTTGACTACACCGCTTACACATCAAAGGGTTTCTTCATTACTGAATCGAACTCCGTTAGCTTTAATTACAAGGCAATTGGTAGTGTTAGTGCAAAAGTTGAAAGCGGATATATTATAACAGGCGTTAAAGAGAAACCTGTACCAAACGATGATATCTATAAAGGCGATGGCAGAACCACATCAAAGGTCAAATATGGAGGTTTTAAAATGGCAAATCAGAACGATGCTTTGAAAGAGATATGCGATCGTGCTATGGATGAGGGAGGCAACGGAATTATAAACCTAAATATAGAACCAATCATATCAACTAATCAATATGGAACAAGTGTAACAGGGTATTTTATCACGGGTATGGCTATACGAAAACTTGATTAATGTTGAATATTTGACAAATTACGATTTATAGTAACGTTATTTAAAACAAACCGTAAACCGATTACTATCTTGCCCCCGATTTGCAATTCAGCAATTCATTAAATTAAATAATTTATGGAATTAACTTTTGATCAGATCCGCTTTATTAATGGTAAAATTAAAGCACACGAGTGTCCTTATTGTAAATCAACAAAGAAAAGAGAAACGACTCTAGTTGAGTTGCCGCTTTTCCTATGTCTAAAAAGGCCTGTACCAATTAACAAGATAATTGGGCAAGCCGAAGATATTGCTGCAGTTGCTGCCGAGTGTCCGGACTGCGCTTACCTGATGCTGTTCAGCATAAATTCTCTGTTAGAGATAAAAGAATAGCCATACAAGCAAAAAAAAGGTCTGGGGAATATCCTCAGACCTTTTTTTAAATTTAAGTGAATAATCTTACACCACCTTCATTGCTTCGATGTCCGCAATCAACAAGTTAACTGCTGCAGAGGCATCCGAAAGATTAACAGAGTCTGTAACGTTAATGTTAGTGCTCAACTTGCCTTCTGGTCCTTGTGACACATTGAATGAACCTACGTGTGTGTTGTCTACCAACACCTGTCCATTTACGCTCACGATGTTACCATCTGAGGATAATCTAGCTTCACTGTTCAGCTTTACAGTTTCCGAAATTGTTTCTAGCGTCAAAATGTGCTGTTCTGTTTTAATCGTTGTCATTGTTCTAATTTTTGATTGTTATTACTCCTTTTTTTAAATCTATAATCATTCCTAACTCCTTAATAGCAGGAGTACCTAAGATGCCGGCTATCTTAATACCAGTCACACGCAATATATTATCTGTTATGCTAGATAGATTTATCATAACAAATTGGTTTATTTTCATTTCTTTAATTTTAATCATAACACTATCTACATGAACAGCATTGGCATTACCTTTAGTAGAATAGACTGTACCAGTATAATGTGTGCGTATTCTGACTTTATATTTATATACTGTTTGTGGGCTCAGGATATTTATACTAGATCCTGTGTCTATAAGCATATATTCTACTTTTCCATTAATTTGTGCTCTAACTATAGGACGTATATCGCTCTCTAGTTTTACTACTGTTTGCGCTTTTACACAAAAGAGGCAAAGCAATAAAGCCATTATAATAATCAATCTTTTACCCATACTGCGCCACTATTGCCAGAGATTATATTTACTCCTTGATATTTCAACCCACCGCTTACAGCACGTAAAGCACCCGAAGGTACTGAACCTGTTCTATTCCACTCTGGATTTGAAACACTTGCAGGGGTTAAACTTCTTAATACGTTATAACAGTCTGAATTAGTTGTAAATGTTCCTACCATTGCAACTCGGTGATACATTCCGTCATTTGGGATTGATATAGAATCTGAGGAAGAACCATTTTCCGAATTTACCCAACTCGTTACATCAACATCATATCCAAAAGCACTAATCTTAAAATTACTTCTTGATATGGTTATTTCCATACCTGTTTCACCTTTATTTTTGAATAATGCAATACAATTAAATTTAATATACTTATATGATTCAGTTGTTGTAGATAAAGGTCTATCTATCCCACTTGAAGCAGAAGCCAAAACTGGAATTATACTTTCTGAGCTTGCTGGAGTTTGTCCAACACTATACATAGAACAAACTCCCAATGATGGTAATCCTGGATTTGAACTGAAAAAACTAATATTCTGCATTAAAACGCTAAATCTGATTGGCACTTCTTTTACTATCTTAAATTTCATCCCTAGTGGTAATGAATACTTATCATCATTAGCTGTCCAACTGTCCATTAAATTATTAGGACAAAAGAAAGGTGTAAACTCTAATATTCCAGCGTTTGGTAAATTCTCTAGATGCATTCTTATATTTGCATTATTGGCTGGTCTAATAGTCATTTTAGCAGGACTTGTTGCTTCATTAAGTTTTCCTGGTGTAAACACCCCTTCAACTGTATTTCCATTTGTTACTCCAGTTGTTACAATACCTAGATACATATTACTAAGAGTCGTATTACTTAAAGGTGCTAATAAATCCTGTGGATAAATTTCTATATTAGAAGTGTTCTGCCCAGAGCCAGACTGTACATTTCCATCGTAAGAATTAACACCAAACTTATAAGTTGGTGTAATGGTTAAACTTTCAACCGGGGTTGTATTAGGATTCCATTGTACATCATCGATTCTAATAAATGGTTTTGCTTGATGATTATATCCTCTAAAATCTCCTAATCTATATGGAGAATACTGTCCACCTGTTGGACGAAGATATGACCATTCAGTTGTTGCTAATGTTGTTCTATCTATTTTAGTTGCAGTTAATCCGTAGTTTAAATTTTTTAATACCGTGTCATTATTACCAGTTTCTCCATATATACCTGTATTAGATGCATAAGAGATTGGTTTAAATTTAGACCACTTATTTATATTTAGGCTACTACATAGATACCCCACATTATCTGAGGATAGACCAATCGCCTGCTTCACAATCGTCGTGTTTATTCCTGTCAATGGTAGTGCCATTACGCTAAAAGTTTTTGATTAAGAAATTCAAAGGCGGATAGAGTAAGGTCATTCGCTTCAGTTAGCTTGTCGAACTCTTCAGCTGTTATGCCTTCGTATAGAACCGATACCTCTTCCTCGTAGTAT
>SAAC01000027.1 GCA_009929605.1 Negativicutes bacterium
AGAATTCTACAAATTTTTTCGAGGTAAATTGGACGCCTCTATCACTATGAAGAATTAATGATTTTGGTTTCTTTTTAGCAAAGCATAAAGCCATTTTAACCGTATCAATCGCTAACTGTGTAGTAAAGCATCCGAAGTAATACTGGCTACTACGCAACGATTATATAAATCTATAATTGTACAATTATATTGCTTTATACCTTGGATTGTAGGTAAGTAGGTAAAATCAATACACCATTTTTCATTAGGTTTTGATGCTGAAAATATTCGTTCAATTTTATTATGCCTTGTTGCACCAATAGTCGATACATCATCCTATATCCTATGACACCTTTGTGTTCTAAATATAGTTAAGTTATTTTAGCCTGTACTAATTGCCGTTTTTCTTGACTTGGTGTTAATATTCCATGAATATAGCGATAATAACAATCTCTCCCCATATGGCAACGTTTTAATAGCCACCGTATCCAAAAACTGATCCATCCTTAACTATGAAATTCAACTTCTTTACATGATTTCCTTCGAGAAGAATGCTGCCGCTTTTTTTAAGAACAAAATTTCCTTTTCTTTTTCTGCCAGTTATTGAATATCACTTAAGTTATAATTCAATTTCTAACTTTCTTCCCGTTGGTTGATATTGTACAATGGCTACCCCAGCGGTCATAAGCATGCGTTTAGATGCTTTTACCTCTTTGGTATCTTTATACAAATCATCGCGATAAATTACGGCCTTGATACCACTTTGAATGATAGCCTTGGCACATTCATTACAGGGGAACAACGTTACATAGATTTTACTGCCCTCAAGGGAGCCGCCACGATAATTCAAAATTGCATTGAGCTCACTATGCACTGTATAGAAATATTTATTATCCTCCGTTGTATTCCGCTCCCAACTAAATGCATCATCACTACAATTTAGAGGCATACCATTATACCCGATGGATAGAATTTTATTATCACTGCTCACGATACAGGCTCCTACTTGTGTATTAGGATCTTTAGACCGTTGTGCCGCAAGAATAGCAACGCCCATAAAATATTCATCCCAACTAATATAATCACTGCGTTTAGCCATACTGTACACTCCTCGTAATAATCTACCATCTAATGCCATATAATTTCATATATTTCTATCATATAACTTAACTGTCATATACAGCAGCTAAATTATATAATATCTCTTATCTATTATACTTCTTCATGTAATTGTTTTCTATCTTTATTGTTCGGATTTAGTTTGTACGTTCCATAGAGAATAGCAAACCAAACTGGAATTGCATATGGCACATTATGCATACTTTCAGTAAACCACATAATAACAGCCACACCAAACAAACATGCAAGAGAGATATAGTTCACAATTGGATAGCCAATAGATTTAAATTTCACCTCTGCCATACGTCCCTCGCGTTCCATTTTCTGACGGAATTTTAAATGCGTCAAAATAATGGTCGCCCAACACATTAATATGCCAGCCACGAAGTAAGATAATAATAACATAAATAGCTCACCTGCAGAAGGATAAATAAGAGATAGGAATACAATGAACAATGTTAACCCTGCTGTAAACAGTGTACCTACCACTGGTACGCCGTGTTTAGATAGCCTTAGGAACATTTTAGGTGCATTCTTTGCCTTCGCCAAGCCGTATAGAAATCGAGGATTACTATACATACCGCTATTATATACAGACAATGCAGAAATGAGTACAACGAAATTCAGAATATGTGCCACCGCAGGAATACCAATGGATTCAAATATTTGAACAAATGGACTCGCGTTGAGGCCTACCTCATTCCATGGAGATAGTGTCATGAGCACTACCATAGTACCGATGTAAAACAGCATAATACGGATAACAATTTGAATGGTCCCATTTCGGCGAAAGCAATGTACAAACCAAATACGATTATCAAAATAATGGCAGATACTTTAATGAGGGATGATACAAATTCGGTTTCACCATAAAATCGCACGTGCATAGAATTAATACCAGCAATTAATATAATACAGAATAATGACGTAGCCCACGTCGGAATGTCGGGAAACCAAAATGCAAGGTACACTGTACAGGCTGCTACCTCGGCCATACTGAGGAGTAGATATATAATCCAATAATTCCAACCCAATAAATACGCCGCAAAACCACCGAGATATTTATCAGCATAATATACATAACCCCCACCTACTGGTTCGTGCACTGTCATTTCACCAAGCATACGCATAAATATGAATATAAAAATACCACCTAATAAATACGATAAAATAATGGCTGGCCCTGCGAGCTCTATGGTTGCTGCAGACCCATAAAATAAACCAGTACCGATGGATGACCCTAAGGCAATCATTTGTAAATGGCGGTTTTTTAAACTACGCTTTAACGTACCCCCATTATGTAAATCTTGTCCCATTTTTCTAGTCCCCTTTACTCAATACAATAAAAAAGAAGGCATATTGCCTATAGATATATAAATATATACTATCAAAGAGGATTGTAAAAGACTAGAAATAGTAAACTATAACGGGTTATAAGTAAAAATAATTACAAAGCATTTTATACAGCTCAGAGTAATAACTCATCATTCGTAATTCTAAGAATAGAATCAAAAGATAATAATTTTGGCTAATAAAAAACTGATCCTATAGTTAGTATCAACTAAATTAGGATCAGTTTTATAGTATAGGAGAAACCTTTAGAAATTATCTCACAAATGTATTCATTTTAGTGTAATTATTTCACAACGATGTTACAGATTTTACCAGGGATAATAATCACCTTAGCCACTGTTTTACCATCAGTGAATTCTTTTACACGGTCAGATGCGAAGGCTTGTTCTTCGATTTCTTCTTTTGTAGCAGATGTAGCCACAACGATTTTGTCACGAACTTTACCATTAACTTGAACGGCTAATTCGATTTCGTCTACTACGAGGGCTGCTTCTTCGTATACAGGCCATTGTTGAGCGTGAACGCTGTCAGTTTGACCAAGTTCATGCCACAATTCTTCTGTAATGTGTGGTGTGAATGGTGCCAATAACAATACAAGATTACGAGTCAATTCGTTAGCAAGGTTAGCATTAACGGATTCGTTTTTATCTTTGTGTTGGTACATAGCATTAACCAATTCCATTACAGCAGAAATAGCTGTATTGAAGTTAAAGTTATTATCAAGATCTTCTGTTACCTTTTTGATAACACGATGTAATTCACGACGAAGTGCTGTTTCTTCTTTTGTAAGGTCACCAGTTACGTTTTTAGCTGCCGCTTGTTGGTACGCATCAATGATACGCCATACTCGACCTAGGAAACGATAGGAACCTTCTACACCTTGGTCAGACCAATCAAGGTCACGATCCACAGGGGCCGCGAACAAGATGAATAGACGAGCTGTATCCGCACCGTAAGTATTTACGATTTCTTCTGGAGATACTACATTGCCCTTAGATTTAGACATTTTACTGCCTTCTTTAAGAACCATACCTTGTGTTAACAAACCTTTGAATGGTTCATTAGCCTCTACTAGGCCAAGGTCATGTAATACTTTCACAAAGAAACGGGAATATAACAAGTGCAAGATGGCATGTTCAATACCACCGATATATTGGTCAACATTCATCCAGTAATCAGCGATTTTTTTGTTGAACGCCTCTTTATCATTGCGAGCATCAGTGTAGCGAAGGAAATACCAAGAGGAATCGATGAACGTATCCATCGTATCTGTTTCGCGACGAGCTGGGCCACCACATTTAGGACATGTAGTATTCAAGAAGCTTTCAGATGTGGCCAATGGAGAAATCGCACCAGCCACGAAGTTTACGTCCTCAGGAAGACAAACTGGCAATTGATCCTCAGGAATCAATTGTTCACCACAATGTTCGCAGTAGCAAACAGGAATTGGCACGCCCCAGTAACGTTGACGAGAAATCAACCAGTCACGAAGACGGAAGTTTGTTTTACCTTCCCCAATGCCTTGTTCTTCAAAGCGTTTTGTAATAGCTACGCGAGTTTCTTCGGATGTTAAACCGTCGAATTTGCCAGAGTTTACAGTAATACCATCATCATGGTAGCTAGTTTGCCATGCATCCAAGGAGTATTCTTCACCCTCGTGAGACACAACAGGTTTTATTGGTAAATTATATTTTTTCGCAAATTCCCAGTCACGTTCATCATGTGCTGGGGAACCCATTACGGCACCTGTACCATAATCAACAAGTACATAGTTGGCAATCCAGATTGGCACATCTTCGCCACTCATTGGATTTTTAGCGTACGCACCAGTGAACATACCTTCTTTTTCAGCATCCGTAGATGTACGATCAATATCGCTCATGTTACGCATACGGTCCACGAAGGCACGTAATTCAGCTTCATTTTCTTTGCCGGAAATTAAACGTTCTGTAAATGGATGTTCTGGAGCCAATACGATATAGCTAACGCCATACACGGTATCAACACGAGTTGTATATACCGCAACGCGTTCGTTAATTTCAGGTACCTCGAAGGAGAATTGAGTCCCTTCAGAACGACCAATCCAGTTTTTTTGCATCAATTTAACGCGGCTAGGCCAGTGATCCAAAGTATCAAGATCATCAAGCAAACGGTCTGCATAATCAGTAATGCGCAAGAACCATTGGCTCAAGTCTTTCTTTTCTACCTTGTTATCACAACGCCAGCAAAGGCCATCGATAACTTGTTCATTAGCCAATACAGTATGGCAATGTTCACACCAGTTAACTTTAGCTTCTTTTTTGTATGCTAGGCCTTTTTTATAGAATTGTTGGAACAACCATTGTGTCCATTTGTAGTAATCTTCTTTACATGTAGCAACTTCACGATCCCAATCATAGGACAAACCTAGGGATTTTTGTTGCAATTTCATATTCTCAATGTTATCTAATGTCCAGTTTTTAGGCGCGATACCATGTTTAATAGCCGCATTTTCTGCAGGCATACCAAATGCATCCCACCCCATTGGATGAAGTACATTAAAACCTTTCATTTTTTTGAAACGAGCCACAACGTCACCGATAGAATAGTTACGAACATGGCCCATATGCAAGTTACCGGAAGGATACGGGAACATTTCTAGTACATAGTACTTTTCTTTGGATTCGTCATACTCAGTTTTAAAAGTATTGTGCTCTTGCCAATACTCTTGCCATTTCTTTTCTATATCTTGGGCTACATATTTTTCGTTCATGCCCGATCCTCCTCACAATTATAATGATAGACACCTATCATGCATTCGATACAATTACATTTTATTATAATACTAAGTAGCCTATAACGTCAATTATTCTATAGGTTTTCAGCCTTTAGGAATGTGTTCTAACTACGCGAACCATAGGGATATCTTCCTTTGTTGATTTAGTTTTCTCTTTTACAGTGGATTTCTTTCTCTTATCCTTATCTGTATGACTAGTTGAGGTATGTTTACCACCAAGATTTGCTTTGCTAATCAAATCCAATGTATTAGCATCTTCAAAGCCTTTACGCCACGCTGCAAAGCCAGCTAGTTTTAAATCCTTCACAAGATCTAATTTGTAGCCTAGGGAGTTATTATCTTCAAACCAAATTTGTTCAACTACTTTTGAGCCGGTAATTTTTTTAGGGGTCGTCGTAGTTATTTTATTTCCAGCAGTATCATTATCCGTCATAGTTGAATTGCTTGTAGTTGCAGTTATATTATTGGCACTTGCATTGGTACTAACGACATTCGTGCTTAATACTTGCACTTCTACACCTATTATATCCCCTGCTTCTTTTGCCTCATTAATCACAGCCGCTTGCTTTTCTAATGAGTCTTGTTCAGCCTGTGCCTTAGCAGCAGCACTCACAGGGATTTCAAGGAAGTGCGTTTTTAATGTATCATTCCAGGTAATTTGATCTTTGTAATTTTCATAATACTGTGGTGTATCTTTGATTTGTAATGTTTTACCTTTGGCCTTGCCATCAGTAACAGTCCAAATACGCATGTAATAGGGAATACCTAATACTAGTTTGTTAGCAGGTACTTCCTTAAGCATATCCGTAGCATGACGTTTTACCCATGGATAACTGGCTACTGGGCCAGCCTTAGTACTGGAGGCCCAAGTTTCATCATAAGCCATAAGAACAACGTAGTCGACGCTTTCACTAAAGGCCTTGCGATTATATACCATAGACCAATCAGGACTGTCGGAATACCCCGTCACATCAATGGAGGTACGAATGTTATAGGTACGTAACGTGTCTGCTAGGTAAGCCACGAATTTCGTTAATGCATCACGGTCCTTGTAGCTGACATTTTCAAAGTCAAAATTATAGCCATCAAAGCCATAAATGTAGGCGTACTGTGCTAATTGTTGCACGTATGCATCCCACTTGGATTCGTTATTCACAACAGTGCTCGTGAATTTAGGGTCAAACTGATTAGAAATTAGTGGCCATACACGATATCCCTGATCTCTGTATGTTTGTACATAACTAGCATTAATATTTTTATTTAATTTCAACCCTTTATCTTGAAGTTCAAACCAAGATGGAGAAATAATATTATCCCCACTAGTATTCATCAATCCAGAATACGGCGTTGTCGTAAATGGATCAAAGGCCCACGACACTGGTCCTTTCATCTCAGGGGACGTACGTTTTTCCATTCGTATCGGTGCCGCATTGACCGTCACCACACCATTATTCACCGTATAGGTCACACCTAGTACGGCCGTTGCCAAATCCAAATCTACATATTGTTGCCCATCCTTTTGAATGATAGGCAATTTAATAGGCTCAGATTTCAGAGCATTGTCCATATACACGTAATCACCAGCCACACGCAAATGTGGCACATTAATAGTATATTCAGATTTATCTGCATTAGTCGTATAGGTATGCGTCGTTTTCGCAATGTACTCGTCAATAGGCACTAACGTTTCCGCCTGGCTAAGATTTGTATTCATTGCCAATAATAGACTAAGCATACTGGATACTGTCAAAAATCGTTTAATCATTATATCTCCTATAATATCGTGGACACCACACATATATTCCACAATTGTTTTATTATATCATATGAATTTATTTTAGTTGTGTAAATCCAAGTACTTGGATATAATTTTAAGTACACGGCTACTTCGTTAAATAGTTTAAATTCATAATGCAAACAGACTCTATGACTGTAACATAGTTTCATTAGAGTATAGTGAACCAATATTTATTATGATTCATCAATTCAATATTCAAAATTAATCTATAGGAGATACCATGCATCAATATCTATTTTACATCGGAGATTTTCCCATCCGGGCCTACGGCCTACTCTTGGCGACAGCCATTATCTGTGGCGCTATCGTAGCCTATTATCTATTAAAAAAGGATGGTCGCGGTTGGCACACTCATGTTGTTGACTTTGCCATTACCGTTGCCATTGCAGGCCTCATCGGCGCTCGTCTATGGGATGTATTCTTCTTTGACTGGGCCTACTATAAAGATCACCTCTTGGAAATCCCCTTTGTGTGGCAAGGTGGCATGGCCATCCAAGGTGGTGTCGTACTCGGTACCATTGCCGGTGTAATTTATACCAAGAAACATAATATTGACACCTGGGCCTTTGCCGATGTATTCGCACCAGCACTCATCCTCGCTCAATCCATTGGTCGTATGGCGAACCTCATGAATGGTGATGCCTTTGGAAATCCAACGGGCGGTAATTTCGGTATTCTCTATCCTGAAAGTACCCTAGCGTATCGCACCTACGGCAACCAACCATTATGGCCAGCCGAAGTCTGGGAAGGTCAAATCGACATTCTTATTTTCGTTGCCCTCTTATTGTTCAGCTCCTTCCGCCATGCTAAAGGCCAAGTATTCGTCCTCTACGCCATTCTGTACTCTGGCGCACGATTCTGCTTGGAATTCATCCGTGGTGATTATGTGAACCTCACTATGGGCCTCAAATCTGCTCAAATGACCAGCCTCATTGTTATGGTTATTGGCGTGATTATATTCTTGTATCTTGGGTATTTAGATCGTAAAAATAATCCTGTTGCTGACTCCATTGATGAAAGTTCAGAAACAACTGAAGTCGCTCAAAACAATTCAAAAAAAGTACATAAGAAACGCAAATAGTAAAAGGCTTCTACGCATATCTATAAGATAACGTAGAAGTCTTTTATGCAGACTATTTCCTAAACAATATAGTTTCGTTATACACAATTTCAATAAGTTGATTCTGTTCATTTAATACAAAACTACCAGTTAAACCACCTTTATGGATAAACACATATCTTCCATCAATATATTTTACATTGTCTAAATATGGAATTGTATGCATATATAATTCTTTCCTAATTATTTCTGCTTCTGATTTAGTGCATCCAATAACGCCTCTTAAATATTCAATTTCTAATTGATCTTTAAGGTCTTGTGTCTTTTTAGTTCGTAAATAATCTCGCAAAATATTTACAGACCAATACATCATTGCCAGTGGAAAAATTAACTTCAATAAACTTAGTTCCATAGACTTATTTACTCCCCAAAAAACTTATCGTACACTATATGCCGCTGATATTCCTAAAAAGGCACTAACCACTAGATGTAGTTAGTGCCTATACTTATTTCAGCTCATTAAACTTATATCACTAGTTATAGCAATAATCACACATGTGATTATAAGTTACAAGATATAATTCGACAAATCCACATCCTGCACAATGGTTCCCAAACGCTCCATTACCATTTCAGCAGTTATGGTAACGTCTACTGGACTTTCAGGTGGAGCATTAAAGGAAATGTCCTGCAAGAGTTTTTCCAAAATTGTATGCAAACGACGAGCACCGATGTCCTCGGTTTCGTTGTTCACACGATATGCTAATTCCGCAATTTTATCGATGGATTCGTCTGTGAAGTGAATCGTTACATCGTCAGCCTTGAGGAGCATATGATATTGTTTCAACAACGCTTGTTCCGGTGTAGTCAAGATAGCCTTAAAATCCTCTTGTGTCAAACTATTCAATTCCACACGAATGGGGAAACGACCTTGTAATTCAGGAATCAAATCGGAGGGTTTGGACACATGAAATGCACCAGCAGCGATGAAGAGCATGTGCTCCGTTTTAATAGGGCCATATTTCGTATTTACCGTCGCACCTTCCACGATTGGCAAGATATCGCGTTGCACTCCTTCACGAGAAACATCGGCACCACTACGTTGGTTTGAGCTAGCAATTTTATCGAATTCATCAATGAACACAATGCCTTCGTGCTCCGCTTGGTACACGGCTTGTTCTGTAACAGCATCCATGTCGAGGAGTTTTTCTCCCTCTTCGTTGATGTAGATTTCACGAGCTTTACCCACAGTAGTATGACGTTTCTTAGTTTTGTTTGGCATCATGGAACCTAGCATATCTTGTAGATTGCTAGTGATTTCATCCGCATTGTTGCCCGCTAAAATGCCGGTAAAGGATTTTGGCGCCTCTGCTACATCAATTTCGATTTCACGATCATCCATCATACCAGCGACAAGACGATTATAAAACTCTTCACGTTTTTGACTGCGTTCAGCATCATCAGCTTTTTCTTCATCGGATTTTTCTGGTTCGATGGCTGTTTCATCGTTAGATACAGTATTTTTATCAGCTGTGTTAAATAACATTTCCAAAGGGTTCGTGAACTTTTTGCCTTCATCTTTCACAGGTTTTGGCCATAAAATATCGAGCAAACGTTTGTTAGCAAGTTCAGTAGCTTTTACCTTTTGCTCCTCAATCATTTGTTCTTTCACCATGCGCACAGCATTTTCTACGAGGTCGCGAATCATTTGATCCACATCACGGCCTACATAGCCCACCTCTGTAAATTTAGTAGCCTCCACCTTGATAAATGGGGCTTTCATCAATTTCGCCAAACGACGAGCGATTTCCGTTTTACCTACACCAGTCGGTCCGATGAGGAGAATGTTTTTAGGCACGTATTCCTCGCGTACGTCCTCTGGCAATTGTTTCGCGCGCCAGCGATTACGAAGCGCAATGGCCACCATTTTTTTCGCATCTTGTTGGCCTACAATATATTTATCTAATTCCAAAACGATTTGTTTCGGTGTGTAATTCATTTCCATCGATTAACCCTCGATTTCCTCTACAATCACATTATGGTTCGTATACACGCAGATATCCGCTGCAATGTGCAAAGATTTTTCTGCAATTTCCTTTGCTGAAAGCTCTGTATTTAGCGTCAATGCACGTGCCGCTGCCAATGCATAATTGCCACCAGAACCGATGGCACAAATACCATCATCAGGTTCGATAACCTCGCCATTGCCAGATAGCATTAAAATGGTGTTGCCATCTGTTACGAGCAATAGAGCCTCTAAATTGCGGAGTACCTTGTCACTACGCCATTCCTTGGCAAGTTCCACAGCACTGCGTAATAATTGACCATTGTATTGATTGAGTTTTGCCTCAAACTTATCAAATAAAGAAAATGCATCTGCCACAGAACCAGCAAAACCAGAAATGATTTTACCGTTATAAAGGCGGCGTACTTTTTGTGCGGTATTTTTCATGACTACGGATTGGCCCATCGTCACTTGACCATCACCCGCGATGGCTACACGATTATCTTTTTTTACAGCACATATGGTGGTAGCGTGAAATTCAATCATACTAAACCTTCCTTCTCTTGTAATGCATGTAATTCCTCCAAGGCACGTTGTGCAATGAGGCCATTTTTTTCTTTTTTCTTACGAATACGTTGTGGCCATGGATCCATAATACCAAAGTTCACATTCATAGGTTGAAAATTAGAACCTTCATAATTAGAAATGTATTGGCTCAACGCACCAACAGCCGTTGTTTTTGGGAACTCGATGAACTGACGTTCTTCACAGAGACGGCCCACTTGTAAACCCACCATCAAACCAGATGCAGCAGATTCCAAATAACCTTCTACACCTGTCATTTGACCGGCAAAGAATAAACGACCATCTTGTTTTAATTGGAATGCATGATTCAACAATTCTGGGGAATTGATATACGTATTACGATGCATTACGCCATAACGAATGAAATCTGCATTTTCAAGGCCTGGGATCAAGCCGAATACACGTTTTTGTTCGCCCCATTTTAAATGCGTTTGGAACCCAACTAGATTATACATAGTGGCTTCTTTATTTTCCTTACGTAATTGAACGACTGCATAGGATTCCTCGTTTGTCCGTTTATCTACGAGACCTACTGGTTTTAACGGTCCATAACGAAGGGTGTCCTCCCCACGGCTCGCCATAATTTCAACAGGCATACAACCTTCAAAATAGATTTCTTTTTCAAAATCCTTTGGTTGTACTGCTTCTGCGGTAGTCAATTCATGCCAGAAGTGTTTGTATTCTTCCTCTGTCATTGGGCAGTTCAAATAATCTGCATCGCCTTTATCATAGCGAGACGCAGCGAATACCTTATCATAATTCAAGGACTCTGCTGTCACAATAGGTGCTGCAGCATCATAGAAATAGAAACTAGTTTCGCCTGTAAGTTCGCGGATTTTATTCCCTAATGTTTCAGATGTCAACGGACCTGTTGCAATAACCACCACACCGTCTTGAGGAATGTCTGTTACCTCTTCGCGATAAACAGTAATCAATGGGTTTTCAGACACCTTCTTGGTTACCATTTCGCTAAATAAGTTACGATCTACGGCCAATGCACCACCGGCTGGAACAGCTGTGGCATCCGCACATTCCATGATAAGGGAACCGAGACGTCTCATCTCTTCTTTTAACAAACCTACGGCATTTTCAATATTGCCCGCACGTAGTGAATTACTGCATACGAGCTCTGCAAATTGTTCCGTTTGATGAGCCGGTGATGTTTTCACAGGTCTCATTTCATATAAATCAACTTGGATTCCTTGTTTGGCTAATTGCCAAGCTGCCTCAGAGCCAGCCAGTCCGGCCCCGATAACAGTTACTTTATTTGTTTTCACATCAAACTCCTTATAGGATACTTGTATTTATTAATCTGCTATATCTTCAGATTTCTTAGTTTTTTTAGCTGCTGTCTTCTTAACTGTTTTCTTTGTTATATCTGTTTCAGCAGCTACTATCTCAACAGCCTCAGTAGATTCTGTGGCCTTTTTGCGAGTACGTTTTGGCGGTCTTGTGGAACATTCTTCATTAGAGCAGTATTTTTTTACTGTTCCATTTTTATATTCCTTTTGTACCATGATGCTGCCACAAGTGTCGCAGAATTCATTAATTGGTTTATCCCAGGCAGTAAAATCACATTTTGGATAGCGTTCGCAACCATAGAATACACGTCCACGTTTAGATTTACGTTGTACAATTTCGCCTTCTTTACATTTTGGACATGTCACCCCAATACCTACGGTAATAGGTTTTGTATTTTTACAATCTGGGAAATTAGAACATGCCAAGAAGCGACCAAATTTACCAAATTTATATACCATTGGACTACCGCAAAGTTCACAAGTTTCGCCACTTTCAGTAGCCACGATTTGAACCCGTTCCACATTGCTGGCTGCCTCTAGTTCTTCGGCAAAGATTTTATAGAACTCGCCCAGCACGTGTTGGTACGTTTCCTTACCATTAGCCACTTCGTCTAGTTCTTCCTCTAGATCGGCGGTAAATCCAGTATTAATGATTTTACCGAAATATTCCTTAAGAAAATCTACCACTACAAAACCAAGTTCTGTGGGTACGAATTGTTTATTCGTATTTTCCACATAGTTACGGCTAACAATAGTATCAAGAATTGGTGCATATGTACTAGGACGACCAATGCCTAATTCCTCAAGAGTTTTAATCAAGCTAGCCTCAGAATAACGAGCTGGTGGTTGTGTGAAATGTTGTTCCGGCGTAATGTCCATATTTTCCACAGCATCACCTTTTTTTAGCAATGGTAATTGCGGTGTTTCCTCTTTTTTAGCATCTTCGTAAACGGCGCTAAACCCAGGGAAAATTACCTTGGACCCACTAGCCTTGAATGTATAATCCTCTTTAGCAACCATTTCAATAGTTAACAATTCTGATTGTTGGGGCGCCATTTGGCTCGCCATAAAACGATTCCAAATCAATGTATATAATTTCAATTCCTCTTTTGTAAGGAATGGTTCCACCATTTTAGGTGTTAATTCCAAGGACGTAGGACGAATCGCCTCATGGGCATCTTGGGCTGAGTCTTTGGAACCATAGAAATTAGGTTTTGCTGGATAGTAGCTTTCACCATAGGTACGAATGATATAATCGCGGGCTGCACTCACCATTTCCTTGGCGATACGCGTGGAATCGGTACGCATGTATGTAATGAGACCTACGTGACCGTAACTGCCGATTTCCTTACCTTCGTACAAATGTTGGGCAATCATCATAGTACGTTTCGCACCAAAATTCAATTTACGAACACCATCTTGTTGCAATGTGGATGTGGTAAACGGCGGTTGTGCCTTGCGAGATCGCTTGCGTTTTTCAACGGCAACGACGGATACTGGTGCCTGTTCTACATCAGCCTTGATAGCATTTGCATCGGCCTCATTAGTGACGTCTAATTTTTCACCCTTAATATGCGTGAGCACTGCTGTAAATTCTTCGCCCTCTGTTGTTTTGAAAGTACCGTCAATGGACCAATATTCTTCTGGAATGAAGGACTGAATTTCCCGTTCCCGTTCGCAGATGAGACGAACCGCAACGGATTGAACACGACCAGCACTCAAGCCCTTACAGACCTTTTTCCATAATAATGGGCTCAATTTATAACCCACAATACGGTCAAGCATGCGGCGCGCTTGTTGGGCATCCACCATGTTCATATCGATGGTGCGTGGATGCTCAATGGCCTCTGCAACCGCTGTTTTTGTGATTTCGTTAAATGTAATACGACAATTTGTCTTGTCATCCACATTCAAAATGTACGCTAAATGCCAAGAAATAGCCTCCCCTTCGCGGTCCGGGTCAGTTGCGAGGAGTATAGCACTACTCTTATCTGCTGTAGCAACGAGATCATCGATAGTTTTCTTGCGACCTTCTAAATTACGATATTTTGGGGTAAAGCCATTTTCAATGTCGATACCAATTTGTGTTTTTGGTAAGTCTCGTAAATGGCCCATACTAGCCTTAACTACATAATTAGGGCCCAGAAATTTCTCGATAGTTTTAGATTTTGCTGGGGATTCCACGATAACCAAAACTTTGCCATCTGGTTGGTATACACGTGGTTCACGATTGATGATAGTAGGTGTACTTTTTAGTACTTTTTTATCATGCACGATACCTACCGTTGTAGTAGGTTCCTTCGTTTTTTTAGTTTTTGCTTCTTTAGTTGTACTAGCTTTCTTGCTAGGTTTTGTACTCTTTGTTGATTCTTTTTTAGCAGTGGATGCTTTTTTAGTTGTTTCAACGGTACCGGAACTATCTTGTTCCTTTTTATCCTTTGGTTCACCAATTACGATGGTACGTTTAATGGACAAGTACATCACTCCTGTTTTGACATAATATATAACCGCGAGAAGGTATCTTCTCTACGATCTGCTTCATTTCTAACTCTAGTAATAAACTATAGATTTTATCCATAGGAATGCGAGTATCTTGATACAATTCATTAATTGAAATAGCCCGATTTGTAGGGATGGCCTTAATCAAGTTACTTTCTTCCAAAGTAAAGCTTAACATACTAGACTTGGATATGTCACTATCTTTTATGTCTTTTGTCATGGCCCAACCAAAATCCTCCATAATATCTTCTGGTTTCGTTAATACATGGGCACCTTGTCGCAATAGCCAATGGCAACCGTCGGCATAATGCTCCAAAACATTACCAGGCACCACATAGACTTCTCGTCCAGAATTGATGGACATATCTGCAGTCGTCAATGAGCCGCTACTGGCCCGTGCCTCCACAACGATGACCGCCTGTGAAAGTCCGCTAATAATCCGATTTCTAGCAGGGAAATTTTTAGCATGAGGTGGCATAAATGGCGGATACTCAGACACGAGTAATCCCTTTTGATCAATAATTTGATTGAATAATTTTTTATTTTCTGGAGGATATGTTTGCTCTAATCCACAACCCATAACAGCTATAGTATGTCCATGTCCCAATAGCGCTCCCTCGTGACTGGCACTATCGATACCTCTAGCTCCACCACTAACAATGATAACTCCATAATTAGCGAAACTTTTACCAAAGTGTTTCGCCACATTACGAGCATAATCTGTACATTTTCGAGCCCCTACCATGGCTATGATTCGATCAGATTTTTTTAAAAGTTCAATATTGCCTTTCACAAAGAGCACCGCCGGCGGATTATATATTTCCTGTAGGCGAGCCGGGAACAGCACATCTAAATACGTTACATACCCAATATGGTAATGACGGAGCGCCGCGTAAAGATTCGTCAGAGTTCTATCATTAGCTGATTTACATATGGCATTTTTTCGATGTTCAGGAATGGCAGAAATCGTGTCTACCTTATCTCTATCACCTAGCGCACACCATGCCTTGTAAGGATTACCAAATCGATCAATTAAGAGTCGTATGGTCGCAGCCCCAAGATCTTGAATACATTGCATGGCAGCTATATAAAAATTCATTTCATATTGTTGTGTCATTCCCTTATCCCCTTTCCTTACGATAAGCCATAGCCTCGGCTATATGTTCTCTTTCAATACATTCAGCCCCATCTAAATCAGCAATGGTGCGTGCCACCTTTAAAATCCTGTCATAAGACCTTGCACTCAAATGAAATTGTCTAAATACCGTGTTGATTAAATCCTCCGCCTCACTAGATAGCACACAAAATTTCCGAACTGCTCGATGCGTCATCTGACCATTGAGTTGAAAGGATTCCCCCTTATAGCGTTCAAATTGTAATGCGCGAGCTTGCTCTACATTCTCTCGCATCGCTTTTGATGACCATCGTTCATCAGGATCAGACTGTTGTTGTAATTCAAATAACTCCGGCCGGTCCACATAAATTTGTAAATCCATTCTGTCTTGCAATGGACCAGATATTTTATACAAATATTTTTTTATTTTCCCATCCGTACAGATGCAATTGTGATAAGGATCTCCATAATATCCACAAGGACATGGATTCGATGCGAGTACCAATATAAATTCTGCGGGATAGGTATAATTGCCATATACACGTGAAATGGATATCGTATAAGACTCTAATGGCTGCCGTAAAGCATCTAATAACTCACGCTTGCATTCTGGAGCCTCATCGATGAATAATACGCCCTTATGGGCTAATGTAATCTCTCCAGGCCTAACCGATTGACCTCCACCAATCAAGCTGGCTAGGGTCGCTGTATGATGAGGCGCACGAAATGGCCTTTGTTGCATTAAATGATGTCCCGTTAATAGTCCAGCAATATTATGAATCTTACTAACCTCTAATTGTTCATCCTTCGATAATATGGGCAATATTGTGGGCAATCGTTTGGCCATCATCGTCTTACCCGCCCCAGGTGGTCCCACCATTATAATATGGTGAAAGCCTGCGGCCGCTATTTCCATACCACGTTTAGCAAACACTTGGCCTTGTACATCAGAGAAATCGTATTCATTATTTATATTCAACTCAATTTTATCCGTTGATTGCTCTAGATAATCTTGACGTTCTAATGTATTCTTTTCAATACCTCTTACTAGATTCTCTAAATTAGATGCACCAAAAATATCTAGCGATTCAATACAACTGGCTACTGCACTATTTTCTATGCCTGTATAAATACGTTCATACATCGATTCATAGGACTGGACAGCCATAGCCAATAATCCATTGATAGGTTTAATATGACCTTCTAGCGAGAGTTCACCAATAAATACACTCTTCGCCAATAATTGATTCCGCTTTGGTTTTCGTAATTTGATTTGTCCTGATGCCTCTAATATACCGATAGCAATGGCTAAATCTAGACCGGAACTCTGTTTACGTAAATCAGCAGGTGCTAAATTTACTACAATACGTCGCATGGGAAATTCAAAACCACTGTTTCGTATAGCTGCCTTCACACGTTCTCTCGATTCTTTCACAGACTGATTTGGCAAACCCACAATATCTAAACTAGGTAAGCCCGCCGATATATCCACCTCGACGGTTACAATATATCCTTGTAATCCATCTATAGTAGCACCATTTATCTTTGCATACATATACACACCTCACACAAGAGAAATAATTTCTGCACACATTGCAATTTCAACAACCGTTAAAATGCATCCTCAATAAATCGTATGCGACAAGTATTATCGTTGTACACATAGATTTCAATAAAATCAAAAGATAATTCATCCCAATCTACATTATTTTGATACATGTCAGATACATAAATCATAGCAGTTCGTTTGATATGTAATTGTTTCTTTTTAGAAATAGCCTCACAGCCCAAGCCAAATTGAGTACCTCTCCGTGTTTTCACCTCAATAAAATGATATGTTTTCCCCTTTATAGCGATAATATCAATCTCACCTAGTTTTGTCTTATAATTAGCTCCTACTATAACAAACCCTTGACGCTCTAAAAATTGTAACGCCTTTGCTTCGCCTAATATACCAAGTTCATGGGCATCTACTTCTACAATCTTCATAATCCACCTCCACACACAGACACTTAGAAACTTATCAATCTTGCAATTTTTAACTATACATGTCACTCAACTAGCCTTTTATATCCTCATAATAGTTGATGTTCCCTGTGAAAGTAAATACTTTCGGATTGACCATTAGTCACTTTTGCTCCTATTAGTCACTTTGTTGAATAGCAGCAACATGTAAAGTGGACCCCATTGTCAAGACCATTTTTTGCTAACATTTAAGTTTGGTCAAAGGCTAGTTATAAAAATATACTTCTGCTGGCTTTTTATAATCCA
>SAAC01000028.1 GCA_009929605.1 Negativicutes bacterium
CTCATGTAACCTCCATCCAATATGCAGTTCAGAATCCGCTAGTCAGTAGGATTCATTACATATATTTACTATATACTTATTTATTTTCCTCTTGATCTGTATAGTGCTCTAACACATCTTGTTCAAATTCTGTTTCTTCCGCCTCGGCTTCTTGAGCCTTGCGTTTTTCTGCTTGGCGCTGTGCTGCCAAAGCTTCTTCTGCGGCTTTTCGTTCCGCTATTTTAATTTCCTTATTAATATATCGAGTACCAATGACAAAGGCCGTTAAGTCATCTACTGGTTCAGGAATAGTACGCATACCTTGAGGCACCATTTTTTTTAATCCTCTAGGAGGATTAAATTCCCAGTATAACTTTTTTGCCTCTTCTGTACTATAGGATTCATCAATAAGACTCGTTGTCACCTTATGTTGACGTGCTGCCTCTTGTATAAGAGGATAAATGTGCTTATGATTTGTACCATTGCCACATACAACATGTTCAATAGTGCTTGGCTTCTTTAATCGATTATCGATTTCTTCTGGTAAATTATCTGTAGAAACAATAGCTCGTTCTACTAACTCACCATCTCGTGAAAGTTTGGCTAATCCAGTCTTATCATTACCAGGATCCACCGCCAATACATAGGCTTTACTCATGAATTTTCAAACTCCTTTTTCTATTTGTCGTGCTCTTTATTTTATCATATTTAAACTCTGTATCATAGTTTAAACCCTTTCCAGTGATATCAACGGGACCACAACAACGAAAAAAAGAGCAAATTGAAAATTCAATTCACCCTTTTAAGCGTGCTAACTATACATACTATATGAGATATACTTTATTGGAATCATATAATTTAAACAGCAATGGCTAGTGTACGATTAATCGACTTGTGTAATACGCAAGTGAATCGGTACTGGCCCTGATGAATATGTATCAGCTGATACAACAGCATCTACTTTCACATTGCCTGACATAGAGTCAATCCGTTTAATAGCCGTAAATAATTCATCGGCTGGCAAATTCCCCACATCCCCAGAGAGAGAGTCAGGTATAATACCCTCAGACTTAGCCTTAGAATTAACCTCTCGAAGGAAATTAATTAGGCTAAATTGTGCATTACCACCGGCTGCAATCACAGTACTATCGATGATATCACCTTGTTTGTAAATCAGATTTTGTGGATATACATGAATTTCAGCTACCGCTGGCTCGCCCACAATCACATTACCCGCTGCTATAACTTGTACTACCATTGGCACTTGTGCATTGGCTAATGCATCTGTAGCCTCTTGAATATTTGTTCTGCTCACAAATACAACAGATTTAGATTCATCAAGGCCTAGACGACGAAGGATGAGGCCATTAGTATCATTCAAAATATTGGTAATCGTTGCTTGACTATCCGCAGCACTTAGGCCTGGACGGACAACAGCTTGTGCCAATAGTTCATTAACACGGAAAAGAATCGTTCCTTCACGTAATTGTGTAATGCCCGACTCCAATTGCTTCTGGGTCACTTGTAAAGACGCAATATGACTTTCCATATTCATTTTTGTAACCTCTAAGTCAGCTAATTGGTTATTCACTTCAGAATAAGCTTGTTGGATAGATACAAGCTCTTCGCCCATAGAATCACGAGCAGCACGTGCTTCCTCCACTTCCGCTTGTGTAGCTTGCACTTCGGATTTAACCGTTTCTAGCTCGGATGTACGACTGGCTAACTCTGCTCGACTCTTATTGAGCTTTGCTTGCTGTTCTTGTAGTTCCTTATTTTTAGCCTCTACTGCAGAACTAAGATCCGCCATTTCAGCCTTTAGTTTATCCATGCCAAACAATGCAGTACGCACACTATCAGAAGTAATGGTGAGTACCCCAACAGTGGCTGCTGCAACGAGTAGGCCAGTAACAATAGTAACGATGATAGATGTATGCTTAGGCCGCAATCCAAATAGAGACATACGACGTTTGCCGACTTTAGTACCTAACTTATCGCCCATATATGCGATGAGGCCACCCATAATGGCGATAATAATTAGAATTCGTATACCAACTAACATCATATGCTCCTTTCTTTATTATTATTTGGAAACACGCCAGTTTAAATATAAACCTGCTATAATTCCTAGCAAATCTGGACTCAAAGCAGCTAATAATGTTGGCATTGCGCCACCTTTGCCAAGAGCAGCAGTGAAGGTCATTACACCATAGTAGATAAAGATAATTAAAATACTAATACCAAACCCAATAGAGGAACTGGATCTTGTTTTTTGTAAACCCAGTGGTGCCCCTACCAAAGCAAATACGAAGCTAGCCAATGGAATCGTAAAACGCTGGTACATTTCCATTTCTAATTTATTCGTATTTGTATAGCCCGCCTTGTAGGCTTTGATTTGTTGTCGCAATTCCTTAATGGTTAACTCAGATGGTTCACGTTGATCTTTCTCTATAGATTTAGGGTCTGATGTAATTGGTAGAATCTGTTCTTTAAACTTCATAGTTCGTTCTACACCTTGATCAGCAGCCAAATCATAGATAATGCCAGAATGCATAATCCAATTTTGACCATTCCATACCGCAGTATCCGCATTTTCTACTTGTGTTAATTCACCATTAGTGAATTGTTGTACCGTGATTAGTTTTAATTGTTTTGTCGTACTATCATAGCTACGAGCATACATTAATGTACCAAGATTATCACCATCCATCGTTTTTAATACGATATGATCTTGTGATTGTGGTGTAGCATTTTTCTTAATTTCTTCACGTACAATGGTTTGGTACATGTTATTTGTCTTTGGCACTACGTATTCATTAAAGGCTACGGCTGCTAAGGAAATCACCATAGCAACAATGTACACCGGCATAGCTAATCGTAAAAAGCTCTGCCCACCGGACCGCATAACTACAATTTCGCTAGTGCCACTCAAACGACTAAACGTCATAAGTGACGCCAACAATACTGACATTGGAAATGTCAAAATAACAATACTAGGTAAAGCTAGTACAAAAGCCTTTGTCACGAGCCACAGTGAAGCACCATACTCTGTAATATATTGTGCAATACGGAATAGAGTACCTGTACCTACGAAGATACTCGTAAAGGCGAATACACCAAAGAAGAATGGCCCAACGAAAGCTTTCAAAATATATGAATCTAATATACGCATGTAATTGTGCCACCCCCTATATTCTAAAGTTCTCACCTAAATAGAATTGGCGAGCAATTTTACTGTTCGCAATTTCATCAGGAGATCCTTCTAACATAATATTACCACTGTTCAGAATATAGGCTTTATCTACAATCCCTAATGTTTCACGCACATTATGGTCAGTAATTAAAATACCAATTCCCCGTGCTTTTACTTGACGAATAATATCTTGAATATCCGCCACCGCAATTGGGTCAACACCAGCAAATGGTTCATCTAAGAGAATAAAATTCGGTTCTAGTGCTAAACAACGAGCAATTTCTACACGACGACGTTCACCACCAGACAACTGCATACCTAAGCGATCGCGAACATGTTCAATATGAAACTCTTTGACAAGAGATTCTACGATGGACTCAATTTCATCTTTTTTCTTATCCGTCGTCTGTAACATAGCACGGATGTTGTCTTCTACAGATAAGGATCTAAAAATAGATGCTTCTTGTGGTAAATAACCAATCCCTTCCAATACACGTTTATGCATAGGAATATGGGTAATATTGTGCCCATCAATTGCTATAGAACCAGCGGAAGGTGTTTCCAGACCAACAATCATATAAAAGGTTGTTGTTTTACCAGCACCGTTCGGTCCCAAAAGGCCTACAATCTCGCCTTTGTCTACGCGAATGCTGACACCATCTACAACATTACGCCCTTTAAATGTTTTTACTAAGTCTTTTGTTTCTATAAACATAATTCTTCCTTATCGTGGAACAATAATTAATGTACTGCGTCCACCCATTGTTTCTGCAGAATTATCGGACAGCGTCACCTTTAATTCTGGCGCATTGATAACATTACCATTTTGTACAGCCTTTGCATTGCCTGTGAGCAATACAACCCCATCATCCTGATTAGGTGTTTGTGTATATGTTGCATGATCTGCGGAACCCGACGCATTACGAGCTGGACTATCAAAGGTCACATTGCCATTAGCTACGGCGCGGATTTCCTTCATCCACCCCTCTACAGTATTACCAGTAAGTGTAGTTCCATCCGCTATGAGACGAGCATTCCCCGTCACTAAACCATATTCAGTAGCCGTATTGTAGTCCACTGTATCACCATAAATTTGACGGTTTTGGCGTTGCAAATGAACATTCCCTTTAGCTTGGAATTGGTTGTCATTAAAACTATGCACAGAGCTAGCGGCCATAGCCATATCTGTACCAATCATACTAACGCCACCATTTAAATCGGCCTCTCTAGTTTTTACATTATACCAACCAGAAGCACCGGTCATTGTTTTGTCAGCTTGCGTAATAACAACATTACCTACTGCATCAGCTTTACCACTGGTACCATCATAGGACAAACTATCTGCAGTAATCATTAAATTATTTGGATTATCAGCAGCACCCGCAGAAATGGAGAGCGTCAACATCGCCACTACTGCTAATAGACCTGCTTTTTTTCTCATATTCATACTCATCCTCACTATTCGCCTTTAGTTAATTTTGCATTACCCTCAACTTTTAATTGTTGTAATGCCATATTTGCCGATACTTTATCACCAGTAATGGTTACATCTTTGCCTTTATAAATAAAAGCACCTTGAGATGTCCAGATTTTTTTTACATTATCTAAATGCAATGCCTCTGTCGTAAATGTAGCTCCTTCAGAATTTGTAGCTTGAATGCCACCATCAATATCAATGGACTTACGATCGCCAGTCATTTTACCATGTGGCGCCGTAACTTGTGTGACTACATCATTTTGATTGAAAGTACCCTTCATATTAGTTAATACTACAGCTTTTGTTTTTGGATCGTATTCAATTTTTTCAGCTGACAAAGCCCAAATCAATTTACCGTCCTGCTCTTCACGCAGATCTGCACCAGAGAAATTGACTAATTGTCCCGTTGGAACCTTAGTCTGCTGCTCGGCCTCACCGCTATTACTCATTAGATAGGCAATAAAACCTCCAATAGCAATCACGAGGGCTGCTACGATTGCTATTAATTTTTTATTGTTTTTCATGCGCCAACTCCCGAATTGCCATTTTTTTATCGTAATCAATAATTTCATCAGATTTTGTATTCCAACGATGTTGGAACCATAACCATTCAGTAGGATGTTCTTTAATAAAGTTCTCTGTAACCTGACAGCATTGCTCTGTTAAACGATACATATCCACATCTTGATTACCTGAATCTACATAATAAAGCGGTGGCAAAATATGAACAATATGGCCCCCTTCTGGTTTACGAGATGCAAATACAGGTACTACAGGGGAACCAAATTTTTGAGCAAATGTGGCAGGACCTACTACAGCAGATGATTCTTGCCCCAAGAATGGTACTGGCAATCCATGAATGTATCCATCTTGGTCTGCTAAGAAGCCAAGCAATTTCTTTTTCTTCAAGGCTTTGGCAGCTTTAATCATTTCTGAACCACCACGAGCAAACACCTCTAAGCCAACCATTTCCCGAAATTCATTCATCAACCGAGTAAATTGTGCATTTGGTTGTTTCTTAACAATTGTTGTAGCTGGATATCCATTTGCTGCTAAAGCGGCCCCCATCCATTCCCAGTTACCCACATGGGCTGTTAGTATGATGACACCTTTATCTTCTTGTAATGCTGCATCTAAATACTCAGCACCACGGAGTTCAATGTGTTTACCTATAAAGTCCTTTGTCAAATTGGGCATGTAAAGTATTTCCATAGCGGAACGTCCTAAATTTTTGAATAATTCATCCAATAATTGACTGGATTCTTCAGTATTCATATTCATGCCAATTTTAACATTTTCAATGCCTCTTAGTTTTTGTTTTTTCGCAATCAGTCCATATACAGGACCTAAAAAGGCACCTATGAGCAAAATGACTTTATATGGGAGTTGACACACTAACCAACTCAAACCCTTTAACACATTATATTGCCAATGATTTCCCATTCTGCTCACCTCCAATCTATTGACCTTGCATATGCGCCTCTTGTTTATATGTTTCCACAACCTGAGACCACATGTTTTGTTCTTTTAAAATATATTCTACAGCTTCGCGAACCGCACCGGCTCCACCTTCAGCAGTCGTTACATAATCTGCTACAGATTTTACTTCAGCAGCTGCATTCGCTGGTGCAATAGCAAGTCCCGCTAATTGCAATGAGCCTAAATCATTTAAATCGTCGCCCATATAAGCTACTTGGGATAAGTCAATCTGTTCCTGTTCACATAAAGTGCGAAGAGCATTCGTTTTATTGCCCTCTCCCATTTGGAGCGCATCAAAATGTAGTTCCGTAGCACGTCGCTCTACCATAGGTGACACACGAGCTGTAATGATGGCTAATTTAATACCACAGCTACGAGCTGCCGTAAGACCTAGCCCATCTTTCACATGGAATTCTTTAATTTCCTCTCCATGAGAGGTATAGATTAAATGACCATTTGTTAATACGCCATCTACATCTAGTACAAGCCATTTAATATCCATTATACAATGCCTCGACGAAGTAAATCAGTGATATGCACGATACCGAGACATTGCCCCTCTTGGTCTACCACTGGCAACACCGTAATAGGACGAGGTTGATTCTTTTCCATCATATGCATAGCTTCTGCAGCTAGTTTTTCTTGTGTAATAGTACGTGGCATTTTTGTCATCATGTCCTCAACAGGCCATTCTAAAAAATTACTGCCTGAATCTAGGCCACGACGCACATCGCCATCCGTTACTAAGCCAATTAATTTACCGGATTCATTCACCACATTGGTAGCACCCAAGCCTTTATCAGTCATCACAAACAATGCATCGCGCACTGTAGACCCTTTATGAACGACTGGATTATCTGCGCCACCATGCATGATATTTTCAACAGTGAGCAATAATTTCCGTCCTAAAGAACCGCCTGGATGGAAAATAGCAAAGTTTTCTGGTGTAAAATGCTGTTGTTCCAACAAGCAAATCGCCAAGGCATCTCCTAATGCCAATGCCACCGTAGTGCTTGTCGTAGGCGCCAAATTTAATGGACACGCTTCACGTTCTACTTTAGCCAATAATACAATATCTGCATTTTTAGCCAATGTAGAATCTGCATTACCTACAACACAAATTAGTTTTGCTCCAATACGTCGTAAGGAAGGTAAAATAGAAATGATTTCACCCGTTTCTCCACTGTTGGAGAATGCTAGGACCACATCATTGTCTGTTACCATACCCAAGTCACCATGTACGCCTTCTGCGGGATGCAAGAAGAATGCTGGTGTGCCAGTGCTAGCCAATGTAGCCGCAATTTTTGTAGCTATATGGCCAGATTTACCCATACCAGTACAAATCACGCGACCCTTTGACTCAAGAATCATATTAACAGCATTCACAAAACTAGAGTCTAATGTTTCTATTAACTGCTCAATGGCTTGTGCCTCTTGACGAAGCACAGATGCCGCTTGATCTAATATGTTCATGACAGAAACCCCTTATTTCTTCACAATTTTATCGATGGCAATTAAGTCACTTAACACTTCTTCTAATTGGTCTAAATACAACATATTAGGACCATCAGATAATGCTTCTGCTGGATTGTCATGAACTTCAAAGAATAAACCATCTACACCACTTGCTACCGCTGCGCGTGCAAGGTTTGGTACAAATTCACGATTACCACTAGAAGATGTACCGGCCCCACCAGGTAATTGAACGCTATGAGTAGCATCAAAGATAACAGGATAATCAAAGGATCTCATAATTGGGAATGAACGCATATCCACTACCAAATTATTGTAACCAAAGCTGAACCCACGTTCTGTGAGCATCAAATTTTCATTACCGGATTCTTTCATTTTATTTAATACATTTTCCATGTCTTTTGGGGCCATAAATTGGCCTTTTTTCACGTTTACGCATTTGCCTGTTTTAGCAGCTCCGTATACGAGATCAGTTTGGCGACATAAGAATGCAGGAATTTGAAGGATATCAAGAACTTCTGCAGCAGGTTCGATTTGTTCAATAGAATGAATATCACTCACTACAGGTACTTGTAATTCTTCTTTAATACTCTTTAAAATTTTTAGCCCTTCTTCAATACCAGGACCACGGAAGGAATTAAAACTAGAGCGATTCGCCTTGTCAAAGGATGCCTTGAATATATACGGAACCCCTAATTTATCACAAATAGCCTTCGCACGTTTACCAATAGCTAATGTGCGATCATAATCTTCGATAACACATGGGCCAGCCAATAGGAACAAGCCTTTGCCACCACCAACTGTAATATCACCTATTTGAACTGTTTTCATTTATTCTCCTTTTGTGCAAATATTTCATTGACACGTACTAGATCTTCTGGTGTATCCACACCAACAAAACGTTTATCTGTAATAATGACACGAATAGTATGGCCGTTTTCTAGAGCTCTCAATTGTTCAAGAGACTCCGTTTGTTCTGCCGCTGTTGGTGCCATTTTTGCATAGTCTAATAAAAAATCACGTTTATATCCGTAAATCCCAATATGTTTTAATGGGGCTTTCACAAAATCGTGGCGTGGAAATGGAATCAAGGAGCGAGAGAAATACATAGCATCACCACGATTGTTACAAATAACCTTTACTGCAGAAGGTTCATCATATTCCTCCTCCAATAACGGTGTTGCCACCGTAGCCATTTGCAATGTAGGATCTTCATCAAAGAGAGATGCTAGTTGATCAATGATGGCCGCATCAATTAATGGTTCATCACCTTGCACATTGATAATAACATCAATATCAGTATATTGTTCAGCTACTTCAGCTAGTCGATCTGTGCCTGTGGGGTGATTCGGATTGGTCATCACTACAGTACCACCAAACTGTTCTGCTGTAGTATATACGCGTTGATCATCGGTGGCTATAATCACCATTTCTGGTTTTATAGCAAGTTTTACCTGATCAAACACACGTTCAATCATAGGTTTACCAGCGATATCTGCCAATGGTTTACCAGGTAAACGCGTAGAAGCATATCGAGCTGGTATAACACATGCAAATTTCATGATATTCGCTCCTTCCCTTATATACATTTTTTTATTATACACTAATTATGTAAAAGTTCTATGAAATCTCGCTCATTACTGATAAATTCAATGCCGATACACAATACATAAATGGGCAAATTAAAATCATCAATCGCCCGTAATTGGCTAAGCTTTACGGCATCTTTTTCCGTAATAATCACAGCTTGCGCCTGTTTAGCAAAGGCCATTTTCCACATATCAACTACATCATCATTAGAAAATTCATGATGATCTCCAAAGGACAACATGTGTACCACATCGTAACCAATACCTTTTAATGTGAGTTCAAAGGATTTTGGATTACCGATTCCACTACACGCCATAATAGGTTGGTTGATATAGGCATCAACGGGTCTTCCCTCTTCACCATTTGTCCATTCCTCTAAGGTACAGACACGTTGTGGCATATGAGTTGTCTCAAATACAGGAACTCCAGGCACAAGTTGTTGTAATCTTTTTTTGATAGATGCAATCACACCTGATGTTACTTGATCTACCTTAGTAAGCACAATGATAGACGCTCGTTTTAATCCCTCCAATGGCTCACGTAACAGACCACGAGGCAATACATAGTCATAACCAAATGGATTTGATGCATCAAGAAGAACAATGTCTTTATCTCGACCAAGCGCTCTGTGTTGGAAACCATCATCCATCACAAGAATATCTGCGCCTAATTCATTAATAGCAATATGAGCCAACGCTACGCGCTCACGTCCGATGACTACACCAGTATGAGGTAGCACTTTCCCCAGTAGCCATGCTTCATCACCACTAATACTTGGTTCTACTAGCATTTTTCCATTATTAGAAATGACAATATTCTTCTCATTATCCTCAGCACGATAACCACGACTCAATACAGCTGGATGCTTACCTTGTTTAATGAGTGCATCACAGATAAATCGAACCATAGGTGTTTTGCCCGTACCACCCGCTGTAATATTACCAACACTAATAACAGGTACATTTACACGTGTTACGCCTTTTCCTGCATCGAATTTATCATTTCGAAGCGTCACGCCTTTTTCATAAGCCTTGCTGAGCCATCCAAGCCCTTTACGAGCTACATCGCCAAGAATAGTATCATTATTTCCACTGACGATATCTTTGAAAATTTCTTCACCGTTCATGAGGTTTTCCCTTTCATGGTAACAAAGATATTAAGGAATAATATGGAATACTTCAAATAATTTTCGCAGTTCTTGCGTATTACGTTGTGTAGCACCACGGTTTTCATGAACTACTTGAAGGCAGTTAGCACTCATTTTCTCTGATAGTTCCTTATCACTGCATAGTTTCAAAACCATAGCTGTTAACTCCGTAGCATTTTGTACTTGCACACAAGCATCACGAGAACTTAGCAAACTAAAGATTTCCTTGAAGTTAAACATATGCGGACCTACTACAATAGGCTTACCGTGTGCTGCTGGTTCAAGAATATTATGACCACCCGTTTTAACAAGAGATCCACCTACAAAAATAATATCACCTAAACTATAGAGACGACCTAATTCACCAATCGTATCTAATACCACCACAGGAATTTCTTCATGAACAGGTTCGGTCATGTCACTACGACAAATAGCTTTTAAACCATATTGCTTGGCTAAGTTTTGTACATCATGACCGCGATAGATTTCACGTGGCGCAATGAGTAGGCGTGCTTGTGGGTATTGTTGTAAAACTAGTTTGAATGTATCCAGTAAGGCTTCTTCTTCCCCTTTATGAGTACTACCAGCAATGAGAATGGGATGGTTATTACCAAAACCAAATTCATCTAATAGCTCTGCTTTTTCCTCAGCCGTAACAGTCGCATAGGTTTGATCATATTTCATATTGCCTGTCACCGTAATATTCACGATAGGTGCGCCTAATTGATTGATATAGTCCGCATCAAATTTAGATTGCATGCAGAATCGACTGATAGAACGCAACATTTCACGAGTGAAAGAACGAATAAACTTGTATCGACGCATACTGCGGTCACTGATACGACCATTGACCATCATAACAGGTATTTTTTCATCTTGTGCAATACGCAAGAAGTTTGGCCATATTTCTGTTTCTACTAGCAAAATAGTAATAGGTTTTATAATATGCAAAATTTTACGCGTTAAATATGGCAAATCTAGGGGAAAGAAGATAATCCCTTCCGCTTCTGGAATAATACGATGAGCCATAGCATGGCCTGTAGCAGTAACCACAGATACAACTACTACCGCCTCTGGAAACTCCCGCTTAATATCTTTTACCAAAGGACTAGTGGCTACAATTTCACCAACGGACGCTGCATGAATCCATATAGCACGACGCTCTTCAATTTTCTTTAATAGTGACACTGGCATATAGCCTGCACTTTGTTTAATACGCTCATAAAAACCTTCTTCAAAGGCTAAACGGTATAAAATTACCGGTATAAGCCCTATCCAATAGATAATGAGCAGTACATTATAGATCCAATACATACTTATCCTTTACTTGAAAATTGAACGGAATACAAATGATTATATAGGCCATCTTCCATAGCTAATAATTCTTGATGGGTACCACGTTCAACTAGTTCCCCTTGTTTTAACACAATAATTTGATGTGCATTTTTAACTGTACTTAAACGATGCGCAATAACAAAAGCCGTACGGCCATGCATTAAACGATCAAGCGCTTCTTGTACAAGCTTTTCACTCTCTGTATCTAGAGCAGATGTAGCTTCATCTAAAATCAATATTTTAGGATCCTTCAAAATAGCCCTAGCAATAGCCACCCGTTGACGTTGACCGCCAGATAAGGAACTACCTCGTTCCCCTACTACTGTATCTAATCCATTTGGCAACTTCTCTACAAATTCTAATACATTCGCCGCTTTAGCAGCTTCGTATACTTCTGCATCAGTAGCATCTAGACGACCATATAAAATATTTTCCTTAATCGTCGCATTAAACAACACTGTTTCTTGTGGTACTAGACCAATTTGTTCACGCAATGATTTGAAAGTAACATCACGCACATCATGTCCATCAATTTTGATAGCACCTGCTGATACATCATAGAATCGAGGCAACAAATTAGCTAATGTTGTTTTGCCAGCCCCAGATGGACCAACTATGGCAACAACTTCACCCGCATGTACTGATAAGGTAAAATCTTTTAATGCCTTTTTATCCGGAGAATATTCAAAATCTACATGGGAAAAATCAACATCACCTCGTACAGTTGGTAATTCTTTCGCCTTACTTTTTTCTACCACTTCAGGTTTTGTATCTAATACTTCGAATACCCGATCTGCTGCGGCCAAAGCCTTTTGAATTGCACCATATACTTGGCTCAAGCGTTTTACAGGGTTAGATAAGTTAATGGCATAAATCAAGAAGGCAATCAAAGAACCAGTAGTAATAGTGCCAGTCACAACAGAATACCCACCATACCAAAGGATGATAGCAATCGCAATTGATGCAGAGAACTCAACCATAGGGCTTAATAAGCTCGTCAACTTCGTAGCTTTCATAACAGCTCGAAAATTGCGTTCGTTTTCAACCTGGAAGCGGTCCATTTCAAAACCTTCTCGAGCAAAGGATTTTACCACGCGAATCGCGGAAATTGTTTCTTGTAGCAATGCCGTAATATCTGCAATACGCCCTTGCACATCATGACCTGCATAACGTAATTTTTTACCAAATACATTGATAATTAGTAACACAACTGGCACTACGACGAAAGTTACAATGGTCAATTTCCAGTCGATGAGGAGCATGGATACCAAGGACCCAATAAGCGTAACAGATTCCGTAATAAGGGATACTAAATTACTTACCACTGCTGTTTGCAATGCAGATACGTCATTTGTCAATTTACTCATGATAACACCCGTTTTATGACGGTCAAAGTAAGATAATGACAAACGCTGTAAATGTGTAAAAATGGCCTCTCTCACATCAATGATAACTCGTTCGCCAATATAAGACATATTATAAGTCTGTCCATAAGTAGCAAAGCCACGAATAAGGAATATCAACACGATAGCGATAACCACGAGGTTCAGCATATATAAATTTTTATCAGTTAGTACTTGGTCTACTACATTTTTAATGAGCCACGGCACCACGAGGTAAGCCGCTGCAGCTACAATCATGCAAAATATTGCAAAAATCATGCGCTTCATGTAAGGCTTTACAAAATATAATAAACGACCATAACTATTATTCATGAATTTTCTCCTCAGCTAATGAGCCAATCACTTGTGCTACGCGTTTCACTGCCCCTGGTGCACCAAGTGCATCGCGGACAGCTCGTAAATCACTACGCATAGCCTCATTAGCTGCTGCATCTGTTAATAAAGGCTCTACATGAGCCAAAATTTTTGTGATATTCACATCCCCTTGTAGAAGTTCAGGAATCACTTGTTTACCAGCAATAATATTTGGTAGACCTACAAAATTAAGATTCACCAGCATTTTCCCTAAACCATAAGTCACTGGAGACACTTGATACAAAAGAACTGTTGGTAATTCCATCATCGCCGTTTCTAATGTTGCCGTGCCAGATGCCGCTAGGCATACATCACAGATTTGCATCAAATCATAAATATGCTCCTCTGTAATAGTCACTGGCACATGATGAGCATCAATAAAGGCTTCTAATTCCTCACGATCAATTGTATGAGCACGAGGAAGGAAAAATTGAATATCCTCATGTGCTTCCATTAACTGTTCACCGGCTTGGAGCATTGTATCCAATAAAGATAATACCTCTTGTTTCCGACTGCCTGGCATGAGTAGAATCTTCTTTGCCTCAGGACGAGCCCCAAAGAATTCTAGAGATGTCTCTTTTGTCATAGTTGGCTTCACAATATCCACCAATGGATGGCCTACAAATTCTACATCGCAATTAAATTCACGATATGCGTCAGCTTCAAAAGGAAAAATAGAAGCTACCTTTGTAACATATTTTTTAATATCTTTGCCACGGCTTTTATGCCACGCCCAAATAGTAGGAGCAATATAGTACACCACAGGAATATTGAGTTCCTTAGCGACTTTGGCAAGTTTCATATTAAAACCAGGATAATCTACACAAACGAGAACATCTGGTTTTTCTTTAATCATCGTTCTCTTTAAAAAAGTTCTCAGTTCAAAGAATTTAGGTAGGGATTTTATGATTTCTACAATACCGATAATGCCTAAGTTTTTAATGTCATACACAATTCGAACGCCCGCCCGTTCCATGAGCGTACCGCCCATACCAAGCATATCCACATTTGGATATAGTTCTCGCAATGCTTTCGCAACGCTAGCTGCATGTGTATCACCAGAGGCCTCTCCGGCAGAAAACATAATCTTCATAACTAGCCCTTTCTAAATGTATTACTTCCCAACAAATGCCTCATCAACGGCACAAATGACAATACCTTTTTTATTAGCCATATCCAGAACAGCCTCTTGTTCTACAAAAATGGTTCGCTCCGCCTCTACAGCGAGCACTGTACAGCCACTATCAATCATGGACTGCAATGTTTTACGTCCCACTGCAGGCACATCAAAGCGCACATCTTGATCGGGTTTTGCCGTTTTAACAACTACCGATTCACCACGACCAAGCTCACCGCCCCGTTTGATACATGCATCAGTTCCTTCAATAGCCTCAATAGCCATAGCAGCCTTATGCTTAACCACCACGGTTTGACCAATATCTAGGCCCCCCATATGTTTAGCTAATTCGAAACCAAACTTAATATCTTCCCATTGTTCCTGAGTAGGTTGTTTTTTTGAAAGCACCCCTACAGCTGGCATAAATGGTTTTAAATAGGTTGTTTGATCGACTACGGTAAAACCTTCTTTTTCTAGCTCGTCCACCAAGGCAAGCATAATGGTGTCATCTTTACGGTTCTTTAATTTATTTAAAATAGACAATGTTTTCATATCAGGGAATGTAAGACCTTTAAATAATAATTCCTTCGTTACCTTTCCCAACATGGTGATATCTTTAACCTGTTCCTTCTGTAGTGTTTTAAAGATTTTACCAACCTTTGCCACACTAATGTGATAAAAAACATCTGCTTCTTGTTCTAATGTTGTATCGTAATCGGATACAACAGCAATCACCACGACTTCATGTCCCAACAAATGGGCTGCACGCATAAACTCCACTGGCAATATGCCGATACCAGCGATTAATCCAACTCTTGCCACGTGTACACCTCCAATGTTGTTACCATGACGATTAGACATACTTACATACAGTATATTTTACTATAAATCTCAATATTTTACTACATTTTATAGTGCTTTCACACCATATTTTAAGGACAATAACACTATATTTTGAATTTAATTTTATAAAACAAATCACCCCACTCTATCACCAGATAAAATGGGGTGCAATATGTGCCTACTACACATATATATGCCGTATTATGGGCATATTCATATACAATTGTATTAGTCTCTTCGTGTACGCATAATACCACGATCAGCATTACGCAAGAAACGCAACAAGTTTTCCATTTCTACAGAGGAGTTCAATTGCATTTCCATTTCTTCAATGGCACGAGACAAACTGAATCCAGAGCGATAAATAATACGGAACGCTTGCTTCAAATCACGACGGACTTCTTCTGAAATACCGGCACGAGATAGGCCAACAGAATTTAGGCCAATAACACGAGCAGGCTGACCATCTGCAATCACATATGGAGGAATATCTTGTACAACCTTAGCCATACCACCTACCATTGCATTGCGACCAATTTTAACGAATTGGTGAATACCAGCTAAGCCACCGATAACAACACGATCTTCTACGATAGCATGCCCAGCAAGACCTGCACAGTTGCTCATGATAACATTATTACCAACGATACAATTATGCGCTACATGAGTACATGCTTGGAACAAACAGTTATTACCAATACGAGTTTCTTCACCTTCACCAGTTGCACGGCTAATAGTTACGAATTCGCGGATTACTGTTTCATCGCCAATATTACAAAAGCTTTTTTCGCCTTTAAATTTCAAATCTTGTGGTTCTAATCCAATGGATGCATTAGGGAAAATTTCACAATTTTTACCGATAGTTGTCCACCCACCGACAATACTGTTTGCACCAACTTTCGTGCCATCTCCGATGACCACATTTTCACCAACAACCGCGCCAGGACCAACGATAACATTTTTGCCCAGCTTAGCATTAGGATGAACTATGGCAGTGCTGTGAATATTAACCTCAGCATTCTCCATGCCAACTACGATCATTACTAATCACTCCTTTATTACACAAGGGCAAACATGTATTCGCCACTAGCACAAAGTTTATCGCCTACAAATGCACGGCCTTCCACTTTGCCCATACGGCCTTTGATTTTTACAATGTCCGCTTCCAAACGAACTGTATCACCAGGTTTTACAGGATGACGGAAACGCACTTTATCAATACCCGTAAACATCGGTGTTAAACCTCTGTTTTCTTTAGGATAGAGTAATGCAATACCGCCTACTTGTGCAATCGCTTCTGTAAGCAATACGCCAGGCATTACAGGATTACCAGGGAAATGACCTTGGAAGAATAATTCATTAAATGTAGCATTCTTGATACCTACAGCTCTTTTCATAGGTTCTAACTCAATAATACGATCCACTAAAAGCATAGGATAGCGATGTGGTAAAATCTCTAAAATATCTTCATGGTTAAGAATCATTGTTGTGTCTCCCTTATTTCTTCCATAATACTACGAGATAAACGTGAATTTAACTCGTGACTTGATTTCAACGCAATTACATGTCCTTTGATTGGTCCAAGCAAGAACAAATCACCGATAACATCTAAAACTTTATGTCTTACTAATTCATCATCAAAGCGAGGAACAGATAAACATTTTTTATCATCATAGACTAATGCATTCTCTAACGTCCCACCCTTAGCTAGGCCCACAGCTTGTAATTGTTCTAATTCTTTCATAAAACCAATGGTTCTAGCTGCCGCAATTTCTTTTTGGAAATTTTCCGGCGTAATTTCACAATCACATTGTTGTGTGCCCAATAAAGGATGATTATTGATAGATGTAAAAGTCATGCGATATCCATCGTAAGGTAAGATAGCAATAAAACGATCACCATCATAAATAGCATGAGATTTTTGCACACTATATATCTGACGTTCTGCTGCTTGAATTTTAATACCGGCTTGTAAAATCAAATCTACAAACACAGCACTGCTACCATCAGCAACAGGTGGTTCAGGAGAATCTAACTCGATAAAGCAATTATCGATTGCCATCGCAGAAAATGCCGCCATCACATGTTCCACAGTAAATACTTTTGCTTCACCATGTTCCAATGTGGTAGCACGCATTGTATTTGTTACATTATCTATATGCGCTTTTACAGAAGGAGCACCCTCTATATCTGTCCGAACAAATACAATTCCTGTATGTTCAGGCGCCGGCTTGAACACCATTGTTACTGGTTCGCCGCTATGAAGGCCATTCCCTTTGTATTGAATTGCCTTTTTAATTGTTTGTTGTGGCATCCGTATTGGGAGTCCTTTCACTATTAACTAATCCAGAATTTACTATACACCAACATGTATTATACCGTATTTTATACAATCATTACAAGGTAAAAGCCAAAAGGGC
>SAAC01000113.1 GCA_009929605.1 Negativicutes bacterium
CTCTGGCTAGTATTCATCTTGCTGGCACATTCACCCTGATCAAGTTGCTCGACATTTTTCAGACGAAGCGCCTCAATTTCTTCCATAGAAAGTTCTACTGTATCTAGATACCTCATTGGGACACCTTGTGGTTTAAAATAAGTCACTTTTGGATCAAAGTTAATACATCTATTTAATTTTGATCTTGGCATAATTAATCACTACTTTTCATGTCTATTATATGAATACATACCCAACATTGTCAATAGTGAGCACGTATTTAGATAATGTTTATATTATTTATCAGTATTCTTGATTTTTTCATCTACTAATTTAATTTCTGACTCTAACTGAGATTTTATCTCTTGAAGATTTTGTTTACTGTCCTTTATAGACTGTAGCTGTCGATACCTTAAGCCTCTACCCCTGACAAAACCATAGTATATACAACTATCTTTTTGGCATTTGCCCGCGCCTCTACCAGTTAATGGACCTTTACCGTTTGGGCCTGTCCCATCTAATTGTGGCATATATAACTCTTTTCAATTACGACAGCTTGTTTAACTGTCTATAATGAGTATACACCCATAACTAATAGATTGCAAATATTAGCTGCACGAAGGCGCTGAAGTGCTGCAAACTTTGTCCCCTTGTTTTTCCCAATCGACAAGACCACCAATATTTTTTACATTCGCAAAACCAGCCCGTTCAAGTGCGATTTTTGCTTGCCCCGCTCGATTACCGGATCGACATATGAGATAAATTGGTCGGCTAGAATCAATCTTAGAATAATCAGCCTTCAAAATATCACCAAGAGGTATATTAATTGCGCTATCAGCATGACTCGTTTCATATTCCGATGGCTCACGAACATCAATCAACTGTCCATTGGCGGTTTTTATCTCTTCGCTTAGCGTAACTGCTTCTTTCTCCAATAGCTCTACGGCTTTGGAACTATCCGCAGTCGATTGATTAGAATTATTATTTGAAAAAACAACAATACCCACAAACACCAATAATACCACTGGAATAACTACGATTAATCTCTTCATTCACCAAACCTCGCTTTTTATATATTATAACAACTTACGATCTACTCAGCAAAATGCAACTTAATGAACAGCATAAATAAAATGCCCGCAGCAAATAATCCAAAATTTAAAATAGATTTAGACATTTTAGGTTCTTTATGCAGCTCTGGCACTAAATCAGACATAGCTATATAGATAAAACCGCCAGCGGCAAAAGGTAATAAGAATGAAGTTATGTTATGAAATGAGCTTATTAATAAATACCCCACTGCGGCTCCAGCGATAGCTGTTAGCGACGATATAAAATTCCAAAACAAGGCTTTTGTCCTTGAGAACCCACCATGTATTAAAACGCCAAAATCGCCAAGCTCTTGTGGCAGTTCATGCGCAGCGACGGCTATAGTAGTTGCGATGCCAGCTTCTTTGCTGATTGAAAATGCTGAGACAATAATCAAACCGTCAATAAAGTTATGAAGACCATCGCCAATCAAGCTCATATAAGTGAATATGTGCACTTTGCAATCGCTATCCTTGTGGCAATGATGCCATTTCAAAAAGCGTTCAAGAATAAAGAATACTGAGATGCCAATGATTAGATAAATGAACGGCGTGAAACTATCAGACGATTCGATTGCTTCTGGCAATAGATGCAAGAACGCACCACCAGTTAAAGCTCCTGTTGAAAATGCCACAAGATAAAGCGTGATCTTGTTCACCGTTTTATGTTTCATAAATAAAGCGACAACTCCAACTAAAGACAAGGCGCTGATTACTATGGTAGCTATTATGGAATTTGTTAAAATTTGATCCATTATTTTATTCCTATTAATTTATTTACTTCATTGATTATTTGTTCTGGGGTTTTAGCTAATAACGTAGTAAAGCCCATAGTATTTGCAGTATCTAGATTTAACTGTTTGTCGTCAATAAATATAGCCTCTTGGGCTATAGTGTATCCATTCGATGCAACGCTAACTCATAAATCTCTTTTTGTGGCTTTAACAAGCCAACCTCACATGACAATATAACTTCATCAAATACGTCATAATATCCAAATTGTTTAATGACGTCGCGGACTGGACTAATAATGTTAGATATCAACCCAATTTTAAAACCATTGGATTTTAGTTTATGCACTAATTCGATGATATGTATGTTTGGTTTTATGCCTTGCCAGTTATTAAAATATCCAATACGAAAGTCATCAACATTTAATCCGTAGTTATTTTTTACCGTACCTCAATATTCGTTCTCGGATATTTGTTTTCCATATTTAATTATAAGTATACCCGAATATTACAACCCAGAAAGATTAGTGCGTTAAACTTATAACCTTACTTTTTTATTAATTTATCTATTTCTGATTTCGGAAGCTTTTTTGTGCAAAAGAACCAATCATAGCAGGTCATATCCGACGTACTATCCATTCTTTCCTTAGCTACGCCGCAAGATCCAGCCGTAGGAACTATAACGTCATCACCTGGTTGCCAATCAGCAGGCAAAGCGACTGAGTAGGCGTCGGCGGTCTGTAAGCCAATAAGAACTCTGTACAATTCATTGAAGTTTCTACCTAGGCTTAGAGGATAGTAGATTATTGTTCGTATAACGCCCTTCGGATCAATAAAGAAAACCGCCCTAACCGCCTTCGTACTACTTTCACCCGGTTGGATCATTCCGTATTTCTTGGCAACTTCCATAGTAATATCTTCGATTAAGGGGAATTTAATCTCGACATTTTTCATCCCCTTATACTCAATCTTTTCTTTGATAGTCCTAAGCCATGCAATATGACTATACAAACCATCAACGGACAACCCGACTAACTTGCAATTTGCATCGGCAAAATCCTTTTCTCTAGATGCAAAAGTCATAAACTCCGAAGTACAAACTGGCGTAAAATCAGCGGGATGACTAAATAAGATTACCCAATTACCCGTATAGTCTTTTGGGAAATCTATATCCCCTTGTGTTGTTATTGCCTTAAAAGCTGGCGCTTTTTCACCGATTCTTGGCATTACATTATTATCTTCTTGCGTATTTTGTTCCATAAAATCCTCCTTGATAACGTTCACGTATACTATAAGTATATACCCATTAAGCCTAACTATCAATTTAAACAGTTTCCCTAGGATTTATGTCTGAATGACTAGTACAGAGTAGACCCTCAGAAATTACACTGAATAATAACGAGAGACTAGTCACGGAACCCGGTCGGCTTTTCGACTGTCCAGCCGCCATATACAGGGCTGGTCGACTTTAGAACCAAACAACAGAGATAAAATAGAAAAAACCGCCCTTTCGGACGGTCCTATCGGTTTTGTACCTTTTGGTGACATCTAGTACTCTTGTCTAACTCAAGGGGTAAATCTGACTTTTGGTCAGGGAACCCGGTCTGGGTATTTACCTGCTGAGCTTGGCTCCGGCAGCTGGGCTCGAACCAGCGACCTATTGGTTAACAGCCAACCGCTCTACCACTGAGCTATGCCGGAATACTAAATTATTATAACCTAA
>SAAC01000029.1 GCA_009929605.1 Negativicutes bacterium
CTGAGCGGATTATTGTACTAGTGAAAGCTCTGATTCTCGCATTAATGAAAGCGACTTACAAGAGCCATAACCGCTAACACTATAACACGGTCTGCCCTTTGCCGAACGGATCCACTACGACGTATTGGCTCACTTCGCCCTCAGCCTTAACGCGTTCTGCCTCTGCATAGGCATCGGCCCTACATTGTTCGTCCGCCTGCCACGGGATAAACATGGCGTAAATGCTTTGACGGCCGTATGGGCCCCCGCGACCTTTTGAGAGAATACTGTGCCAGCCAAGGCGCGGGCGTACTGCATCATTAGGAAACGAGACATTGTCAACCTCTGTATTTCCACCAAACGGTTCCTTATACATACGAATAGTTTCCAACCGTTCCTCAGCGATGCCCGATTCATCATAGTAAATGCTCCGTTGTTCGCGATGCAGTTCGCCAGCACTTTCATATTCGTCGGACTGCATTTGATGACGTTGAGGCCACTGGATTTTCCATTTCGCGATAAGGTCATCAATGTATCGTGTCACATCAGGTTTCTGTGCATACCGTTTAGCATCAAAGGCCGGTTCCACTACATGACTGTAATCGAGTCCCGCCATGGAAAGGATAATGCCAGTGTTTACATATGGCAAAGCCTCTTGCACGGAATAGCCCCCCTCAAGAACCGCTATGTCCGCTTGAAGCATATCTACCAATTCTGCATAGCCCTTAGCAGTGACCTGCATATTCGCCAATGGATCGCTAAAGTGATTATCTTGGCCGGCAGAGTTAATGACGAGCTCTGGACCAAAGTCCTCAAGCATAGGCAACACTAGCTCTTTCATCACCTTTTTCAAACCTTCGTCACCCGTTCCTGGCGGCAAAGGAATATTTACATTCGCCCCAATGGCTTGGGGTCCGCCAAACTCGTCCATAAAGCCCGTCCCTGGATAGAGTGTCCGCCCATCTTGGTGGAACGAAATATACAAGGTATCTGGATCGTTATAGAACACCTCTTGGGAACCATCGCCATGATGCACGTCCGTGTCGACAACGGCTATTTTCTTGATGCCATAGGTGCGACGAATATGAGCAATCATGACGGCCTCAATGTTGATGGTACAGAACCCGCGAATGCCGTGTACCATTTGCATGGCGTGATGCCCTGGTGGGCGCACGAGGGCAAAGGCCCTGTCTACTTCGCCTTTCAATACCTCATCAGCAGCCGCAATAGCACCGCCAGCGGATACGCGATGGGCATCGGTCACCCAAGATTCTAAATCTGGTGTGCCCACATGGACGCGTTTGATAATATCCCAGCTCGCCACTTGCGGATTATATTCGCGAATGAGTGGACTATCTAACAATCCCTCCTCCACGATTTGATCGCGCGTATAGAGCAAACGTTCCTGCCGTTCCGGATGGGTTTCAGAAATCTTCCAATCGAAGGCCGGGAAAAATACGAGTCCTAAATTAGGGCGATTCGTTGTTTTCTCTCCGCCTTTATCGTGAAAGTGCCCCTTCCGTTTGATTATATTTGGATTATGATACATACGTGCTCACCCCTGCTTTCAATTGGACTTTCACAGTAATTAATCGTTCCATGGAATGCCAGCCCTCGACCACCGAAAAATCCTCTACGCTGATGAGTTCTGGTTCTTGTACATCGCTAAGGCCTAGTCGCTGAGCCTCGCGTTTTACATATTGGAACGCCAAATCGACCGTCTCTTGCCCATGATGAATGGTAGCATTTTTCTCGTTTATGCCCAATTCTGGTATCACCAGGAGTCGACGTTTCGTATCTACATGTAATGTGATTTCTATGGTATTTAGTGCCACAGCGGCACCAATAGCATTCGCCACGGCTGCCGATTCGGGTATTTCTACAGCAAGGTCCATCGTTTTCCCGATAATAGGACCTAGGGATTGTGCCGTGCCGCCCACCACAACGAGAGCTTGTGGTTTGAATTCGTCAGGATTTACAATATCCTCTACCACATAGATAGGTCGTTTATTTTCGAGCGTTACCACCTCTTGGATGGCTTGTTGCACCTGAGATACGGCGTTTTGAATGATAAGGTCACTCACTTCGTCCGCGGAAAGCAATGCACCATTAATTTGAACCGGTAATCCCGATTCATTTAATTGGTCAGATGATGCCGATTCACTTGTTTGAGCCGCCAACAGTTTCCCCACTGCTATCATCGCCTCGCGTGCTAGTACTTCATCCCCATAGTGGGCGTAGCCCTTTGTGATAAGTGCATCACCCAATGTTGGCTCACTGCCACCGAGGGCCACGGATGGTCCTCGACGTTCAGGCCCCACATGTAGACCAGCTTCGTCTACTGTTACCACCGACTCGCCACCAATACCAACGGATTGCACCGCAAAGGAACGCACGGCACTAGGGTATTCTCGAATCATGACACCACCCTTGGTCATCAACGGCTTGCCCTCCTTCCATAGGGAAATATCTGTGGTAGTACCACCAATATCTAGAGCCACCGTATGATGGGCCTTGACCTGATCTAGGGCGTAGAGACCTAATACACTGGCCGCTGGACCGGTAAATACTGTTTCCACAGGACGGTCTGTCATTACCTCGATAGGTAATGAACCACCATCAGCCTTGAGGATATATAATGGTGCCGTAATATGACGAGCCGCGAGGGCTTGTTCTACGGAGCTTTTAAAATTAGAAAATACTGGTGTTACAGCACTATTGAAATAGGCGCTAATCGTACGGCGTGGAAAGTTTAAAGAACCACTCAAGGCACCACCACGAGATACCGTTTCGTAGCCAAGGTCTCGTAAGCCATCCGCCAATTTTTGTTCCTGTTCCGGATTGCGAACAGAAAATTTTGCGGAGATGGCCGCTAGAGCTGGCTGAGATTCTTCTGAGTTAGTATGTTCTGTTTGTCCAGAATTAGCATTCGCCGTCTGCACGGATTTTGTCCCTACCGATTTCGGTTTCAATTCCGCTAGCGAATTCACCGCCGATGGTTCCACCACGATTCCTCGATGATCCGTATAGCCATTAACGTAAATAGGCGCTACCGGGAAACTGTGATCCACATTCATGCCTGGGCCTGTTACCACATATAAATCTACGGGGGCCTCCTTGCGAGACACGATGGTATTCGTTACCACCGTCGTGGATAGGGTAACGCGCTCCACTTGGTCTGGAATGACCACATGCATGACACGGTCCAAGGCCGCTAGAATACCGTACATCAACTGTTCTTTGGTAGTTCGTTCCTTCCCAGATGCTAGGATGTGGCCATCTTGAATAACCACCGCATCCGTAAAGGTACCGCCTACGTCTATACCGATTAACATAGTACGCCTCCTTCCGGGCTATACATATTATAATTACTTCTTACTTTCATCATATCACAAAAAAAGATACCCATCGGCTACAAATGTAACAAATGGGTATCAAATTTTTATTTTATGAGTTTTGCGATGCCGAACACGGGCATCGCGAGCGCTCAATTATTTTGCGTTACATACAGCAATGCAATTTATTTTGCATTGGACACAGCAGCGTAATTTTTGATGATTACGATTGGTGTCATTTGGCTCGCATTACCGAATGGATTATCGATCAAAATTTTTGCGATTTTAGCTGGATTCATACCACGGCTAGCACCAAGTACAGCAGAGCGTTTCAAATCGTTTACGTCCGCTACAACGGCGCCGTAAGCACCAGTGCGAGACACGATTTTTTCAGCCACTGCGTCAGGATTTTTAGGACCGTATACGATGTGTTTATCGTATGGAGGCATTGTACCTGTTACGTCATCTGTAAGAGAAGCTTGACGCGCCAATTGGTAAAACACGCCATTTTTTCGAAATACTTTCGCAATAGCGCCAGCGATGAAGGCGAACAATACTTTCCATTCTCCTTCCAGCTCCATCGCAGCTTGCATACCGTATGCAGAGCTCATGGAACCTTCAGCTGGAACAAAGCGGCACAACATGCGCGCTTGCCAGGACAAGTTCAATTCTTCAGGACGCGTAATATGACCTTGTGTAATAGCCACAACGGATTCAGCCACACATACGATGTCCTCAGGACCAATTTTATCGCCACCAAATTCGATGATGGCATCAACGATATCGTCTTTTTCTGTTAGGATACGTGTAGGAACACATACCAATTCTAATTCTGCCATGTTTATTCCTCCTTATTGACCTAACGCTGCTTGTAATTCTTCAGATGTTAAACAAATACGATTTTTGGAAATATGCCAATCCGTACGTCCTACCACTTGGTATACGATGTCGATATTCATATCAGGGAAACCTTGTAAATCCTTGCGGATGTTGCCATTTTTACCAGTCATGATTACATGTAAACGGATGGTGCCACCTTTTTTAGGCTCTACGATGTAGGATTCAAAGTAACCGTCATGACGAGGTCTTGCCACGTCCATAGTCCAACATTCTACATGTACATTATCGAATTGTTCTTGTGGTAACAAATGACGTGGGTACAAATCCATGATAGTACCATTTTGTTTTCCTCGGTTGGTGAAAGGAATATCGCACACCAACGTTACTTTATCAAAGGAAATATCCTCTAATTGGAACGCTGATCTACGTTTTGTCACCATTTGAATGTGTTCATCACCTTGTCTCACAACGTAGAATCGGAACGCTAAATACAGTACTGCAATTACTACTAAAATAGTAATTACTACATTTAATAGGGTATAGAACCACATAAATTACAACTCCTTTATCATGTAATGACGTCCATTGGAACGCCTTCTGGCATCACGAAACAACACGCTAGATTATACTGTCGCTATTTCATAGGCAATACCATTAATTTATAACGTAACGACCTTCACCTGTACGTCCTCTGGCTTCATAAACCGTTGGCATAATGTAGCGGCCAAATCCGTTTCTTGCGTAAACCACAGCCGAATAGTACCCGCTTCAGTACTAGGATTCAATAAATCCCCACTCTCTAAGGTACGTCGCACTACATCAGACGTTTCATAGGCTGGATCTATATAATGAATAGAATCCTTGGAAATAGATTCCATCGCCGTCTGAACAAAGGGAAAATGTGTACATCCCAATACAACGGCGTCAATTTTCTCTGCCATGATGGGAGCCAAATACTCTCGCAAAGCTTCGAGCACTGGTTCATCATCAATATGACCACCTTCAATCAATCCAGCTAGTTCTGGACAAGGTTGTTCCCACACAACAATCTCTGGATCATATTCAAGAGCTACATGCTTATGTATATGACTATTAATAGTTGCTACCGTAGCCATAACGGCCACACGTCGTGCATGACTTGCTGTAGTAGTAGTTTGCATGCCTTGGCTCACCCCAATAACTGGGCAATGCACTCGATTACGTATAGCATCAATGGCTACAACCGTAAAAGTATTACAAGCAATTACTAGCATTTTAACAGGTTCTCTGTCTAAACGTTCGGCAATACGACTAGCAATGTTCTCAATTTCCTCTGTCGGTCGATTCCCTACAGGATTATTTTTATTATCGCCAATATAGATGAAATGTTCATGGGGAAATTGTTCTTTTAAAACTTTCAACACGGAGAGCCCGCCTACCCCAGAATCAAAAACACCAATTGGCAAATGTTGCTGTTCTAGTTTATTCATTTGGCATTTCCTCAACAGATTCCAACATTGGTTTATAGAATTTATCTGATACACGACAAATCTTGCCTGTAGATTTCATCATAAAAGCATTCTTAGTTTCCCCAGTAGCAAGCAACACATCATCTGCATCACGCACCATACGGTATTTAAATACCATTTGAGCCCGCGTCAATTTCGTCAAATACGTTTCAATACGAATCACATCATCAAATCGAGCTGGTTCGTTATAATGACAAGATACGTTCATGATGGGAAACACAATATCCTCATCCATCATGCTACCCAAAGTTATACCAATATGTCGTAGATATTCTACACGTGCATTTTCAAACCATCTAAAGTGGTTACTGTGATGAGCAATCCCCATCATATCGGTTTCGTAAAACCGGACATTATATTTTGCGCTATACATATAATTCCCTCTTTTAGGTTAACATTCAACCTTCATTTTACTTCTATTGACGAGTACTGTCAAACGAAACCAGTATTTAGCGGGCTAAATTAGGACCCACTATTCTCTGCAGTATACATTTACTGAAATATGTGTAACTTGAGTTTACAAAGATCTTTGAAAACAGAGTATAAAAATAGGAGACAATCTCTCGATTGACTCCTATATATTATAAACTATCTTTGCCAAATGGTACCCAAGATTTTGCTTTTTCATGATGAATAGCTTTAATATAGCGATTTGCTACCTTAAAGGCTACACCAAGAACAGCCAAATCATCGAGCCAACCAAGGCCTGCTACAGCATCAGGCATCATGTCCATAGGGATAATCAAATAGCCCAACGCACCAGCAATAACAGCCTTAACATATTTAGGTGTTTCTGGATCACGGAAACACAAAAATAGTACCACTGCTTGACGCAAGAATGTTAAATTCTTGCCAATATGAGAGGCAAAATTCATAAATCGTTTATTAGTAAAATGTTTTCCATACTTGATAATTTTAAATGGATTCATTAACTCATCCTTTATTTATTGCGGAATTCTTCAACTTTAGCTTTCGCTGTTTCAGTAACTTCCGCTGCTTTTTCTAATACAACACCGGTTTTTTCTTTCACAGTGTCTAAACTTACAGGTGCTTTTCCAAAACGGCACCAGCTTTTTCCTTAACTGTTTCTAATGTAACAGGGGAATTTTTTTTTACATTCCCTGCCATTGTGCTTGCTGCTGCTGTTACCATAGCAGATGCACCAGTAGCAACGTCTTTCGCTGTAGACACTTTATCGCCGACTTTATCAGTCACTTTAGCCACTGCTTCAGCAGCTTTGTCGTGTACTTTGTATTTTGTTTCATTCTCCCATTGTTCTTTCAATGGTGTGACTTTTTCTTCCACTTTGGCTTTTAATTGACCGCCAGTCCATTTTACTTCATTTTGAATGCCTGCCCATAAATCTCTTTGACCTTCTGTGAAAGGAATGCTATTACCTGCATCACGTGCGATTTCGCTAGCCATTTTTTTGCCATTTTCGAAATACTCTTCGATCATTGGTTTATAGCGACCAATGTCACCAGGCATACCATCTTGAATCCAAATATTGGCTACTTTTCCCAATGCATATGTCAATGCTACAGCAATTGGGATACGACAAATTTTAAATGGTGAAAGCAACATTAAACTAGCCGTTGCAACTGCAGTTCCCAAGCCACCAACTAAGCCTACTACAGCACCGTTTTTAATATCCACATCATATAAACGGCCAATAGCAGTAATCATATATGCAGCGTTAGCGCATAAACCTACATAACTATACTTTGGAGATGACGCTGCAAGTGCTGCACGACCTGCACCCCAAAATATTAATTGTTCCACTAAATACTCACGATCTTGACTGCCATCAGATAAAGGTTGGATTACTACTCCATTAATTTCTGCCATGATTCTTCTCCTCGCTTTAACGTATTCCACTTGCGAATAAAATTGCGAATAAATATTTCTTTTATTATAACATTCCACACGGTGGAAATAAATTCCTTTATTCTCGATAATAAAACATTATGAGAAATTGATATACCTAACCTAATCAATAGTGAATTTATATCCGGTCTATAATCCTGTTAGGTTGTAGGCTCATTAAACCATTGGAACATATAAAATAGATGAAGATATTGCATATAATTTATGAACGATAATTATATGTCCAAACAGTTGCTATACAACTAGGCCATACAATCTATCATCAATTAAATCCCATCATTACCAGCTAGTAAGACCACCATCAATAGTCCAAGCAGCGCCAGTAACAAAGGATGCCTTGCTACTTAATAAGAACGCAATAACCTCGCCAATTTCATGAGGCTTGCCAATACGCCCTAATGGATAATGTTGTCCCATTTCCTCTTTGGCTTGTTCTGCATCTTGATTCGTTTGAGCAATTTGTTTATCTACTAATGAAGTATCTACATCACCAGGGCATACACAGTTAACACGTACACCATGCGGTGCCATTTCAAGAGATAAGGATTTTGTAAAGCTCACTACAGCACCTTTGGAGGCACCGTACACAGAGCATGCCACATTTCCCTGCAATCCCGCATCACTTGATACAGTTACGATACTCCCTTTTGTGTTACGAATATAAGGTAATGCGGCCTGACACAAGAATACTGTGCCTTTCACATTGATACCAAACATTTCATCAAAGGATTGTTCCGTTACATCCACCAATAGTTCTTCCTCGTAATACCCTGCGGCCGTCACTAACGCGCTAATGTCACCAAACATATCCACGGTTTGTTTCACAATTCGTTTACAGTCATCGACCTTACTCACGTCACCAGCGACAAAACGTACCTTTGATGAAAATCGTCGTAATTTTAATGCAGCCCGTTGTCCATCTTTTTCATGACGTCCATTGATAACCACGCACCACCCTTGCTTGAGCAAGAGTTCAGCAGTGGCCATACCAATACCAGATGTACCACCACTAATAAGAGCCACTTGCATATCAGTTTTATGCGGCATTTACTCACCTCATCCCGTATATTACTAGTTATCGTCTTGAGTCGCTAATAGACCTAACACTAATTTGTATCCATCAGCTCCATAGACTAGACAACGTTTCACGCGACTGATAGTAGCTGTACTAGCACCAGTGCGTTCCACAATATGATCATAACTCTCGCCGTTTTGGAGCATTTTTGCTACCGCTAACCGCTGAGACAGAGATTTCAATTCATTGACAGTGCATAAATCCTCAAAGAATTCATAGCATTCATCAACGGTGTTAAGAGTCAAAATCGCTTTGAATAATTCGTCATTCATCGGATTTCGCAGTTTTTCATTGACACTCATGAGTGCCTCCTTATTTTTTATTCATCCGTTTGGACAATCCATCGCCTGCCATTTGGATTAGTTGTACTAATACAATCAAAATGATGATGGTCGCTAACATAACATCACCTTGGAAACGTTGATACCCATAGCGGATAGCAATATCACCAAGGCCACCGCCACCGATAGCACCGGCCATAGCAGAGTAACCAATTAAATTGACGATCAATACCGTAATGTTGTCAATAATCGTCGGTAAAGCTTCTGGTAACAATACTTTGCGGATAATCTGTAATGGAGATGCGCCCATCGCTTGTGCCGCCTCAACAACACCGAAATTAATATCCTTAATAGAGGTTTCTACAAGACGGGCTAAGAATGGTATGGCCGCAATTGTCAACGGAACACAGGCTGCCGTCGTACCAATAGATGTGCCAGCGATCATTCGTGTAAATGGAATAATGGCAACCATCAAAATGATGAACGGTACCGAACGCGTGGCATTAATCACTACACCTAATGCTTTATTAACAGCTAAGTTTTCAAGAATATGACCTTTAGATGTGACTACCAAAATCACCCCTAATGGAATCCCCAGAATCATAGCCACTACTGTACTGATAACAGTCATTTGTAACGTTTCTAAGGTACCGGTTAATAATAGCTTAATGATTTGCTCTGACATAACCGATCACCTCGCTTCCAATATTCAATTCATTCAAATAATGTAAGCCTTCTTGAGCTTTAGTGCGATCACCATTTAAAATGAGAATCAAACGACCTACACTAGTATTTTGAATGTAATCTACCCCACCAAAGAGAATGCTTACATCTAAATCAAAGCGTTTTACAAGACCGGCTACTACAGGTTCATCCGTAGCTTGGCCAGTAAACTTCAAACGCACTAATGGCGCCGTACCTTCAATCCACTCATCATGGAGTTCTAAATGCTCTAGTGCTTCTGGTGGTAAATTATCACTTACCACGGCGCTAATAAAGTCTTTCGTAGTTGCCTCTTGAGGATTCGTAAACACATCAACGACAGTGCCTTCCTCGAGTATGACACCACCTTCTATAACGGCTACACGGTCACAGATTTCACGAATAACTTGCATTTCGTGAGTAATCAAAACGATAGTAAGGTTTAATTTTTGATTGATGTCCTTTAATAGCTCCAAAATGGATTTTGTTGTTTGTGGATCCAAGGCAGATGTAGCTTCGTCACATAATAGTACCTTCGGATTACTAGCTAATGCACGTGCAATGCCTACACGTTGCTTTTGACCACCCGACAATTGGGATGGATAATTATCTAAACGATCTGATAATTTAACAATGTCTAGGATTGGCAAAATGCGCTCTTTAATTTCCGCTTTGCTCATGCCTTGCAATTCCAATGGAAATGCTACATTATCATATACGGTACGCGATGAAAGCAAGTTAAAATGTTGGAAAATCATACCAATATACTTGCGTTCTTCTCGTAATTGCTTTTCATTTAATGTTGTTAAATCTGTGCCATCAATAATGACATTACCAGAGGTAGGAACCTCTAACATATTAATACAGCGAATCAATGTAGATTTACCGGCCCCAGACTGACCAATGATGCCATAAATTTGGCCCTGCTCAATAGTCAGACTAATATCTTTTAATGCCTCTACACGATTAGCGCCTTCGTAAATTTTGCTAATGTGTTTTAATTCAATCACAATAAATTCCTTTCAAAGTCCATCTATATCGGAAAAAAGGCTTGCAATCAAGGCAAGCCTTCCTCCATTAATTTGTTCAATGACTCTTGAAGACGTTTTGTAACCTTACCAGGTTTACCATCGCCTACTACATTGCGTTCTAGTTTTGTAATCGGAATTACCCCACCAATAGTATCAGTAAAGAATAATTCATCTGCATCCTCTACAAAGGCACGATCAAACTCCTTTTCAATAACAGTAACACCAATAGAAGGTGCCACGCGAGTTAAAATCATTTGACGTGTAATGCCTTTGAGGATTTTGTTATCCGCTGGATGAGTATAACAAATTTCGTCTTTCACCACGAATACATTAGAGCAAGCCCCTTCTGTACAAATATCATCGCGAAACAAAATAGCCGAGTAGGCAAATTTCTTTTCTGCTTTTGTTTGAGCCAAGATATTTGGAATCAAATTCGTAGTTTTAATGTCTACATGTAACCAACGTTCGTCAGGTAGGCAAATCGCCTTAACACCGTCTTCGTCCTTGCGAATAGCATCCATGTCTAAGTTTTTAATGTACATCAACATTTGTGGTTCTAATTTAGAACGATCATAGGCATGATGACGTGGAGCTGCACCACGAGAAATCTGTAAATAAATGTAACCATCTTTGATTTCACTTTGCTCACACATGATTTCAAGGAGCTCTGTCAAATCATCAGGTGTCATTTTTACAGGAATATCCATCTCACGCATAGACCGATACAAGCGATCTTGGTGATAGGACCAAGCAAAACATCTTCCATTCACAACACGAGTTACTTCATACACAGCATCACCAAATGTGTAGCCCCGATCGTCGATGCTGACAACCTTTGCACCAGGCTCGACGAATTCACCGTTAAAATACGTTAATTCTTGCATCTGAGTACCTCTCTTCACTATACAATCGCAATCACGAGTCACCCGCGTTGCGGAGAAATCAAATAATATTTATACGACATCATTATATCACAATTCTCAAAATCTCAAAAAAATTTCACACTTTAATGAGCGAAAGTTTGAAATTTAAATCCTCTGTACTATTATCTCAATTCAAATCACTGCCATCATGTTTTAAGTTAAATTAATTCCATCAAAGTTTTAACAAAGAATATGGTGAGAACCAGTAAAATGATAGGCCGTACAGAAAAACTTTGCTTTCCAATAAATTGACGTGTCCCTAAATAATTTCCTGCAATACTAAAAAGACCTGCCGTTAATCCCAACATGAGATCAACCGTTCCGTGAGTGAGGAATACATAAAGAGCACCAAAATTAGTGGTTAAATTTGCTGCCTTGGTAATCCCATTAGCCTCTTTAATATTCATATTGGCCAATCCCATGAACGCAAGCAACATAAATGTGCCCGTACCTGGTCCATAAAACCCATCATAAATCCCCATTACCAAACCAATGGCCATACAAATTAGATTTTTATGATTGACGACCTTCCCGCCTGTCTCCTCTGTAGCGCCAAGACTATGACTTCTAAACACATACCAGGATGTTAGTGGAATAATAACGAGCATTAAAATCTTAAAAATGTGGGCATCAATGAGTAGCGCAATATACGCCCCCATCTGAGAACCAATTAAAGCACTAATAACCGCAAACAAAGCTTGTTTCCAAGGTATAAATCCATTGCGTGCCAGTCGCCATGTGGCCAGCGTCGTTCCCATAGAAGAACTCAATTTATTCGTACCTATAGCAAGATGTACGGGCATACCGGTCAATAAATACCCGGGCAGAGAAATAAATCCCCCCCCACCAGCCATGGCATCAACAAAGCCTGCTAAAAATACGAGGGGACAAACTATTAAATACCTAATTAATTCACTATCCATCTACACTATTACCTACCCTTACAACATACGCTACGTCAAGTCTAACCAAATCTACGGGCATCATTCTTTATGCCTGTATGATTCTTACACTTTTGTATGTTTTACGCTCCTGCATTTTATACTTATACATTTCTTATACTTATGTATTTCTTATACTATACTATATATACAACGAATTATCAGTAACATATTTTCATTTTCTGCAAGAAATTAAATCAAACCAAACTTGGAAAAGTCTAGGCAATCAAAAAGGACAACAACTCACCATGAGCATTGTCCTTTTATGTACTATGTATATACAGTTTTTAACTGGCCTCTAATGTCCCAACACATATTTCCGCACTGGTTTAGGCAATTGTTGCAGCGCCAATGTCGTTAAATAGGATAGGCACACGGCCACCATATACAACGCAACTACATGCACTACAGTATATGTCCAGTTGATTTTAGCCATCCAACCAGTAAGGATAATTAACCAGAACGGATGGGTAAGGTAAATGCCATAGGATGTATCGCCAATTTGTTCCCAAAAAGCCTTAATGCTGGCATTCATAGGAGATACTTGGAACAAGAATAAGAAAAATACTGTTCCCATACCTGTATAAAATAGCCCCATCGGACTCATTTGATGAACTGTATAAATTGCCTCGAGCAATGTGTAATGCCATTCATCCATGACGTAGTAATAGGCGCCAAGCATCAGTGCTACAGATACAACGAAACCAACGGTAATGAGGATTCGATATTTCCACAATTGTTCACAGATACTTTCATAGCGTTCTGCAAAAATGGCCCCCATAAGGAAGATCCACACATAATGGATGACCCAATAGTTGAGGCGCATATCAAACATATATTTCAAAGCTGGATAATTCGCTAGGTATTTTGTAGCCCAAGCCCCTGCCATGTAGGAGGACCAATAATCCACGCCCACTTGCAGGATAAAGAGTGCCGTTAGCCACACTGCCGCATTGGGTAGTATAGCTTTCACCATCCAGCGCCATAAAGGCATCATCAAGTAAAACCAAATCAAAATGACTAGGAAATAAAGATGATACATGGAGGTGCCTACGAGTAAATTTACAAGGAGTGGTAGGGGCTGAAGATTGCCAAAATTATGCGACATAGCGCCACTATATAGGAGATAGAACAAAGACCACACGATGTACGGCCACAGCACTACTTGAATGCGGCGACTCATAAAGTCCTGGAAGGAGAATTTATCCTCTACGGATGTGTGATAAAACAATCCAAACGCAGATAGGAAAAAGAATGCCGGTACAGCAAAGCGTGACAAGATCTCCAGGACGCTGATGAGTTGCACATTAGCGAGCGGATTTTGTAATGCGTAAGAGCCCACATGGATGCCGATGACACCAAGCATGCAGAGTCCCCGCATATACGTTATCTCTGGAAGAAATGGTCGTTTCATATTATTGTCCCACTGGAGTAGCTGCTGTTGTATTGGCCGCTGGTGTAGCTGATTTACCTGCTGCCGCCGCGTCCGCTGCAGCTTTCAATTTTGCTGCTGCTTCTGCTTTTGCTTTAGCCTCTGCTTCGGCCTTAGCTTTTGCTTCTGCTTCACGTTGTAAGCGCAATTCTTTTTGCAATGGCGCAATTGGTTTATCATACACAGAAATATCGGTCTCGAACAAACGTCCCCAAGGGAATCGTGCTGAAACCGTACGAGGATCGATGCCTAAATACTTTTCAGCAAAGTCTTGAATCCGTTCACCCAAATAACTTTCCAATCGTTCATTCAATTCGCCAGAATAACGCACATTGTCCGTGCGAATTGTATCTTGCATACGATAAATATCTTTACGAATATTTGCTTGATATGCCCAGTTGTCCAAATATTGTTGTGTGAGCATATCCTTATGCCCTTGTGGAGACATTGTTTTAGATAGCAAACCTTGTGCTACTGCATACCCCACCGTGTTACTTGCTGTATTCCATCCGTTATAAGCACCTAATTTATATAGTAAACCTCGTTTATAGAATGACCCTACCAATGTATTATCTGAGCCATTGGAATAGGCAATATCTGCTACGCTCACATCAACGCCTTGATTCAAGGCTGCTTCAATACGATCCACGAAAGCATTGGTACTATTAGAAATCATTGGGAAGTTTTCAAATGCTTCAGATTCACCTGTAGTTGTAGTCAATGGTGTATTCACCGCAAGCAATACATCTGGTTTACCCGATGTTGTCATGGTGCCACCAACGGCTTCAACGTGTTGTGCAATCGTTTTATCAATACTTTGGTCTTCGTAATGAGGCACAGTTTTACCGGCCCCACCTAGCGGATAAATGACCTCAAAACTAGGTTGCACGCTGCTTTCATCCACACGGGAACGAGCTATCAACAAGAGCCCTAACTGATCTGCCCCAGGGAAGCTACCATATTTTGTGATTGGCAAATCTTTTGCATATTTTGTCAAATAACGACCTTCCATGGCAGATTGAGACAAGCTAGAAGTATCATCATGACCTAGCGCAAAATATTGGAATACGTTCTTACGTACTTCATCAATCAAATTACGATTGACAGTCATATTTTTTTGACGACGGTCAAACCAATCTTGTAAATATTCCACTGGTACAGAGGATTGCAATGCCATCAATTGAGATGTTTCCTCAGCTGTGAGTGTGCCTGCGTCCATTTTATCTTGCAAAGCAGCGATTTGGAAAATAGTAGGACCATAATCCCCATAATATGCCGGCTCTGTGCCACCACCACTCGCACGAGGGGAACGCATAACAGTACCAAAACCATAAATTTTCAAATGTTTATTGGCTGCTTTAATAGCTTCGATACGTTTCACCCGAGCCTGTAATGTAGCCATCGGAATATTATGTTTACGAGAATCTACAAGGCCCCCATAAATCAAAGAGTCCGTACTAATCACCATCACATCTGCGCGGCCCGCATTTTGTTCCACCCAATCTAACATTTGATCGGCATAGCCTTGATAGGTTTTACCGGAAATCAAATTTTGTGGTGGGGTCAATACAGTAAAACCAGCATCTTCCGCCGTTTCCACTGTATATTTTAAACTTACTGGACGATCATCTTGTGGTACATATAGCACAGTTTCCGCGTCAACTTGGATTACTGCGCCACCCACTAATGCGGATACCATCAATGCTGTTCGCAACCACTTCTTACTCATTGCATAACTCCTTACTCCTACGACGTCTATTACAATGTCTCTATGATGAAAGCTATCGCTCTCGTCCATTTCATCGACTTCACATGAGACTTATACATTAACTCTCCGTGATGTATGAACGTACTTAGACATTTTATCTCGAATAATTTATTATATCACTTTCACCATTACTATTAAATGAAAAATGTTTTTATCGCACCTTAGGTAAGCTCCAATGAAAATATAATGCTAGCAAACGAATAACTAGTACTACCATAAATGCCCCATAAGCAGGCTCAAAGGTCCAATTGCCATGGCGCATCAAATAATACGCAACTCCCCCAATAATACTTGGCAACGCATACACATCTTCTTTCAGAACAGATGGAATTTGTTGTGCTAACATATCCCGTAAAATGCCGCCCCCAACAGCCGTAATAGTACCTAATAATACAATAAATACAGGTAATTCAGGATACACCGCATAGCCCACCGAGGCACCTGTAACGGTAAAGGAAGCTAATCCTAATGCATCAGCCATCATATAGCTACGTCGACTCCACAGCCCCATCACCTGTTTATAATACCGTGTCCGGTAAATAAAGAACACGATAAATGATACGCCACAAACAACGAGCACATAGGCCATACCTTGCAACGAGTTTGGCGGGAAATGACCAACCAGGCAATCCCGAATCACTCCACCACCAATAGCAGTCGCTAATGCCAATACAATAATGCCAAAAATATCCATTTTTTTAGCAACCCCCACTAGGGCCCCAGAAATTGCAAAGGCCACAGTGCCGAGCATATCAAATATATACCACATAATATCCATAATTCACCTATATAGAATCCTACAAAACACAATATAATCCCCCATATACTCATTTATATAGCAGCTCTTTTTTCGATCTTTTCTTATCTAGCCGATACGCAAGTACATATGCTAAACTATACTACAGATATTATACATGACCACAAAGAGGTAGTCCATTGGATACAGACATTTTGAACCATAAAATTTCAGGAGTTTTAGATAAGGTACATTCCGAATCACCTACGTTAGAAAACAATGAAATACGTGCAACGGAATATACCGATGAATATTACATGCAGCAAGCCATCGAGGAGGCAAAAAAGGCTTACGCCGTCGGTGAAATTCCTATTGGTGCCGTACTCGTGCACGAAGGGACCATCATTTCACGCCATCACAATCGGAGAGAGCTCGACCACGATGCAACGGCTCACGCAGAGGTCCTAGTTATCCGTGAAGCCAATCAGTTGCTAGACCGTTGGCGGTTGACTGGATGTACCCTGTATGTTACGATAGAGCCGTGTCCGATGTGCGCCGGAGCCATTATTAACAGCCGTATTGATCGTGTTGTATATGGCGCTAGCGACTATAAGGGCGGTGCCGTTGAATCCCTCTTCAATGTGCTGTCTCACCCAGGTTTAAATCACGAGCCAGAAATTCTAGCTGGTGTCCTAGGTGACGAATGTAGCCAATTAATGAAGAATTTCTTTAAAGACCGGCGTAAATCACGGAGGAGTACCCAAGTGGCTGAAGGGTCCGCACTCGAAATGCGGTAGGTCGGGTAACCGGCGCGAGGGTTCAAATCCCTCCTTCTCCGCCAATAATAAATAAAACACCGTCTACGTTGTAGGCGGTGTTTTATTTATTATGACAGGTTTTCATTACGTACTCCTTTATTCGTTTAAAACATTTATATTATATTTTTACTCATTACATGATTCCCTCACAAGATACCTACCATTATGTACGGCAACCACAAGAGCACATCACTAATGATTATTTATGATAAAATCATAACATTATTTTTTAAAGAAATTATGAAGACAATCATTTTATATCCGCATATACCTTGCTATAATGTAATCATTACTAAATTTTC
>SAAC01000114.1 GCA_009929605.1 Negativicutes bacterium
CCTAATAACAAGCCATCAAATTGTAAGGAAGTTTACATCTTATGTTCATAAAAGGGGAGTATAGTATTCTATGCAGTTATTGCAGGTAGTTTTGTGAGTGTCATGGCCATTGCATTGGCATTCCATTGACTGGTACATCGGTTAACCCTGCACGTAGTTTGTCCCCCGCGGTATTCCTTGGGGGTGAGGCTTTGTCCCAAGTATGGTTGTTTATCGCAGCGCCATTGGTAGGCGCAGCGATTGCGGCCATTGTTCATCGTGGTTGGTTCTCTAACGATGAGGACTAATAGGCGTCACTATGTAAAGGAATAAGTTCTAATTGTAAAAAAATTTACATAGAAGATTTGTTATAAATTTGTAGAAAAACTTACAGTTTATATGAAAGTTTAATGAACTTGTTAATAGCATATTGAATTTTTTATAAAAGAGTGTATTAAGTGTATTATGAGAATAACATAAGATTCAAGATATGAGCGACCTTAGAGAATGGGCTCATATTCACATTGGAGGAAAAAATATTATGAACAAGAAATTATTAGCATTATTGGCTGTTGCAGCTATGGGTATTTCCATTGCTGGTGCAACTCCACAAACACAATTCAACAAAGGCGAATTCCAATTAGATTTGGGTGCATCTGCTATCGATCACGATGTAACTGATGAATCTATTGATGCAGGTCATAAATGGAACTTTGATGGTGGTTTGACTTACGCTTTAGGTGATAAAACTGCTCTTCAATATGCTTACCATGGTTTAAATGTAAAAGAAGATGATGAATTGACTTCTGATAACAAAATGCATGAAGTTAATGTAATTCAATCCTTGAATAAAAACTTTGCAGTATATGGTGGTTGGGGCCGTCTAAGTGGCGATGATTTTGAAGATACTAACAACATCGCTCAATTAGGTGTAATTGCAAAAGCTAACCTTACTGACAAATTGGATATCTATGGTAAAGCAGCTGTAGGTACTAAATCCACTACAATCTGGGAAGCAGGCTTAGGCTATGGCATCACTGAAGATTTGGATTTATCCGCTGGCTACCGTTACATCAATACTGAAATCAACGACGACCAAAACGCATCCTTCAAAGGCGCTGTTGTAGGCTTGTCCTACCGTTTCGGTGGTTCTACTGAAGAAGAACCAATGGTAACTCCAGCTCCTGTATGCACTCCAGCTCCAGTTGTGGAACAACCTGTATACGCAACACCTAAATTGGACTACTATGTACAATCCATCCACTTCGATGTTGACCAAGATGTACCTCGTGCAGACCAAAAAGGTAACTTAGAAGCTATGGTAACAGCAGCTAATGCTTACCCTACAGCTAAAATTAAATTGTTGGGCAACACTGACTCCGACGCTTCCAGCGATTACAACCAAAAATTGTCCGAACGTCGTGTTCAAAACGTAGCTCAATACGCTGTTAACAACGGCATCTCCGCTGATCGTTTAGTTGGTATCGCTAATGGCGAAAACAAACCAGCTTCCACTAACGACTCCGCTCTAGGTAAAGCTAACAACCGTCGTGTAGACGTTTACGTTAACCGTTAATCTGTAGCTATACAAGCTAGGATATAACATAAAAAAACCGTCCTCTTTGAGGGCGGTTTTTTTATTATCAAGCTCGTGAGTTAGAACTCGGCAATGCTCTAAAATTCTTATATTATATAGCTTATATATGGTATACTATTACATATGTATATAATGCTATTATTCTGCATTGAATGGAAATTTACTGATTATGGTTGCTCATTTGATGGCAGTAATTATTCTTATGAACGGTAGAATTTATATACTATGGATTTTTGAGAATGTGTAGAAAGGAATAGACTATGTCATTGTTGACTAGAAATTTATTTGGTAATCAAGATCTAGGCTTATTGGTATATCGACTTGTCATCGGTGCGTGTATTTTCATGCACGGCTTAGCTAAAATGCAAGGCGGTGAAGCCACATTAACAACTGTGGGGTCCGCTGTTGCCAGTGTGGGGATTCATGAAGGGTTCTTTATTTTTGGCACATTAGCGGCCTTGACTGAAATTATTGGTGGCGTCTTAGTATGTATTGGTTTATTTACTCGCTTAGGTGCTTTAGGCGTGGCCATTATTATGTTATTTGCATTTCTCTTCCAAATGGACAATGGCATGATGAAATGGATCTATCCAATTGAGGTGGGCGTAGGATTCTTGATGTTATTTTTAGCTGGTCCAGGTCGATTCAGTATTGATGCTATGATTAGTGGAAAACGGTAACGCCTATGGTCCGAGTGAAACATTATAAACAGATTATCGCCGCTATTATTCTGGCCGGTATTATGGTTATGATTGCCTTACGTATTTCAGACATTACATCATGGTTAGGGAAAACATTAGAGGCCTTTGTACCACTTGTGGTGGGGGCCTGCATAGCTTTTGTACTAGATATTTTGATTGTGCGCTATGAGCGATTTATATTACCAAATGCTACCGCAGGATGGAAAGCTAAATTACGACGTCCCTTATGCTTAACATTGGCATTACTGACGATTGGGTTAATTCTTTATGTCATTGCTAGAATGGCAATACCACAACTGGTTCATTCATTGAGCATTATCGTAACAGCTTTGCCTACTTTATATAATGATTTTGAAAGCTGGGTATCCAGTTACGTTACTATGTTGCCGGATTTTGGAAACCAAGCTATTATAAATACTCTTAACGGGGGTTCCATGATTGGCGAGTTAAAACAATGGGGAACAAAAGGTGGTACTTACATTGTTAACGCCATGGGCTCTGTGGTAGAATGGACTTTCAATATTATTATTGGACTCATTTTCGCTATTTACATGTTGCTCGATAAAGAGCGGTTATTGACTCAGACGAAACGTATTCTATGTGCTTATTTACCAGATAAACGGGTAGAACAAGGCGCTTATGTAGGTCGAGTGGCTATTGATACATTTAGTAATTTCTTTGTTGGGCAGTTTTTGGATGCGCTGGTACTCGGTGTTTTAGTGGGGATTACATTGGCATTGTTCAATATCTCCTATGCATTGACGATTGCTTGTGTTATCGGCCTTACTGGATTAATTCCACTACTCGGTATCTATATTGGTGGTGTCATGGGGGCTATCATTTTACTCACCGTCAGCCCTATGGAGGCTTTCATTTATGTAGTTATCCTTGAAGTACTACATCAAATTGAGAGCAATTTTATTTATCCAAAAATCGTAGGCAATTCCGTAGGCTTGCCAGGATTATGGGTGTTTGCCGCCGTTATTGTTGGGGGCAGTCTCTATGGTGTAGTTGGCATGATTGCAGGTGTACCATTAGTGGCAACAATCTACAAACTCTTGATGGAGGATGTAGATAAGCGGTTATCTAAACCGTATGATACATCATTATTTTGATACACCTAGAGATAGGTATATTAAATGATTTATTGATTGGTATATTAATTGATACATT
>SAAC01000115.1 GCA_009929605.1 Negativicutes bacterium
AAACGGTGGCAGACCCACAATTTTACCTAAGATGTATGAAGAACCGCTATTTAGTCAAATCATTGATAAAATTGAATCAGGCTGTAATGACAGAGAAATTTACACCAGTTTGCATTGTTCTGCTAAAACTTTTAGGAAGTGGCGAGATGACAATATAAAGGCGTATGACGAAGCTAAAAGTATTGCTAGGGGAAATCTATTAGAACTAGCTGAAAGTGCCTTGGCGAGCAAATTGACAGTCAGAACGCTAAAGGAAACAGAAACAATCTATGACGCTGATGGAAACGTTGAAAAAGTAAAGGTTAAAGAAAAAGAACTGGACAAAGATAGCTTAGTAGCAATGATGGTTGCTAAAGCTGGAAACCCTGAACTTTATAACCCTACAGAGTGGCGGAGATTACAACAAGAAGAATCAAGCGCTCATGACCTTAAGGCAAAAATTGAAGAACTTGATGACTATAAGTTAAGTAATTACGAAACACCAAAAATTGAAGTGCCGGAGGGTTTTGAATGAAACAATATTGGATAATTGAAGACCATTTAGACGGAGGACTTCATCTAATGTCAGGAGATACTTCAGAAGAAGAATTATAAGAAATTGAAGATTATTGTGACACGTGCGGAGACAACGATTTAATTATTGGTAAGTTTTCAAACTGGGAACAACTTAAAAAAGAAATAACTGATAACGAAGATTGGTGTCCGTATTCAGATGAATATTTGCAATCAGTATTTGAATAGAAAGGGAATGAATGTATTATTTAAATAAAATGTTGGAATACAACAAAGAAAACGGCATTATTATTAATAAATACATTCGTAAGACTATTCAGAAGCAAATACGCATTCACAACAAGTACATTTATCGTTATGACCGTGTTACGCAGGCTATTGAATGGATTGAAAACAATTTCTATTTAACAACTGGTAACCTGATGAAAATCAAGCTACACCCTGTACAAAAATGGTGGTATGAGTTAATGCTTGGCTATGATATGGTCGATGAAAAAGGCATTCAGGTAAACCTAGTTAATGAAATTTTCCTCAATTTAGGACGTGGTTCTGGTAAGTCAAGTTTAATGGCTACACGCGTGCTAAACTGGATGATTTTAGGCGGACAATATGGCGGAGAGAGTTTAGTCATTGCATACGACAATACACAGGCTAGGCACGTATTTGACCAAGTTAGAAACCAAACAGAAGCTAGCGATACATTAAGAGTATATAATGAAAATAAGATTTTCAAGAGTACAAAACAAGGGCTAGAATTTACTTCCTTTAAAACCACTTTTAAAAAGCAAACAAATGATACTTTAAGGGCGCAAGGTGGTAATAGTTCGCTTAATATATTTGATGAAGTTCATACATATGGCGAAGATATAACAGAATCAGTCAATAAAGGTTCACGACAAAAACAAGATAACTGGCAAAGCATTTACATCACTTCAGGTGGACTTAAACGAGACGGACTATATGATAAACTTGTTGAACGCTTCAAATCAGAGGAAGAATTTTACAATGATAGGTCGTTCGGCTTGCTTTACATGCTAGAAAATCATGAGCAGGTCAAAGATAAAAAGAATTGGACTATGGCATTACCGCTTATTGGCAATGTTCCTAAGTGGTCAGGAGTTATTGAGGAGTACGAGCTTGCGCAAGGCGATCCAGCGTTACAGAATAAGTTCTTAGCGTTTAATATGGGATTACCTATGCAGGACACAGCTTACTACTTCACTCCACAAGACACTAAACTAACAGAATTTAACTTATCTGTATTTAATAAAAATAGAACTTATGTCGGAATTGACCTATCCTTAATTGGCGATCTAACCGCTGTGTCGTTCGTTTGTGAGTTAGATGGTAAAACTTACAGCCATACGCTTACTTTCTCTGTACGGTCGCAATATGAGCAACTAGACACAGAACAGCAAGAACTATGGACTGAATTTGTTGACAGAGGCGAATTAATCTTACTTGATACGGAATACATTAATGTAAATGACTTAATACCATATATCAACGACTTTAGAACCAAGACAGGGTGCAGACTTAGAAAAATCGGTTATGACCCAGCACGATATGAGATTTTAAAAGGGTTGATCGAGCGTTATTTCTTCGATAAAGACGGAGATAACCAAAGAGCAATTCGACAAGGTTTCTCAATGAATGACTATATTAAGTTATTAAAATCTAAGTTAGTAGAAAACAAACTTATCCATAATCAAAAAGTCATGCAGTGGGCTTTAAATAATACTGCTGTTAAAATCGGACAAAGTGGGGACTATATGTATACTAAAAAACTTGAAAAAGATAAAATTGACCCTACTGTGGCTTTGACAATGGCTTTAGAAATGGCGGTGTCAGATGAAGTATAACGTTGACACAGTCCGAGAAAGTGGTTGGTACAATAAAAAAGAATGGTTGGCAGTCCGTGATTATGTAAGACAACGCGATAAAATGACTTGCGTAAGATGTGGTGCATTCGGTGCTAAAAAATACGAAGTAGACCATATTGTAGAACTAACTTGGGAAAACCTTGATGATTGGAAAATAGCGCTGAACCCTGATAACCTACAACTCCTTTGTAAGTCTTGCCATAACAAGAAAACAGGCGAGTATAAACGAGGGAAAGGCGTTAGTTTATGGTAGAAAGGGGAAAAATTGAACTTATTCGGAAAAGTGGTATCATTTTCACGTGGAAAACTAAACAATGATACTCAAAGAGTCACAGCGTGGCAAAACGAAGCGGTAGAATATACAAGTGCCTTTGTGACTAACATTCACAATAAAATTGCTAATGAAATAACAAAAGTAGAATTTAATCATGTTAAATACAAAAAATCTGATGTTGGTTCTGATACTTTGATTAGTATGGCAGGTTCTGACTTAGACGAGGTTCTAAACTGGAGTTCTAAGGGAGAACACAATAGCATGGAGTTTTGGCAGAAAGTAATTAAAAAGTTGCTATGCACGCGCTATGTTGACCTGTACCCTATATTTGACAGTGAAACGGGCGATCTATTAGACTTACTGTTTGCTAATGATAAAAAAGAATATAAACCTGAAGAATTAGTAAGACTTATCAGTCCTTTTTATATCAATGAAGACACAAGTATTTTAGATAATGCTCTAGCTAGTATTCAAACTAAGCTGGAACAAGGTAAATTGCGTGGTTTATTGAAAATTAATGCCTTTCTTGATATTGATAATACACAGGAGTATCGAGAAAAAGCACTAGCAACAATAAAGAATATGCAAGAGGGTTCGAGTTACAACGGTTTGACGCCAGTTGATAACAAGACGGAAATTGTAGAACTTAAAAAAGATTATTCCGTTTTAAATAAAGATGAAATTGACCTTATTAAATCTGAACTTTTGACAGGTTACTTTATGAATGAAAATATTTTGCTTGGTACTGCTACGCAAGAACAA
>SAAC01000030.1 GCA_009929605.1 Negativicutes bacterium
AAACCAGTACTCTTGGAAATCGTACTCACTGGGACAGGCGCTTTACATCGTTTGTGTGCCCAAGAGGATGTGCGCCAAATGTGGCTAGCGGACTCCCAAGAGGAGGATAAGGGGCGTAGCGCGTTTATCATGCCTTATGTTATCGTTGATGAGACGAGTCCGGCCATCGATTTAGAGGAACGCCGTAAATTGTCTGATATGGTGGGCGATTATTTATCTGCCTATGATGAAACGATTCGTCACGACGTTACCAATATCCGTGCTATTCTCGCGGAACGTCCTGAATTTAAACGGTTAGGCCGATACGCAGATTTCCTCAGTGATGAGGTGCTTTCACGGGCGGCGCGACGCGCTGAAATTGAGGGTGTTACAAAATTAATGGGGGCCAATGATGAAGATTAAGGATATATATCTACAAGAATTTGGGCCTCACAAGGATTGGTCATTCACGCCTGGTGACCAGGGTGTGCAATTAATTTATGGCCCTAATGAAAGTGGCAAAACATCCCTCCTAGAGGGTATACGAACGGTCCTGTTTGGGGGTAAGGCCAAACATTATGATACATGCGTAGGTTCCATGGTGCTAGAACGAGATGGCAAGGAATATCACGTAGGTCGTAATGGGAAGAAGCTAGATTTCTACCCCCAAGGCGAGCCACGAATCAATATGGAGCCGAACCAATTATGGTGGCATGGGCTGGACAAAAAAACATATAATCGCATATTTGCCTTAACCCTAGCGGATTTGCAAGGTGCGGATATCTTGAATGAGGTAGAGGTGCGTACGCGCTTCTTTGGCGCCGAAGGGGGCGAACGCCTCAGCTCGGTGGTGAAAGACATCGAAAAGGCGACAAACGATTTGTTCGTAGCCTCCGCTAATGGCAAGCGTAAAATTAACGTTCTCATGGAACAGTTGAAACAAAATCGTGCGAAGGTAGCGGCCCTAGCAGGGCACGAAACGGAGTACGTATCATTACAATCCACCCTAACGGGTACGGAACGGACAGAACAGGAATTATTGGACCAATTGCAAGAATGGCGTGACTATCGTGAAAGCATCGATATCGTGCTTCGTGCGTGGGATACGTATCGCCGTTCTGAAGAGGCGAAGGCTAAAATTCATCAATTCAATGGTGGTAAATCATTGGAACGACAGGCCTTCTACGAGCTTGATCAGGAATTGAATCGTTGCCACGAGCATATGCGCATTTGGCAGGGGAAGGAAGAAGGCTTGATGCCAGAAAACTTTAGCCCTGATAGCCCAATGGGTGTATATGCACAAGACATTGAAGATTTATACCAACAAGTCTCAAAATGGGATCAATTGCGCCGTGAATGTGAACAAGGTGAGGCATACCTCGAAAAGGTACGCAATCAATTAGTACTATCTCGCCGTATGCATACGGCTTGGCGTGATGATGAAGACATAGCTACAGATATTAATTGGTATGAAGGTGAACGATTGGCACAACGCTTACGGAGCGCTCGTGATCAGTATCAGGCGTGGCAGTTACGTAAACCATTGGCAGTAGACGGTGAGAATGGTGTAGAACCTAGTAATGTAGTATCCGCATTTGATGTGGAACAAACTACACCGTTGGCGAGTATGCAATCCGCTGCGCGTGGTGGCATTCAATCGGGTCATCAAGCTGATACCCAATCCGCTGAAGACGAAGTCCGTGCTCAAAAACAAGGCCTAGAGGACATCAACATCCAACGAGAACGAGCAAAGGTGCGCCATCAAAACTTAGTGGCCCAACAGGGCAGTGAGAAGAAATTCCTCTATGTAGGCATTGGCGCCAGTGTTATTGGTATCGTGCTCATGATTGTGGGCCTTTCCGTATTATTTACTATGGCCATGACAGGTGCTGGAGCAGTACTGTTATTAGCAGGCCTTGGAATGATTGGCTATAGTTTCTGCTCCAAAAAGACTTTAGAATCCGATATTACGCGCGTGGAATATGACATGCAATTGCTAGATTCCAAACAAGGCACTTTGGAAAGTCAATTACAAACGAAGTCCGTAGCAGATAATTTGGCACAACTTCGTTCCTTTGGTTACTCTGAACAATTGAGGAACTGGGAAACGGAAAACAAACGTCTTGAACAAATTGGTGCTGAGGCTATGGATGCATGGCAAGCGTGGTTACCGCAAGGCGCAGCCAAAACATTAACGGATACCGATTTCTTTGGCATGAAGCAAGAATATGATCAATACCAAGAACAGGTAAAGGTTTATGAAGGCTACGAAAAGACATTGCAAGCCCATAAAGATGATTTGCAAGCCCTGGAGGACCAAGGCCAAACATTATGGGATAATTTAGGCATTACAGAACCGGTGGCACCTGTGGAAATGCGTAAATTGTACGCGCAGTTAAAGAACTTTCATCAAAATAAAATTCGGTGGGAGCAAAAGGAATCACAGCGCAAAAATTTCCGCGAGGAATACGACCAATGGCATCGCAAGGAAAAGGATTTGTTGTTGCGTCAGAAGGAATTGCTCGAGAAGGCCGGCATCGCGTCTGCCACTGAGTATCGTCAGCAATTATTGCAAGAGGACCAGTTAAAACAGTGGGAAACCATTTACAAACAGAGCCAAGTGCAGCTTGATTTGTTGGCGCCAAAGGCGGAAAATAAGGATTTGTTCTATCGTCGCCTCCGTGGTGGGGACAAGGACAAATGGATTGATGAAGTGCAACATAGCGATCTAGAGATAGCTAGCATTGAACAAAAACTGGCGTCTGTGTACGAGCAACGTGGGCAGATTATAGAGACGATGCGTAATTTAGCAAATGACCAAGAGCAAGCTGAGGCATTGCAGGAACGCAAGGATTTAGAGGGCCAATTAGAACAAGCCCTTGAGGATTGGGTAACGCAGGTGTTAATCAGCCATTGCATGGATACGGCGCAGCAGACCTATGAACAAGAAAAGCAACCGCATATGATGGATATTGCATCCAAATATATTCAGGTGCTCACAGACAATAAATATACTCTTGACACTATGACTAGTGATTCCGTGGCATTGAAGGATGCTAATGGAGTTCGTCTAGAAAGTAAGCACTGGAGTAGTGGACTGGGGGACCAAGTGTATTTGGCCCTTCGCTTGAGTCTTGCCAAAGCGTTCTCGAACCAAGTAGAACCATTGCCAATCGTCCTTGATGATATTCTCGTTCGTTTTGATGAAGAACGTCAAAAACGTGCATTGGCATTGTTATCTGACATTGGCAAGGAACAACAAGTGTGGGTATTTACGTGCCAACATGAATTGCTCCGTATGGGGAAACAACAAGGTGGTATCGATACATATATGATGAATGCACAGGGGGCGACAGCAGTTTAATCTGCGTAATCCTGTGAGCAATGGTATAGAATATCAAGTGATATTGCCTGTAAAATAAGCATATAAACAAGTAAAGGAGTGACAGGTTTGAATTCAAACTACTTAGATATGATTCGCGGCAAACAACCAGGCACAACACCTGTGTGGTTTATGCGACAAGCAGGTCGCAGCCAAGCGGAATATCGGAAAATTAAAGAAAAATATTCGCTCTTTGAAATTACAAAACAACCGGAGCTCTGTGCTTTTGTAACAGAATTGCCGGTTAAGGAATACGGTGTAGATGCGGCCATCCTCTACAAGGACATTATGAGTCCTATGGTAGGTATGGATGTGACGGTGGAATTGAAACCTGGTGTTGGACCAGTATTCCCGAATCCTATCCGCACACAACGAGATGTGGAACAACTACATCCCTTTGATCCAACGAAGGTGAGTTATATAGGGGACACGATCAAACTGTTGACTACAGAGGTCTTGGATGTACCTCTTATCGGCTTTGGTGGTGCACCTTTTACGATTGCTAGTTATCTCATCGAGGGTGGTCCTACCAAGAGTTATAACAAGACTCGTGGGATGCTCGTCGGGGAACCTACATTGTGGAATGCTTTGATGGAACGTTTGGCGGATATGACTATTGCGTATCTATCCATGCAGGCTGAGGCGGGTGCGAACGCACTACAAATCTTCGATTCCTGGATTGGCGCCGTTAACGAGGACCAATATAAACAAGGTATATTTCCGCATATGGAACGGATTATCCACACTGTGAAAGCTAAATTTCCAGATTTACCAATGGCCATGAATGGTGTTGGAAATGGTCATTTAATTGAGTTGTGGAAAGATTTACCATTGGACGTTATCGCTCTTGATTGGCGATGCTCTATTGATGTGGCTAGTGCGATGGGCATTACTCAGACCTTACAAGGTAATCTTGATCCGGCATACCTGTATGCTGATAAAGCCGTTATAAAACAAGAATTAGATACCATTTTAGAACAAGGTGTTCGCCATGGTAAACATATATTTAATTTAGGTCACGGTGTATTTCCTGAGGCTGATCCAGATGTATTAAAATGGATTACTGAGTATGTACATGAACGTAGCCAGGAATTATGGGCGAGTAAATAATGAATAAAATTAAAGAACCTACTATCGGTGTATTGTTGATGTCCTATGGCACGCCTCAAATCCCGGATGATTTGCGTGATTATATGACGAGTATTCGTCGCGGTCATGATCCGAGTGAACAGGACATCGCAAACCTTGAGGATCGGTATACAACTATCGGCCAATGGGATAATGAAAATCTGCGCACTATGACGGAACAGCAGGGCAGGGCGTTGGTGAAAGTATTGCAACGCATGGTGAAGTGCCGAGATGAACAGCCATCTATCATTCAGAATGTCTACATCGGATATCAGCATATGCCCCCCTCCATTGAGGACGCAGTATCACAAATGAAATCAGATGGTATTGATATTGCTATTGCAATTGTGACGGCGCCGTTTTATTCTAAAATAGGAACGTCTGTATACGAGGAACGAGCACAACGTGCAGCAGATCAAGTAGGTATTGAGTTACGGATGGTTCGTGAATGGTGGAAGGAAGTCGGATTTGCCGATTATTGGCGGATTGCTATCGAAAAAACGTTAATTGAGCAAGTAGGTCCTAATTTGCCCTACGGTTCAAAGTCGATTGTGCTGGGTTATGATGAAAATGACGTAACGTTCCTTTCTGTGGAAGACTTGCTTGATGACTATGAGCGCATCATTGATGAGCTGATTTCTAGGGAGTATTATGAGGACCTCCAGAAATATAAAGATAGAGTCGATGATGTAGCGTTGGTACTTTCAGCACATAGTCTGCCCATCGCACCCATGCAGAATCAGCTAGATCCATATGTGACATCTATTCAAAGGTTCTCCTGTGAACTGGCAGGATCTTTAATATTGCGCTCTTGGAGTGGACATATCATTACTGTAGAGATGGATGGGCAGATTCATCAAGGCTATGCATCGGGTTTAGAGTACGAGGCTTATCATAATCCTACGGTGTGGACCCAAGCATGGCAAAGCGCTGGACCGCATGGTGAGTGGCTCGGTCCTAGCATAGAAACGGTGATTGATGGATTAATTGAGGACGGGTATAAACATATTGTATTTGCCCCTATCGGATTCGTCAGTGACCATGTAGAGGTATTATATGATAATGACACTGTGTGTAGAGCACAAGTAGAGTCTCAAGGGGCTAAGTATTATCGTACATCAATGCCTAACAATAATGAAATGTATATTTTTGCCATGGCGAGTGCCGTAGAAAAGAGGATAGTACAGTGAATCGTGTAGCAATTATCGGTGGCGGCCTGACGGGGCTTTCGACGGCCTATTATTTGGCACAGGAACAACCGAATGTAGACATTCATATATATGAACAAGCGGACCATTGTTGTGGTAAAATTCAAACGAAACGGGTGGATGGCTTTGTGGTCGAGTTAGGTCCGGATTCCTATTTGGGGCGCAAAACAGAGATGACCGATTTGATTCGTAATCTGGGACTGGGTGACACCATTGTGGCCAATGCGACGGGGCAGGCTTATGTATATGATCAAGGGGCGACACATCCTATTCCAGGTGGATCTATCATGGGTGTACCTACGGAAATGATGCCCTTTGTGAAAGCCACGTTAATTTCTTGGCCTGGCAAGATTCGAGCGGCCCTAGATTTATTTAAATCACCATATAAACTGGATGAGCATGGTGATGTGTCTATCGGTCATTTTTTCCAATACCATTTGGGTCAAGAAATGATGGATAAACTCATCGAACCGCTATTAGCGGGAATTTATGGTGGTGATATTTATAAAATCAGTCTATTGTCTACGTTCCCACATTTTATTCAAGTAGAACAAAAACATGGTAATATGGTTAAAGGCATGATAGCCGCTAAAGGGGCGCATAAAAAAGCGGGCGTTTCCGTGGCTGCCAAAGGCCCTAGTGCCAATGTAGGGGATGTGCCACAAGCGGGTAAGGGCATAAAGACTGATAAGGAATTTGAATCTCGCAAAGGCACAGCAGCACAGGATGGTATGTTCCGCCAATTAACAGGTGGTCTTGCTAGTGTCATTGATGCTATCGTGGAACAAATGCCAAGGAATGTGACGATTCATAATAATGTATTGATAGAGGATATTCAGCAACAAGCTGATTTTTCTTATGAATTACAACTGAAACATCGCAATTCTGACGGTATTTTTACTGGCTCTGACGTAGCTGTAGAACATCAGGACGTTCAATTCGACACCGTTATCATCAGTACACCACCTGCATCGTATCGTCAATGGTTCCGTGATGATGCGGGTTTTGATGGTTTGCGTGACATGGAACAATCCACATGCGCTATTGCCATTATGGCCTTTGATAAAGCTACCTTCGATGGCGATTTGCATGGTTCTGGCCTGTTGATTACGAGAAAAACGAAAACACCCCTTACAGCCTGTACGAATTTGAGCCAGAAATGGCCACAAACGACACCAGATGACAAGGTTGTACTTCGTGTATTCATTGGGAAACCTGGTGATACTACTGTCGAATCCAGTTCTGATGAGGAACTAGCGATATTGGCAACTCGTGAAATCCAACGTATTATGGGCTTTCACAGTGAACCAATTTGGGTAGAGGTGAATCGTCTCGTTCATTGCATGCCACAATATAATGTGGGGCATCGCGCCATGGTGAAAGCCGTGCGTGCCCATGTATTAGAAAACTATCCAAATTTATATTTAATTGGAACACCATTTGATGGAATTGGCATTCCTGATGGTGTAAAACAAGCGAAAGAACTTGTACAGTTATTACATAATGAACAGGAGGAACTATAATGTCTGAAGAAACAAAAGAACAACAAATTCATGGTGGACAGGGTCCAGTAGGACATCCAGGTGGACATCCTCATGGCCAAGTGGGGGCAGAAGGTACTCATGGTGAAGGTCTTAGCAAAGCCGTTCGCACTGCTGAAGGTTGGCATAGTCAACACATGATTTTCCGCATCGATTTTAATGCGTGGAAAAAATGGTCTTCTGAAGATAAAGCTGCAGCGAAAGCTGAATTAAAAGCATATATTGCGGATCTTGAAGCAGAACATGTAGCTGAAAAAAGTAGCTATGCATTCTATAGCATCAATGGCCAAAAGGGTGACATTCTCTTGTGGTTATTACAACCAACATTGGAAGATATCTATGTATGGGAACTTCGTTTCCGTAAATTGAAAATTGCAGAAGTGTTGGAATATACATTCTCCTATACATCCGTAACGGAATTAAGCAATTATTTGAAAAATAATATGACATCTCCAGAAGTTCATAAAAAACTATATCCTCATATTCCAAAAGACAAATATATTTGCTTCTACAATATGAGTAAAAAACGTGAACATGGTGAAAACTGGTTCATTTTACCGATGGAAGAACGTGGTAAAATGATGCGTGCCCATGGTCAATTGGGAAGAACATACCTTGATGTATTGAGTGAGTATACAACTGGTGGTTGTGGTCTCGATATGTGGGAATGGGGCATTACTTTGATGGGTAATGATGACATTCAATTCAAAAAAATCGTCTACGATATGCGTTTTGAAGAAGCTAGCGCTCGTTTCGGCATCTTTAGTGATTTTTATGTAGGCACTATTATGGATGATACGTTGTTGGAAACAACATTTGATTAATTATATAAAAAAGAAGCAGCCCGCAGGGGTTGCTTCTTTTTTTGAGAGAATTAGGTTTTGGAGTTTTATTTGCGGATGTATTAACGGAATACTTTTACGCGAGCGGAGATATCTTCTTTTGCTTTTGCATCAGGTTCTGCTATGATACCGCCGAATGGCATTTGTGCATTCAATGTCCATGTTTCTGGAACATCGAATAATTTGCGTACTACATCGTTGATTACTGGATTGTAATGTTGCAAGGATGCACCGATGTTCAATTCACGTAAACCAGTCCAGATGGAGAATTGTAACATGCCTACTGCTTGATTAGCCCAACCTGGGAAATTACCAGCATAACCAGGGAATTGTTCTTGTAAACCAGCTACAGTTGGTTCGTCGATGAAGTACAAGATTGTACCACGGCCAGCTTTGAAACTATCGATTTTTTCGCGAGGCACTTTACCTTCGAATATATCGTAGATAGCATCCCAAAGTTGATCGTGTTTTTCGTCTAACGCTACCACTACGCGAGAGCTCTTCATGTTGAAAGAATCTGGAACGAGTTCAGTAGCTGCCTCTACGAAGCGAACAACGTCGTCGTTGGATACAGGGATGTTCTTATCAATTGCGTAATAGGTTCTGCGTTCTTGTAATAATTCTGTAGTTCTCATTGTTGGTCTCCTTTATAGTTGATATGTATATTTTTTGTAAAATATATCTACATCGAGATACTTATTATGGATTTATTATAGCACAAAAAATAGAAAAGTCCATAGGGAAATAGTAGGAATTAAAAACACAATACATTGCATTTTATGCATAAAAAACAAAATAGCCCATGGTTAAGGCATTTGTAACACAATATATGGTGTTGAATCTTGTATACAATACACAAACTTGCAAAAATATCATGTATACATGAGTTTATTGCATAGAATGATGAATTTTATATATTATCAATTTCAGATGGACAGTGGTATACTGACAGTAGACTTTTTAATTCTATAGAATTAACTTTCGCATGATGCATTTGTGCATCATCTGTTTTATTTTATAGGGCGAATTGTTGTAATAGTTTAGTAAATAGTAGCCAATAGTTCCATAGAAGACTATGTGTATATGAAGGAGTGCAAGAGCTATGAAAAAGATGGGTACAGATAGCGTTATCGAGCAGCAGAATCAGGAACGCGTTATGATGCAAGCAAATGGCTTGTACGACAGTCAATTTGAAAAAGATGCCTGTGGTATGGGTTTTGTTGTTAATATTAAGGGTGAAAAATCTCATGATATTATCGATGATGGTTTGCGTATCCTAGAACGTCTTGAGCACCGCGGAGGGGCTGGTGCAGATAAAGACACAGGTGATGGCGCTGGTATTTTGGTGCAAATTCCTCATGAATTTTTCAAGCGTGAATGTGAAGTGTTAGGAATTAGTTTGCCACCAGCTGGTGACTACGGTGTGGGCATGATTTTTGCACACAAATACGAATCCCTTCGGAATGAGCAAAAACGTATTTTGGAAGAAGTCGTTCGTGAAGAAGGTCAAGTATTGTTGGGATGGCGTGAAGTGCCAGTGGATTCTACGGCAGTAGGTTATGAAGCGGCACAAATTCGTCCTTGGTTGCTACAAGTTATCATCGGCAAAGGCCCTGAAGTAACAAACAATAAAGAATTTGAACGTAAATTATATATGATTCGTAAGGTTGCAGAAAAACGCATCATTCCATTGAGCAAAGAATTGAGTAGCGATTTCTACATTGCTTCCTTGTCCTCTAAAACTATCGTATATAAAGGTATGTTAACACCAGGCCAATTGCGCGATTTCTATTTGGATTTGAATGACCTTGATTTCACATCTGCGTTGGCAATGGTTCACTCCCGTTTCAGTACGAATACATTCCCAAGCTGGGCTCGTGCGCATCCTAACCGTTTTCTTGTGCACAATGGTGAAATCAACACAATCCGTGGTAATGTAAACTGGATTAATGCCCGCGAAGGTAAAGCAGAATCTCCATTGTTCCCAGATATCAAAAAGGTATTCCCTGTAGTAGATGACACTGGATCTGACTCTGCTATGTTCGATAACACTGTAGAATTCTTGCATATGACAGGCCGTAGCCTACCTCATGCAATGATGATGATGATTCCTGAACCTTGGGAACGCAACACATTGATGAGCCAAGAAAAACACGATTTCTACGAGTTCAACAGTTTCATGATGGAACCATGGGATGGGCCTGCTGCGATGGGCTTCACTGATGGTACTGTGATCGGCGGTGTGCTTGACCGTAACGGCTTGCGCCCTGCACGTTATTATGTAACAACTGATGATCGCGTTATCATGGCATCCGAGGTGGGTGTTGTGGATGAAAGTGCGGAAAATGTCCGTGCGAAAGGTCGTCTTGAACCAGGTAAAATGCTTCTCATCGATACAGAAGAGCAACGCATTATCTCTGACGAAGAAATCAAACAAAAAATCGCTACAGAATTGCCATACTCTGAATGGGTAAAAGAACACGTTATTCATTTGTCCGAAATTCAACAGGCTGATGAAAGCGCTGTACCAAAAGTAGAAGACTTGTTCACATTGCAACAAGCATTTGGCTACACCCAAGAGGACCTTGTTCGTATGGTCATTCCTATGGCTCAAGAAGGTAAAGATCCTACTGGTTCCATGGGTGCCGATGCGCCATTGGCTATTCTATCCGATAAACCACAATTGTTATATACATACTTTAAACAATTGTTCGCTCAAGTAACAAACCCACCTATCGATGCGATCCGCGAAGAAATGGTCACATCCACTCGCGTAATGCTTGGCAACAGTGGTAACCTTACGGACCCTAACAAAGTAGGTACTTATGCGATCAGCATGCGTACACCTATTTTGACAAACCAAGAGTTGGCGTCTATTAAACAATTAGATTGTCGTCGTATGAAAACGGTAACATTGCCAATCTTCTTTGACCCAAGTAAAGGTCGCGAAGGTTTACAAGAGGCACTAGATGAATTATGTGCAAAAGCAGAAGAAGTGGCACGTACAGACCAAAATGTTATCATCTTGTCTGACCGTGGAGTAGATGCTGAACACGCGCCAATCCCTGCATTGCTTGCCGTAGCAGCAGTTCATAATCACTTGATTCGCAAAGTGCTTCGTACAGAAGTAGGCTTAATCCTTGAATCCGGTGAACCTCGCGAAGTACATCATTTCTGTACATTGCTTGGTTATGGTGTAACAGCTATCAACCCATACTTGGCATTTGAAACTGTTCGCGATTTGCAAGCTCATAAACGTTTGGGTGATTTGACGCCTGAACAAGCTGAGAAAAACTACATCAAAGCAGCTGTTGGTGGCATCATGAAGGTTATGTCCAAAATGGGTATTTCTACTGTACGTAGTTACCATGGCGCGCAAATCTTCGAAGCATTGGGCCTTAATACAGACTTTATCAAAAAATACTTCGTTAACACTCCAACACGTATTGGTGGTATTGGTCTTGGTGGTATCGCTATTGAAAGCGTACAACGCCATAATCGAGCTTTCAAAGAAAACGAAACAGTTCTCGAACCAGGCGGTTTCTATGGCCCGATGAAAAACGGGGAAGAACATTTATTCAACCCTAAATCTATCGACACATTGCAAAAATCCTTGATCGAGAACGATTACGCGAAATATAAAGAATACGCGAAGGATATTCAAGAAAACTATCATGTAACATTACGTTCCTTGATGGAAATGAATTATCCAGTAGGTGGTGGGATTCCTATCGAAGAGGTAGAATCTGTAGAATCCATCGTAAAACGCTTCAAAGCTGGTGCGATGAGTTATGGTGCCATTAGTAAAGAAGCGCATGAAACAATTGCCATAGCAATGAACCGTCTTGGTTGCTCCAGTAACTCTGGTGAAGGCGGCGAGGATATCAATCGTTTCAAACCATTACCTAATGGGGATAGCATGAATAGTGAAGTTAAGCAGATTGCATCCGGTCGTTTCGGTGTAACTGCGAATTACCTCATCCATGCTAGTGAGTTGCAAATTAAATGTGCCCAAGGTGCGAAACCAGGCGAAGGCGGTCAATTGCCAGGTAAAAAAGTATATCCTGACATCGCGCGTGCTCGTCACTCTACACCAGGTGTAGAACTCGTGTCCCCACCACCACATCATGATATTTACTCCATCGAAGATTTGGCGGAATTGATTTACGATTTGAAATGCGTGAACCGTTATGCTCGTATTTCCGTTAAATTGACATCTGAAGCAGGCGTTGGTACTATCGCTGCGGGCGTTGCGAAAGCAAAAGCTGATAACATCTTAATCTCCGGTTATGACGGTGGTACTGGTGCGGCTGGTCGTACGTCGGTAAAACATGCTGGTATTCCTTGGGAATTAGGTTTGTCCGAAACTCACCAAACATTGATGCTCAACCGTTTGCGTGACCGCATTAAATTGGAAGTAGACTCCAAATTGATGACTGGTTTTGACGTTGTGGTAGCGGCTGCTTTGGGGGCTGAAATCTTCGGCTTCGGTACATTGCCACTCGTTGCGGTAGGTTGTAAAATGGCCCGCGTATGTCACATGAATACATGTCCTTACGGCGTTGCTACACAAGATGAAAAATTACGTGCTCGCTTTACTGGTAAACCTGAATACGTAGAACGTCTATTCTTGTTCATTGCTCGTGAAGTACAAGAAATCATGGCTCGTCTTGGTGTTCGCTCCGTTGATGAATTGGTTGGTCGCGTTGACTTGATTCGTGCGAAATCTCAAGGCGATAACTATAAATTGTCTCGTGTGGACTTGAAACGTATCTTGTTCCGCCCTTACACAGATGCTTCCATTGGTCATAAACATGCTATCGAACAAGATCATGGTTTGACTCATACTCTGGATATGGCAAAACTGCTTCGTATGTGTCGTCCTGCCATTGAGGAACAAAAACAAATCCGTGCGAAACTCGCTATTGATAACACGAATCGCGTTGTTGGTACTATCGTTGGTTCCGATATCGTTCGTAAATATGGTGAAAGTGGTCTGCCAGAAAACACAGTTAAATTGAACTTTGTTGGTAGCGCTGGACAAAGTTTTGGTGCTTTCATTCCAAAAGGTATGACATTAGAACTCGAAGGCGATGCGAACGATTACCTCGGTAAAGGTTTATCTGGCGGTATCATCACTGTATATCCACCAGCAAAATCCATTTTCGAAGCGGATGAAAATATCCTTATTGGTAACGTAGCATTCTACGGTGCTACATCTGGTAAAGCGTACATCAATGGTATGGCCGGTGAACGTTTCGCCGTTCGTAATAGTGGCGTTACTGCTGTTGTTGAAGGCGTAGGCGATCATGGTTGCGAATACATGACAGGTGGCGAAGTGCTCGTGCTTGGTAAAGTAGGTCGTAACTTTGCAGCTGGTATGTCCGGTGGTTACGCATACGTTCTTGATTTCGATACAAGATATTGCAATACTGGTCTCGTAGAAACACGTGATGCTAGTGCTGCAGACTTGACTCGTATTAAAGAATTAATTGAACAACACGTATTGCATACAAATTCCAAAAAAGGTCGTCATATTCTTGATAACTGGCAAACATTCAATAAACGCTTCACAAAAGTGGTGCCATTAGCTTATGAAGAAATGCATAATGCTATCGCACAATATGAAGCACAAGGATTATCCAAAGAAGATGCTCAATTAGCAGCCTTCAAAGATAAATACGTTAAATAGTCGATTCCTGTAATCGTACAAACAATCACATATGTCTAGTGTAAACTAGTAAAAATAGAACCGTTGTATTCTCTTGCTCCTGACGGCAAAGTCGAATGTCGCTGCGAGAACACAACGGTTCTATTTTTATGCATTTCTCTAGAGGTGTATTGTTTGTACGATTACAGGTCAGCAACTACGTTAGTGCCGTATTTATTCCTTAAATGCTGTCGTTTCGCATTAACGGAATCTGGAGTGTATAGCCTATTAAAAATGAAAAATAAATAAAATAATTAAAATAAAATAAGTTGTCATATTGATATATCTAAAATTATAGTATAGAATTAAAATTGTATTTATTTCGAGAATTTTAAATGTAGCTTGATTTTATTGGATTTGATTAGGTTTTATACGATAATGGCAACGTTGCTATTGGCTGGTCGGTTTCAGCACAAGCTATGTATGGACGTATCACTGATATGGATAATCTTAATAAACGTCTTGGCGAAGCGCGCTTTATCGATCAAGAAGATGGTTTATGGGTACGTTTGCGTTATGACCGCATGGGCAAGGATGATCAATTCCGTCTACGCGGCAAAACGGCTGAACTTGATAGCGTAAACAGCCGCATCAGTCGTTTGGGCATTCGCGTAGGCCGTGAATTCGGTGGCAATGATCGTCATCAAATGTACGGTTATGTAAATGTTCTTCATGAGTTCATGGGTGAAACTGGTGTGTTCGCATACGATAACTCCGGTGCATTCCGCAGCGAAAAAACTAACAAAGGCACTTGGATGACAGTTGGTCTTGGTGGTTCCACTCAATTGAACGATCAAACATCTGTTTTTTTCGTTGTATAATAGCTGTAATATAAATACGCAGGAGGTACTAAAAATGAATTTAAAACACTATAGTATGTATTTGGTGTTGAGTTTCGGATTATTAATTACTAGTGGTTGTGCAACTGAGTCTGCGCATAATCAACCCGATTCATCTAAACCAAATACCTCTTTATCAATAGAAATTACACAGAATTCTAATACTCAATCTGTAGAACAGATGAAGCAATACACTACAGAAATCGCAGAGGCGCAAAAATTATTCAGCGATGGGGATTATCCTGGTGCCATAGCGGCAGCTCAATTGGTTGTCGATAAGAGTCCTCAGAATGATCAGGCCTATTCACTCAAGGGTTTTGCTCTCGCGCTCAACGGAGATACATCGCAGGGGTTAGATATGACTAAAAAAGCGTATGAGTTAAATCCACAGAATGTAGGGAACTTTTACAATATGGCCATGGTGTATAAATTAATGGGCCAATTAAATGAATCTAAAGGCTGGTTTGATAAGGTATTGGAAAAAGATCCGAATAATACGTGGTCCGTCTATGGTATTGCTACGATTTACGCTGATCAGCAGCAAGATAAGGAGTCCCTCAAATGGTTGGGAAGGGCCATCAAAATTGACCCAACTGTAAAAGATGTAGCGCGGACACAGGATCATTTTGAGCGCTTTCACGGAAGGGAAGCATTTGAAAATCTCGTAGCACCGTAAACATGGAGTTCGTTCATTTTATAAGTGGTTAAACAGACAGGTTGTTAAATGTATGTACCATTCTCAATTGCAAAGGTGTTGTTTAGTTTGTAGAGAAAGATGAAATGTGAATATCCCCTATATTTTACTAGGATTTCAGGGATATAAAATTTATTTATCATCCTTGATTTTACTCTCAATATAGCTGATAATAATAATGAACTGTAATTTAAATCACACTGATTAAGTAATACAGACTAGTTGTAATAGTTGAGTAACCTATTGTACTACTGAGGAGGTCCTTATGTCTCAATTTGAATTTATTGACAAACGTGTGCCGATTGCTCTCGACAACCCTGCCATAATTCATGATATTTCAAAATGTAAAAACTGTACGTTGTGCCGTCGCGCTTGCGCAGATACGATGAGCGTACTTGATTATTATGATTTGGAATCTACCGGTGATGTTCCAATGTGTATCCATTGCGGTCAATGTACAGCTGCTTGTCCATTTGATTCCATGCATGCTCGTTCCGAACTTCATTTGGTGAAAGAAGCGATTGCGGACCCTAACAAAATCGTTGTTATCCAAACGGCTCCTGCAGTTCGCGTAGCATTGGGCGAAGGTTTCGGCTATGAACCAGGTAGCTTCCTTGAAGGCAAAATGGTTGGGGCCCTTCGTGCATTAGGTGCTGACTATGTGGTAGATACTAACTTTGGTGCGGATTTGACTATCATGGAAGAAGCGTCTGAGTTGGTAAAACGTTTACAAACTGGCGGCCCTATACCTCAATTTACTAGCTGTTGCCCAGCATGGGTGCGTTTTGCGGAAATTTATTTCCCTGAATTATTGCCTCAAGTTTCCTCTACTCGTAGCTGTATTGCTATGGAAGCGGCTGTGGCAAAAACGTATTTCGCTGAGGCAAAAGGTCTTAATCCTAAACAAATCGTGTCTATCAGCGTGAATCCTTGTACTGCTAAAAAAGCAGAAACAAAACGTCCTGAACAAAATGCTGCTGCTCGTTATTACAATGACGAAGAAATCGGCATGGATACAGATATTTCCATCACTACTCGTGAATTCATTCAATGGATTAAGGATGAAAATCTTGATTTTGAAAGCATCGAAGAATCCAAATTTGATGAATTAATCGGTCAAGAAACTGGTGCCAGCATTATCTTTGGTAACACTGGTGGTGTTATGGAAGCGGCTATGCGTACGGCTTATAAATTAGTCACCGGCCAAGAGCCACCTCCAGTAGCATTGACTCATCTTGAAGACGTTCGTGGTATGCAAGGTGTAAAAGAGGCAACCGTAGAACTTGGGGATCTTACTTTAAAAGTAGCCGTAGCTCATGGTGGTAAAAATATCCGCGACTTCTTGAATGACTTGAAAACTAGTGGCAAACATTATGACTTTATTGAAATGATGGCATGCCCAGGCGGCTGTATAGGTGGCGGTGGCCAACCTCGTACAAAATTGCCTCAAGCTGTAAAAACTAAAGAAGCTCGTATTGCTGGGCTTTATGATGCGGATGCTAATTATGAATTCCGTTCTAGCTTTGAAAGCCCTGAAATTAAAGCAATTTACAAAAACTTCTTAGGTGAACCATTGGCTCACAAACCACATGAATTGTTACATACAACTTATGTGGATCGTAGTGAAATTCTTGGCGTTCGCAAAGACGTAGTGCCAGAAACTTGCCCTACATCACCTAAGTTTAAAAAAGACTAAATAATGTACAAGCGCATAACTTGATTGTCTGCTTGTGTAGAGGAACACCCCACTGCTAATAGATTAATCTGTTGGTGGTGAGGTGTTCTTATTTTTATATTAC
>SAAC01000031.1 GCA_009929605.1 Negativicutes bacterium
ATAACCATAATAGGCCTCATAGCTATAATGGCTATAAGACGCCTTTTGAAAAGAGGTTTGAAATAGACAATAATGTTACCTAGAATCTATAGCAGAACACAATGATGGACACCAATGTGAAAGGCCTCATTTACGTGTCTCGCACGGTGTTGCCATTCATGGTAGAGCAAAATTCTGGCCACGTATTGAATATCGGTTCCACCGCTGGTGCCGGTGCCTATGCAAAAGGCGCTGTATACTGTGCCTCTAAGGCTGCTGTTAAAACCATCAGCGACGGCATGCGCATCGATTTAATTGCCAGCGACGTGAAAGTCACCAACGTGCAACCAGGCATCACAGAAACTGATTTCAGCAAAGTTCGTTTCCACGGTGATGCAGCAAAAGCTGCAAAAGTATACGAAGGCATCGAAGCCCTTCAGGCAGAGGACATTGCCAATGCCGTTGTGTACTGCACAAACCAACCTCGTCGTGTACAAATCTCTGATATCACGGTCATGGTAAAGCAGCAAGCAACCAATAATATGAAGCATAAGGTTACAAAGTAACAATCAGCATAGTAATTCCCTTTAAAATAATAGGTTATTTACAACAAATTTGATTGTCCTATATTCCTATACGAGTAAGTGCTATAATAAACACATCGAAGAAGTTCTATGAAATATATATATTAGAATTTAAACTCTATGAATATGCTCTATGTATGTTATGAATATGCTCTATGTATGTTCTCTTTGAAATTCAATAATAAATCACTCATTGATAAGGAGGTTCCCCTATGAATCCTATCGAAACATTATTAGACCACAAAACCATTCGCGAATTTAAACCAGAACCAGTACCTGCTGAATTATTGCAAACACTAATCGATGTGTCTAAACGTACTGCATCTAGCCAAGGATTACAAGCATATAGTGTTATCCGCATTACAGATCCAGAATTAAAATCTGCTATTTCTAAAGTAGCTAGCCAAGAATATATTGCTCGTATGCCTGAATTATTCATTTTCATTGTAGATGCATATCGCAACTACTGCATCGGTGAGGAACAACATAACGCAACAGATGTAGCATACGGCGGTGATACATTCTTCCAAGGTTGGACTGATGCCTGTCTGGCCGCTCAAAACCTAGTAGCTGCAGCTGAACTCAATGGCCTTGGTACCGTGTTCCTTGGTTCCATCTTGAACGATGCACCAAAAACAATCGAGTTATTAGGCCTTCCAAAATATACATTCCCTGTAGTAGGTGTAGGCTTTGGTGTACCTAATGTAGAACCTCAATTAAAACCTCGTATCCCTACGGAATACACTCTCTTTGAAAACAAATATGTAGCTCATGAAGATTACATGGAATTGCTCAAAGATTATGATGCTGAAATGGCTGAATACTATGATACTCGTAACATGAATCGCAAGGTGGATTGCTTTACAAAACAAGTAGTAACACGATTCAACAATCGTCGTGATGTTCGTGAACAAATCGGTGATCAAATTCGTGCACAAGGATTTACAATTTAATCTAAACTTCGCATTTACATAAAAGAGTGGATCTCAAATGAGATCCACTCTTTTATTCTTTATTAACGATATTTATTGAACAAATACAATGAGCCTAAAATAACAATCCCACCAATATATAACCCACCATTTGGTACCTCACCAAGCATAAAGAAACTAACAATAGTAGCTACAACTGGTGATAAATATAGAAAATTAAGCACATCTGATGCTTTATCGGCCGTCCCCAAGGCATAACTCCACAGACCATAGCCAAGTGCACTGGAACACAATCCTAGGTACACTAGTAAAGCTACTGGCTCTAATGGCATTGCTTGAATCAGTCTAAAACCGTCTGGTAAGTAAGGTATCCCTAAGATAGCCCCCATTACCATACTCCATGTCGTCATATCTAAAGCTGTATAGCCTCGTTGACCGAAATATCTCATCAATACATTATAGACAGAAAACATCATTACAATAATAAGGATGAGAAAAGAGCCTACTTTCACCTCAAAAATACCATCCCATAACATGACGATAGCCACGCCGAGAAAGGCAGTAAAGGTATATATCCATCCTTGTATGCTCATAATTTCCTTGAACACGACACGCAATAATAGCGCAGTCATTAACGGTGTTAACGCCACTAATACACTTGCCGTTCCAGAAGGTATTGTCTGTAGCCCCATATTAAATAAAATCTGGTACCCAATATTTCCTGTAATACCAGCAATAATGAAATAGAACCATTCTACCCCTCTGGGTTTGCGCAATCCTCTCAATAAAGAAACGAGATATAATGCAATAGCACCGATACAAATGCGGACTGCCGCTAGGTGAAATGGATCTATATATTGAACCACATAACGCGTAAAGGGAAAGGCCGTAGCCCATACAGCAATGGTTCCTAATGCTGCAATCATAGCCTTATAATGATTTGTCATTGTATCTCCTTTCCGCTTCACTTGATACATAAGACAAGTCACTAAGTATCTATATCACCTGTATATAGATACTTAGTGATAAACAAAACTTTACAATATATTGTCTATCATAACACTACTAGCCCACATTGCAAGGAAATACGTCTCTTAAGAACTATAAATTATAATCCCTTGCTTACATATTTCTAGCCATCCATTCCAACATAGCCTTATATCTGTATCTATTTTTATCTATATAACGATATTTACTATCATTTAAATGCAATAACAGAATAGTTTAATCCATATATACCATATTTCCAATTTTTACATATTCTATATAATAGAAAGTAGTAATTTGTTAATTATACTCCATAAATCCCAATAAAACTGTAGTTATAGCTACACTTTTAATTTCTTTACAATTTAGGACCTAAGGAGCTAGATTTTATCAATTTATATGTTTTCTGCATAATCAATATTAAAAATATATATCATATTCTTCTTGTAATCGTAAATTTTTTCAATTACACTTAACTCATAGAAATCTTATAGTTATATCCATTATATGGAGGTGCAAAATGCAAAATACTGCATGGCAAGACTTTAACACAGGTGTGTGGGATAAAGCAGTCGACGTACGTGACTTTATCCAGCGTAACTATAACCCCTATGAAGGGGACGATACATTCTTAGCTGGTCCTACTGAAAGAACTACTAATTTATGGAATCAAGTCCTTAAACTATATGAAGAAGAGCGTGAAAAAGGTGGCATGATTGACGCAGATACAAAAATTGCGACTCACATCACGGCACATGCGCCTGGTTATATCGACAAAGAACTAGAAACCATTGTCGGTTTACAAACAGATAAACCATTAAAACGTGCTATGTTCCCATACGGCGGTTTACGTACAGCTAAAATGGCATTACAAGAGTACGGTTACGAAATGGATCCTGAAACAGAAGAATTTTTCCATTTGCACCGTAAAACTCATAACGATGGCGTATTTGATGTATATACGCCTGAAATGCGTGCAGCTCGTTCTGCCCACTTAATTACAGGTCTACCTGATGCATACAGCCGAGGCCGCATCATTGGTGACTACCGTCGTATTGCTTTGTACGGTATCGATTACCTCATCGAAGACAAGAAAAAACAATTCGACACAACTATGGGTGATATGACAGCTGATTTGATGCGCGACCGCGAAGAAATCAAAGATCAAATCCGTTCTTTGAAAGAACTAAAAGAAATGGCTGCCTCCTATGGTTACGATATCGGTCGCCCAGCGAACGACGTAAAAGAAGCTATCCAATGGTTATACTTCGGTTACCTTGGGGCCATTAAAGAACAAAATGGTGCAGCTATGTCCATCGGTCGTAATAGCACATTCCTTGATATCTACGCTGAACGTGACTTGAAAAATGGTACATATACAGAAGAACAAATCCAAGAATTTGTTGACCATTTTATCATGAAATTACGTATGGTCCGTTTTGCACGTATCCAAGAATATAATAACTTGTTCACTGGCGATCCAGTTTGGACAACTGAATCTATTGGTGGCATGGGTACTGACGGCCGTACATTAGTTACAAAAACTGCATTCCGTGTATTGCATACATTGACTAACCTTGGCCCAGCTCCAGAACCAAACCTAACAGTATTGTGGTCTCCACGTATGCCAATCGGGTTCCGTCGTTTCTGCGCTAAATTATCCATCGCTTCCTCCTCTATCCAATACGAAAACGATGAATTGATGCGTCCTAACTCTGGTGATGACTATGCTATCGCATGTTGTGTTTCCCCAATGCGTGTGGGTAAAGAAATGCAATTCTTCGGTGCTCGTTCCAACTTGGCTAAATGTTTGCTATACGCTATCAACGGCGGTGTAGATGAAAAAATCAAAAAACAAGTAGGGCCTAAGTATCGTCCAATCACATCCGAATACCTCGACTTTGACGAAGTATGGGAAAAATATGATGACATGATGGAATGGCTCGCTGGTGTCTATGTTAATGCATTGAACATCATCCATTACATGCATGACAAATACGCTTATGAAAAACTAGAAATGGCGCTTCATGACCGCAAAGTAACTCGTTGGTTCGCTACTGGTATTGCTGGTCTTTCCGTAGTAGCAGATTCCCTTTCCGCTATTAAATTCGCGAAGGTTAAACCTATTCGAGACGAAAACGGCATCGCTGTAGATTTTGAAATCGAAGGTGACTTCCCTAAATATGGTAATGACGATGATCGCGTAGATAACCTAGCTGCTCTCGTTGTTTCCACATTCATGAATAAAATCCGTAAACATCCAACATACCGTGGATCCGTTCACACTATGAGCTTGTTAACAATTACTTCTAACGTAGTATACGGCAACGCTACTGGTTCCACTCCAGATGGCCGTAAAGCTGGTGTAGCTTTCGCTCCTGGCGCGAACCCAATGCATGGCCGTGACACACACGGGGCTATTTCTTCCTTAGCATCCGTTGCAAAAATGCCTTGGCGCGATAGTGCAGACGGTATCTCCAATACCTTCTCCATCGTTCCAGATGCATTAGGTAAGTCTGGTGAAACATTTGTAACGTTAGGCGATTTAGATATCGACCTTGATCCAAGCCAGTTACCAAATTCCAATGGTAACTTTGCTTGTAACGAACCAAATGTTCCTATAGATGAAAGCAAATAAAAGCTTTCACCCGCCGATGATTCCACCCTATTGATCACGGCTATGCTCACATCTATTGGTGATGACTCGGATATATTGGGACTATTATTAGTCTTTCACAGAGAATGCTGTGGAGGCTTTCACCAGCGGAGGCATTCCTAGTTTACTCGTTTGATTGAAAGGAGGATTTTTCCCATGAGCAATCAACAACAAATCGATAACTTAGTTGAGTTATTAGATGGTTATTCCCAAAAAGGTGGCCATCATTTGAACGTTAACGTGTTCACTCGTGAAACATTATTAGACGCTCAAAAACATCCTGAATTGTATCCTCAATTGACAATTCGTGTATCCGGCTATGCTGTGCACTTTAACAAATTGACTAAACAACAACAGGATGAAGTTATTTCCCGTACATTCCATCAAGCTATGTAATCGAGGTATCCTATGAACGGACGTATTCACTCGGTAGAAACGATGGGTACGGTTGATGGGCCAGGCATGCGCATGGTGGTATTCCTACAGGGATGCCCCATGCGTTGTGCCTATTGTCATAATCCCGACACGTGGGACGTCAAGGGCGATTCCCAGCTGATGTCCGTCGAGGATTTATGGCAGCAATTCGAGCGTAACCGCCAATTCTACTCAAACGGTGGCATCACTGTCAGCGGTGGGGAGGCGCTCATGCAAATTGAATTTGTGACTGAGCTGTTCACCTATTTCCGGGAAAGAAACGTCCATACCTGTTTAGATACAAGTGGAATTTGTTTTGATCCCCACCAAGAGGTGGCCTACCGACAACTATTAGCAGTAACCAGCCTAGTCATCCTAGACATCAAAGATATTGACCCAGAAAAACATCAATGGCTCACCGCACAACCTATTGAGCCTATCCTAAATTTTGCACGCCTCACCGCCGAGGTGAACACACCTATTTGGGTGCGTCACGTCGTGGTACCGGGCATTACAGATGTGAAAGAACGTCATTATCGTCTTGGATTCTTCCTCGGTTCATTGAATAATATTCAAGCTGTCGATTGTCTACCTTATCACGTCATGGGCGTTTCCAAATATAAGGAACTGGGCCTAGACTATCGCCTAGAAGGCGTACCAGCAGCCACAAAGGCACTCGCTACAGATGCCTCTAAAACAGTAGTAGAAGGCATCAAAGCCTACCGGCGTCACTGGTGGATTCCCATCAAAACAGAACATTCTATGTCATAATCAAGTATTTGGGGAGATTTTCTCAACTATTATAAATATCCCAAAACAATCTAGAACCTTGATCTATGATACGACCTTGTAAAGCACTATTATATGAGCCCATCGGCTTGTGTAATAGTGCTTTTCTGTATCTCGTTTCTCCTTTCCATAAGTAGTAAATAAAAGTAGCATGCGGACTCCCACGCATGCTACTTTTCATGTTTCTATGCAAATTAATAATCTATCCATTACTAACAAAAATAGCGCCATTTTCTCGGTGCCATTTTCATTATAATCATATATATTTGTCAGAATTATTATCCGATGACAAAATGATTAGACCACGGCCAAACTCACCCTAAATTAGCTCACTACATTCACAGGTTTACCTTCGAAGAATCCATGGATATCATCGGAAATAATACCTACTAGACGTTGGCGAGTTTCAAAGCCCTTCCACCCCATATGTGGCGTAATAATAACATTCTCTAATGTATAAAGAGGACTATCCTCTGCTGGAGGTTCTACTTCTTGTACATCAAGGCCAGCACCACCAATAGCTTTATTTTGCAATGCTTCAATCAAATCAGCTTCATTAATCAAAGCGCCACGACCAGTGTTAATAATGAACGCTGTTGGTTTCATCAAGGAAATTGCTTTTTTATCAATCATGTATTTTGTTTTGTCATTCAATGGGCAGTGTAAGGAAATGTAGTCACTTTCACTCATCAAAGTTTCAAAGGATACATAACGGATACCTTCGGAATCTTCTTTTGGTGTGCGAGTATGAATCAAAATATTCATGCCCAATGCACGAGCTACTTTAATAACCTCTAATCCTATATGTCCAGCACCGATGATGCCCAAGGTTTTACCGTTAACCTCTGTATGAGGTACTTGTAGATGTTTTGTAAAATTACTACGGTCCCCACGCGCTAACATGGCAATTTGTTGTTGCATAGTGGAAGCCAAGTTTAATAACATCATGATAACTGTATGGGCTACACGTTCAGTACTGTAGGCAGGAATATTACACACCGTAATCCCATGGCTACGAGCCGCATCAAGATCAATATTATTATAACCTGTGCCCGCTTCTACAATAAGTTTTACAGTATCAGGAAATTGCGCCATCAGTTCTGCTGGTACTGAATATTCCTTAGTAACAACAGCAGTTGCGCCTTGAATACGTTCGATAAATTCTTCGTTTGTACTATTTTGATATACTTGCACATCATCGGATAAGATGGAAAAATCCAATTGACCATCAAAATCCATTTTACCTGCATTCACAACTACTACTTTTTGACTCATATTAGCCTCCTATGAACGGTACTATATCACTTGTATAACAGAATTGTATTTATGTATTTATTATACAGCATTTACTCAATAAAACTATGATGAGTTTAACAAAATTGATGAGTTATTTAAGTCTAATTTGGGCAAAAAACTATTGTTAATTCCTGTAAAAGCGGTACAATAAAGTATACAATTAATATATATAACTATTCATCAAAATCTTAGATGACGATAGATAATCATAAATACATTCATTTTAAATAATTAGGAGTCATTATGAGACCTACCTATTTAACAATAAACACCTCACTTGTTCGTGAGAATTTGCGCAAAATCAAAGATAGCTTACCCGAATGGAGCACCAGCACCGCGGTTATCAAAGCCAACGGTTATGGCCACGGTAGTGTCATGATGGGCCGTATTGCTGTTGAGGAGGGCTATGAATCCCTTGCTGTGGCTATACCTGAGGAGGTTGTCCCTCTTCGTAATGCCGGTATCATGGTACCAATTTACCTGCTCGGTTTGACTCGCCCTCAATCCTTTGAACTCGTAGCGGATACCAATTGTATCCCTGCCGTTTGTGAAAGCACCGACTTTGAAGCACTTCAAAAGGTAGCTGATAATCATGATATAACTATTGAGCTCGCCGTAGCAGTAGATACGGGGATGCACCGTATCGGTATTAATCCAGACAATGCCATAGACTTCATCAAACACATCGATCAATATCCAAATTTACATATTGATGGTTTCTTCTCCCATATGTCGAATGCCGATGCGGCAGACCAAAGCCATGCCCATGGACAGGCTCAAAAATTTCATGCCATGGTTGATGCTATCCGCGCCTTTCGTCCAGATGAAGAATATCGTTTTTCCCTCGCCAATAGCGCAGGCTTACTTTCCGTTAAGGATAGTCTTTTTACAGATGCCCGTCCTGGCATCATCCAATATGGCATTATGCCTTCTCTCGATGTGCCAAACCGATTAGGATTAAAACCAGTTCTCTCACTTCATAGTGAGGTTGTACACGTGCAGCACTTACCCGCTGGTGAAGGAATTGGTTACGGTAGTACCTATGTAACACCGCGCCCTATGACGATTGCTACTATTCCAATGGGCTATGCTGATGGCTATCCGCGCAGTTTGTCTAACCGAGGTTCTGTACTGATCCATGGTACGCGTTGCCCAGTAGTGGGCCGAGTGTGTATGGATCAATTTATGGTAGCTATTCCTGACGAACTTACCGTTGTCCCTGGTGACAAGGTCGTTCTCCTCGGTGCCCAAGGACATGAAAGCATCACTGCCCTTGAAATTGCAGCATTAGCTAATACAATTCCATACGAGATATTTTGTGGTTTCTCGGAACGAGTACCGCGACAATATATTTAATCAAAACGTCTACTTTAATACTAAAAGCTTCCATTGCCAACGTGTAATGGAAGTTTTTTATTATCTACATATGTCATATTTATTATGCATATTTATAATTTATAGTATCTCTAGAGGACATTTTATTGTATAATTTATATGTATATAAATTATTTGTATTTATTTTTAGTAGGCAAGCACAACTTTCACCATTGGGGTCGTAAATCTGGTGCTAGTATTGCCTCATGTTGTGAGAGGAGTTTTTCACTATGAACATTCTGATTTCTCTGATTGTCATCCTCTGGGTAGGGACGCTGATTTACAAAAAGTATAAAGCGCAAGCTGTACTATTGTTAGGCGGTATGATTCTTATGACCACTGCCATTTTACTCGGCTATGATTCCCCACTAGCGGCAAAAGCCCAAACGGGTAGTTTTTTCTTTGATATGTATGAATACATTCGTTCCGTATTCAGTAGCCGTGCAGCAAAACTAGGTCTCAATATCATGGCCGTTGCTGGTTTTGCTCGTTACATGGACCATATCGGTGCCTCTCGTGCCCTCGTTAATTTAACAATCAAACCATTGTTGGCATTAAAATCCCCATACGTAGTATTGAGTGCCTGCTGGGCTCTTGGTATGGTTATCGGTTTGGCCATCAATAGTGCGTCTGGCTTGGCTATGTTATTGATGGTTACTATGTACCCAATCCTAATCGCTCTTGGTGTAAGTAAACTGTCTGCTACTGCAGCTATCGCTACAACTCTTTGCTTGGACTGGAGCCCTAGTGACACAGGTACTATCTTCGCCGCTGAACTTGCTGGCATCGATCCTGTAACCTACTGGCATTCCTACCAAGTACCTGTTGCTTTATGCGTGTTCCCAGTAGTTGCTATCTTGCATTATTTGACTCAAAAATACATGGATAAACGCGATGGCCACATCGTACAACCACAAGTAGCTGGAACAGTTAATACAGATAATGTAGATCAAAGCAAAATCGAAGATAAAGCACCTGCTATCTACGCAATTCTTCCTATTATTCCATTAGCATTAATTTTATCTTTCTCCGATCTTTGGATTACTACAATTAAAATGAATATCATCGTAGCGATGTTCGTTGGTACAAGTATTGGTATGGTATTCCAATGGATTCGTACTCGCAGTGGCAAAGCAGCCCTCGCTGATCTTCAAATCTTCTTTGATGGTATGGGCTACCAAATGGCCAATGTAATTTCCCTAATCGTTGCTGGTGAAACATTTGCCAAAGGCCTTATGGTTATCGGTGCTATCGATGCTCTTATCCAAGGCTCTCAAACATCAGGTTTCGGTGGTGTAGGTATTACTCTAGTTATGATTAGTATCATCGCTATCTCCTCTGTAGTTATGGGCTCTGGTAATGCACCATTCTTTGCATTCGCCAACCTCGTTCCAAATATCGCCGCACAAACAGGCGTGGCTACAGTAGTTATGATTCTTCCAATGCACTTTATTGCCAGTGCAGCCCGTGCGATTTCTCCTATTACAGCAGTTATCGTAGTGGCATCTGGTATGGCTGGTATCTCCCCATTTGATTTGGTAAAACGCACGGCTATCCCAATGATTGGCGCTTGTATTACATTGGTTGTGGCTAACTTCGTATTATTTTACTAATCATAGACCCACAAATTAATGGGTATATAACCATTTAACAATCACATATTTCCAGTGTTTACTGGCGTAAAAAGGAGGTCATCATGGTGACCTCCTTTTTGTTGCGCCTATGAATTATATAGGTAAATTTTATATCGAATTTTATTGATTTATTCTGGTAGATATCATACTATAGTAGTAAATGAGGTTTTATCTCATTTATATTAGTATAATTAGCGTATACGCTACTGGAGAATATATGAAAGAAACTACTATTACTGAATTATCCTATTCTAAAAAAGAGTGGGGCCAAGAACAACAATCTTGGAGTACTCGCTCTGAGTTCTTCGTTACTTTACATGACCGTGAGGATCGCAAACAACAAGTTGTAAACTTCTTAGCATTCATTAACGAACATAATCTATTACCCGTACCAGCTAATGAATCCATTCGCACATTAGATATTGGTTGCGGTGTTGGGGACTATGCTTTAGGCCTTTCACAAGAAGGTTATCATGCATACGGCATTGACCTAGCCACAGGTATGGTACAGGGTGCTAAACAAATTGCTGATAAAGAACAAACATCTCTTACCCTCTTTATTGGACCTTGGTCAGAAGAATTACGGCAATCACAAAATTGGGATCACGCCTTTGATTTGGTGTATTCAATTTTCTGTCCAGTCATGTTAGATTTCGATAATCTGGCGGCCATGACAAAAGCAAGTAAAGGTAAATGTCTATTATTAGCCTTTGCTGACCGCAAGGATACTATCGTTGAGTATTTGCGTACTATTTTTGTACCAAAACAAGATCTTCCTATGGATGCTAATACTGATGCCACTATTGATTATATTAAAACTATTGGCCAGAACGTAGAAGCTACCTACCAGGTTGCCACCGAAACAGAATCCCTTGATATCGACAAAGCCGTAGAGTACTTTGCGTTACGTGTCATGGATGATTTTGATGGTACCAAAGAAGAACTATATGCCAAGCTCAAAGAAGCTTTGGCGCCATTCACGAAAGAGTCTATCGTAACCAATGAGACGGAGGATACAATTCTTTGGTTGAGTTGGGAACCGAAATAAAACTGAATCACTAAATAAAAAGTAACCACTAGAGCCCTATACTCAAGTGGTTACTTTATTTTTCAATGGAGCTGATGGGCAGGATTGAACTGTCGACCTGTTGTTTACGAAACAACTGCTCTTCCAACTGAGCTACACCAGCATTTATGAAAATAATTCTACTCCTGTTATGCCAAAATTGCAATACCTATACCCTAGTAGCACAGATTGGTCTCACTCAAAAATACAGTAAATTTCTATAAAAATGAAAATTTCATTATATATATTCAAAATTGAGGTGTTATTTAGAACTTTCAACATTGCAAAATCAGTCTTATTGCCATAATCCTTATCTAATTTCTTCGAAATCTCCACCTCTACATTATGAATTATAGGAATATCTAGTATGTCAAAAACGTTGATTATGACCTTAAGTTTTTGATACAGTTATACCAATAGTGTATTAGTGCTGTATCTAGTATTAAAGTCAATTAAGGGACTGAACGAAACATCATATTAGAACATAATCATACTAGATAATGGCATTATGTAGTTGAGTCCACATAACTAGTGGAGAAAAGAGGTTCTTATGGAAAACCAAGTTAGAAAAGTTGAAATGAGTGAGACTGTTGCGGATCCGACGGGATTAGGTTTATTAGGACTAGCAATTGTATGCTTTGTTGTATCTACCTCCCGCGTCGGATGGTCTGGTCCAACTACATCGGTCATTATTCCTTGGGCAGTATTATTAGGCTCCTTCGCCCAGATGATTGCTTGCTATTATGATTTCAAGAAAAATAATCCCTTTGGCTCCGTTGTATTCGGTGCATACGGTCTATTCTGGTCTGCTATGGCCGGCGTATGGCTCATTCAAATGGGCGCCTTTGGCCCAGAATTAGCAAAAGGTTTTGATGTAACACAATTGGCTTTCGCCTTTGTAGGCTTCCTAATCTTTTCCATCTTTGGTACTATCGCCGCTCTCAAAACAAACAAGGTTGTGTTTGCTATTATGTTCCTTATTTGTTTCTTATTCTTCGGTCTAGCTACCGATTTATTTCTCGGTGGCCGCACTTGGTTCTTTAGCCTCGCTGCTTGGTCCGAATTATTCATCTCCTTATTGGGCTTCTACGGTAGTGGTGCCGTTCTCGTAAACAAGGTATTCGGCAAAACTGTATTCCCATTGGGATCTGCCATTCTATAATGGACTTTTAACCTTCACAGCTTCTTAAAGGGATTCTATAACAATTAGGTCTACTAAAATTATATCTGCGAAAGCAAAAACAGGTGCCCTCTCACGAGGAGCACCTGTTTTTTACTTATACGTGTATGAATTTTAATGTAAGTCCTATTTTAAGCTTTCATAGATTTTGGACAAATTATCTTCCATACGTTGTAGGTAAGATTTATCATCTTCTTTACTTTCCATTGTATAAATAGTTTCTACTTTAGCTCCTACTTCAGCGGCTAAAGTTTTAGATACTGCTGGGTTTGCCATCTCTTCGGCAAAGATTGTTTTAATACCATGAGATTTAGCAAATTCAACAAGTTCAGCAAGTTGTGCTGCATTTGGTTCACCTTCAGCAAATACGTCTTCAACACTTTGTTGCTCTAAGCCAAAATCGCGACATAAATACGCAAAGGCTGCATGACCAGTTACAAAATCTTTATGTGCTACAGTAGCAAATTTTTGAGCATAATCCTTTTGCAAGGCTTCTAGTTTAGCCACATAATCTTTTGCATTTTTTTCATAATAGTCTTTATTAGATGGATCGGCTTTCACCAATGCATCCTTCACATTATTTACTTCAATAACTGCATTTTTTAAACTCAACCAAGTATGAGGATCTTCAGCACCATGCTCTTTGATTTGTTCTTCATCTGTATTTTTAATAGCGTCTACACCTTTAGATGCTACAACAGAGACTAATTTATCGTTTTTAGCAGATTCAATAGCTTTTTCTGCCCATGGCTCCATACCTAGCCCGTTATATACAAATACTTTAGCAGAGCTCAAGGACTTAATATCCTCTGCTTTTAATTCAAAATCATGTGGTTCTGTGCCGTCTGGAATAATAGTTGCAACCTCAACCTTATCACCACCAACAGCCTGTACAAATTCTGTCATGGCGTTAAAACTAGTCACAACTTTTACCTTACTATTTGTTGTATTACTATTACTATTCTGACCGCAACCAACAGCAAGAATCAAGGCAAATACGCTAAACAATACTGCTACTAAACGCTTTATCATGAGTATCCCTCCTAACAACATCAATATACAACTGTCGCAATTACATACGTGTAAGTACAAGTAATATCAACTCATTGACCCAGCATACACACAATTTACGTCTATCAATACACAATGGCCGGTCAACTATCCTTTACCAAACTACACGTATTCTTTGATGTATTCTCTATTTATGTTATACTAAATCTATAGAAATGCAATTGCGACACAGTTGCATTTACATATATTAGTATAATCATTCTACGCAATTTGTCAACATAAAAGGATTGTTCATGTTAAAAGTTAAAGATTTATATTTTTCATACCACCAACAGCCCCCCTATGTTTTTGAGGGCCTAAATCTCACTATTCATCGTGGCGACTACATTTCTATCGTCGGTGAAAATGGCTGTGGTAAAAGTACTCTACTTCGTCTCATTTTAGGATTTTTAACACCTACACAAGGCTCTATTACCATGGAGACTAAAAATATTCGTTATGTTTCCCAGAAAAATGATTTTTCCCATTCTGGATTTCCCATTACAGTTAGAGAAATATTAAATTCCTATCGTAAACTGCTACATATTAAAGATCCCAATGAAGTAAATCGAGTATTAGAGTTAACTCATATGACCTTCGCCGCAGATAAACTCATCGGCCAACTCTCTGGAGGCCAGGCACAGCGAATCTCCATTGCTCGTTCCCTCATTGGAGAGCCCGATTTAATCATCCTCGATGAACCATCTACAGGCGTCGATGCCAAAAGCCAAGAAAGTATGTATGCACTCCTTAAACAATTAAATACAGACATAGGCATTACAATACTTTCAGTAGAACACAATCTCGATGCAGCTCTAACAAATTCAACCAAGATTTTCCACTTATCCCACGGCAATGGCCACCTCTGTACACCTGAACAATACGCTCACGAAATTCTGCATCATACAGGAAAGGAGTGTAGTTGCCATGTTTAATTATGAATTTATGCAAAATGCATTCTTTGTAGCCATTTGCATCTCCCTACTATGCCCATGTATAGGCATATTTATGGTTCTTCGCCGCTCCTCCATGATTGGCGATACTATGTCCCATGCCTCTCTTGCAGGGATTACGTTGGGTCTATTATTAAACACAAATCCCATTATGGGGGCTTTCATATTCACTGCAATCTGTGGCGCCCTCATCGAGTTCTTGAGAAAATATTTCTCACATCATTTAGACCTAATTCTAACTATTATTTTATCTCTCAGCATTGGCACCGCCATTACACTCATCAGCTCCGGTAAACTGAAAGCTAACGCCAATATTTTTTTCTTTGGCAGCATTTTAACAGTCAATACAGCAGATATGATCAGCATTTTTCTATTAACAGTATTGTCCATCATCACACTCTATGTATTGTATAATCAACTACTGTACATTGCCTATGATGAAGAAGCCGCTCGTGTAGCTGGTGTTAAGGTAGATATAATCAACTATGTATTCGCCATTTTAATGGCTGCTGCTGTATCCATTTCTATTAAAATCGTTGGTGTCCTCGTATTAAGCGCCATGATTGCCTTACCAGTAGCATCTGCCCTCCAACTAGAACGAGGATTCAAACAAACCTTGTTGTACTCCATGGGATTCAGTTTATTATCCATGGTCATAGGCCTTACTGGGTCCTACTATTTAAATGTAGCCCCTGGTGGATTTGTATCACTCACATCAGTAGGAATTTTATTAGTTGTCCTAGTGGCCAAACAAATGCAACACAAATTGCGACAACATACACCTAATCTTCATCACTAGAATACTAATAATCATCTATCCCACTATAACTAATATGTAAAGAAGGTAATATAATGAATTCAATATTAGAACCTACTAACTGGCCAGAAGGCATAAAGAAAACTAAACAACGTGTAGGCATTTGGCAAGTACTTTCACAGGCTCAAAAACCAATAACAGCTGCCGAAATTGCTACTGGACTAGGTGAAGATGGTGGCATCAACAGTGTATGGATGTCTACCATTTATCGGACACTCGATTTTTTTGTGAAAAAACAGCTTGTCACTCGCACCGTTCTCTCCAATAGCGATATGGCATTATATGAAATTACGCCCCACCAACATCGCCATTACGCAGTATGTACTGAGTGTCACAGGATGATTCCCCTCCATAACTGCCCGGTAGTATCTACACCACATGATCTAGAGGATACAGGATTTGAAGTGACTGGTCATAATCTAGAAATTTATGGTGTCTGCAGTGAGTGCCAAAAACATCATAAATAGCATTTCAAAAATTTAACATTCAAAATAGCACAATAATACCAAGTTACTTTAAAGAACACAAAAGGACATAACCGACTGAATCAGATATTTGTCTATTCAATCAGTTATGTCCTAATTTTATGCTCAAATTTATTTATGCGTTAATACCACTCATGCGGTAATCCACTAAATCTGGAGATACTTCTATATCTGCCTCTGTACAAGCAATGATATCTTCCACTGTATATTCTGGATTTTTTTCAATCAAAAGTAATGGGCCATCTTGAACTTTGAAAACAGCTCTTTTAGTAATAATGACATTTACCACACCAATGCCTGTGAGGGCTAAGTGACAGCGTTTCAAAATCTTAGAATTGCCTTTTTTGTCGGTATGTTGCATAGTTACTACGATTTTACGAGCCCCAGTTACGAGATCCATCGCACCGCCCATACCAGGTGCTAAGTTACCACCAGCAGCATTCATAGCCCAGTTAGCAATACTGCCTTCTTGGTCAACTTCAAGAGAACCAAGAATCGCTGTATCCACATGTCCACCACGAATGATTCCAAAAGAATCTGCAAGGTCAAAAATAGCCGCACCGGATGTAAGAGTTATAGCTAGACCACCAGCATTACCATTATCAGAATCTGCCTCTCCATAATATGGAGTAGGGCCAGACATAAGACATCCATTTTCTGCTTCTAAACTTACAAAAATACCTTCTTTTAAATAGTTTGGAACCTCAATAGGAATCCCAAAACCTAAATTTACCACTTCGCCATCGCTAAGTTCTAAGGCTGCACGACGAGCAATTTTTTCTCTAACATTCATACTAGCCACCTCTTATTTATGTTTTAATATACCTATTGAATTCCATTGTTCATTATAAAT
>SAAC01000032.1 GCA_009929605.1 Negativicutes bacterium
ATCCGTGCCAGTATCGCCAGACCAATAGGGTATATCGTTCAATAAGCTAGTTCTATTACAAGTAGCGATACTCGCCAAACGTAATAAACAACAATTACTTCCGCCATAGATGACATATCCCCAATAGATAGCTAGCCTTTGCAGCGACATTCGGCTCTGCCGTCAGGAGCAAAAAGGCTAGCTCTCTATTGGGGTAGCACATATGAGAGGAATATAATTGTTGTTTATGGTTTAGCCATATACGGCACAGAACTACTTATTGAACTTGATGTTCCCTATGCGTTCCGATATGGCATCGAATCTATCTTTTACATCATCGATTCCAGATTTTGTGGCATCCAAGTCATCTTTGTTGCGCTTAATACCTTCCGACAGACCTTTCATGTCATTCGACATGCGTTTACTATTCTCTTGGGCCGCCTTGCCTTGATTGCTGATATTATCAAATTCATCGCCTATAGTATCGAAATCTGATTCATGGAAGATAAAATTACTACCCCCATTGGAGGTGATATTTAAAGCCCCCATGGTCAGTTCACCGTCATCGATACGAAGGGCATCTGTGGATATTGTGGTGTATTTAAGATGAATTTTTACATCCTCAAATGCTAAATGTCGCTGATAGTTACTAAACTTACCAGTAATGGATTTAATAGGAATCAGAATATAACGCCCCTCATCGGAATTAAATTCGCCCCATACACGAAGATCACGACGAGCACCTTTACTTTCAAAGGTCATGGTCACATTGACAGGCACCACAAAATCATCCTCCTTGAGGGCGATACTGCTGTCGAGCCCACTAGCCTCGCCATAGAATGTATAGGCCCTAGTATCGATATTATACTGGCCATGAGCCTCGAGCGTCCCGTTATACACATTTGCCGATACGCTCTTGAACTCCAAATCGCCTGCATCATAATGCACATCACCAATAACTTGGGTGAACGTCAACGCCGGGATGTGTAGTTCCGGCATAGATACGCGACCATCTGCCACAGGATGCGCCAATGTACCCGTTGCATCTACATGCAGTGTCATAGGATCATGGATATTATCCCCAAGTCCTAATGAAGATGGATCTACGCCAAGGATGTGGACCTGCATATTCAAGGTCGGCAATTCTTGATGTTTAACGCCTCGTAAATCGATAGTGCCCTTAATTTTCATACCTTCACCGATGGCTGTACCACCGAATTTACCGGCAGAAAAATCGAGTTTCAATTCCTTGTCACTATCCAAATCAATTTCCGTATTGATATCTGTCATGACATAATGACGATTTTTTTGAAAGACCTCTAATTGGCAATTTTCCAAATAGATTTTCAAATCCATATGTTGGCCATTCCAGTTAAAGTTACGAACGCGCTTTTCAATATCTGCCTCACGTTGCTCCGTCGTTTTGCGTTCGGTCAAAGCTTTAGGTGGCACAGGTTGTTGAGACACTTCATTGAGTGGTTTCTTTACATCTGGCGATGGTTTCGTAAAATCCAAACGCATGTTATCGTCCATATCTACAACGATAATCGCATCCTCTAGTGTCAATTCACGCAACGCAGAGGCCTTGAAATTCTTGGTAATCACATCCCAAGGATTGACACGGAAACTACCGCTAGGTACCTCTAAAATGGTTTCACCTTGCGCATTCGTCCAGTTCAATTCCGTAAAACTAACTCTGCCCCAAGGCGTGGCATGAATCGACTCTACCGTAACGGTACCATTCAACATGGTTTGTCGAGCCATTACCTCATTGAATATGAGCCCTGCCCCACGACTGGCCAGCATCGCTAGCGCCACAATGACTACGATGGCAACAGACACAATGCCAAGGACGACCTTGAAGCCTCGTTTATTCTGTTGTACTTTTCGTATAATCCATCGGACTATGCTTCGTAGTTTTTGTATCATAATCGTTTGTGAAAGCACCTGTAATGCTGACTATCATCGGGATTTAATAAGTATAGTAATAATATTATATTGTACCACATTAAATTGAACATTTTAAAACAACTAACCATAGAGGAAATCCATGCAGAAATGTGCTACCTGTGAAATTAGCTTTCACCTTTCCGAACTTTCACCTAATGGTAGCTTTCACCTAATTGCAGCTTTCACCAAAAGAAAAGGTTCTATCATTGATAGCGTAACCAGTATTATATCAACAATACCAGTTCAGATAGACTATCTGATAGAACCTATTTCTATATGTTTTTTCTCAATCAAAATCGGGTTGTTAGGAACCCTCTCTCAATATATCTTACGCTCAACCCATTATGTCATATGTGGTGTGCAAATTAACTATATATGAATATGGATATTAAGCATTCACCTTAGGAGCACCGTATTTTTTCAAGCTTTCAGCCTCGAAATCGGCTTGTGTACGGTAATCTTGAGGGATAGAGGATAGACGAATCCAGCTGCGGATGGCCTCAATTAATACGATGAGAATCATCAAGAACATCGCTGCACTGAAGGCTACGAGAATCCATTTTTGACCAGGAATGTAGTTGTACATTACGTTTTCAAAGTCTGCTGTAATAGCGATAATAGCCAACGCAATACATGGAATACCGGTTACCCATGCGTAACGTTTACGACCAAGACGCATAATTACGGTAGTACCAACGGCTAATGTCATTGTGCCTAGTAATTGATTAGATACACCAAATAGAGGCCAAATGGTACCGATGTTACCTTGAAGAACTAAGTAGCCCCAAAGTACGCAGATAAGAGCAGCACAACCATATACGCCAGGTTGCCAATGAACGTTACCTAAAGGTTTGTAGAATTGACCAAGCAACTCTTGTAACAAATAACGACCTACACGTGTACCAGCATCGATCAATGTCATGATGAACAAAGCTTCGAACATGATACAGAAGTGATACCAGTAACCCATTAAATGATCCATGTTAGGCAATTTAGAGAAGATATGTGCCATACCAACTGCAAGGGATACGGCGCCACCAGGACGGTGCATCAAATCTTCACCAACCATGTTTGCCAATGCTGGCAATTCATGAACTTGCAAACCTAAGGCTTTGAAAGATTCAGCAGTACTGTTGATTGCAAAGTAATCATCTGGATGTAATGCAGTAGCTGCGATTAATGCCATCATGGAGATGAACGCTTCTGTTAACATAGCGCCATAACCGATAGGCAAGATTTCTCTTTCATTAGTAATCATCTTAGGAGTTGTACCTGTTGCGATAACTGTATGGAAACCAGAGATAGCACCACAGGCAATAGTAATAAAGATGAATGGGAATACGGAACCTTTCAATACAGGACCGCCACCCCAAAGATAAGGGGTAACTGCTGGCATTTGGATAACTGGCATTACGATGATAATACCAAGTGCCAATGCGCCGATAGTACCAATTTTAAGGTATGTAGATAAATAATCACGAGGAGCAAGCAATAACCAAACTGGCAATGCAGCTGCAAAGAAACCATATACAGCAAGCATGATTTCAATAGTTTTCAAATCATAGGTAAACCAAGATGCATATGGAGAAGCGGCTACGACTGGGCCACCAAGAATAGCTACGAAAATCAACAATACACCAATAATAGTACCTTCTTGGATTTTACCTGGGCGAATCCAACGTAAGTAAGCACCAACGAAAATCGCAATTGGAATCGTCATACTAACGGAGAAGAAGCCCCAAGGGGAGTTATGCAATGCATTCGCTACTACTACGGCCATACCTGCTAATGTAATAACAAGTAAGAACAATGTGGCAAACATGGCACCGATACCAGCGGAATTACTGATTTCTTCCTTCGCAATATCGGCGATGGATTTACCATCATAACGAACGGATGCAAATAAAATAACCATATCATGGACAGCACCGGCAAATACGGAACCGATTAAAATCCATAATGCCCCTGGTAAATAACCAAATTGTGCTGCAATAACTGGGCCTACGAGAGGACCCGCGCCGGCGATAGCGGCGAAATGGTGACCAAATGTCACCCATTTGTTTGTTGGAACATAGTCATGACCATCGTCATGTACACAAGCAGGTGTTGGACGATACTGGTCCAAGGTTAATACCTTTGCTGCTAAAAATGCCCCATAGAATCGGTACGCCAACATCAAAATGCAGGCTGAGGCAATAACTAGATAAATCCCATTCATTACCACAAAAACCACCTCCAAGATTTCTGCAACATCGAAGGTGGTTAGCACGGTTTATAAAATCTAATAAAGCATCTGTGTTAAGTGCACCATCTACAATGTCGCGACTAGGGAAAACAAATCTGGACCTCATCATAAAATACGCTGGTGCGGTCCAGCGGTCCTACTTCCCAATGGCATACTTATGTCAAATAGGACCATCTGTACCTTTATTGTAAACTTAATCGTTGTTATGTCAACTGTATATTTGTAAATTTTATACATAGTATTACATCAAGTTATACACATATAATTTTACACAGCATGTATGAGTTTTTGAGAACAACAACGATACTTTATAGAATTTCTTTATCTACAATCATGCAAGGACATATAAAAAAGGATGATACACTGGGGATCATCCTTTTTGTATTTTCTATAGAATTCAAGCTATATCTATATTGTTAGTTACCTAAGAATTGGCGCAATACAGTTTGCATCTTATCACAATCTTCTGCATTGCCGATTCCAATTCGTAACCAACCAGGTTGTAAACCTTTACGTACTTGATAACCAACCTTGAGCCACTCTTCGGCAATGGCTTCATCAATTTGCATATATATGAAATTTGCTTGGCTGTGGAAGAACTTCACTCCTAGATCTGTGAGGACAGTTTCCCACTTGTCACGTTGCACACGATTTTTCTCAATGCTGTCTTTCAAAAATGCTTCGTCTTTGAAAGCAGCCTCCGCTGCCACTTGGGACACGCTATTCAAATTATATGGCAAACGAATAGTTTGTACGTATTTCATCAATTCTTGGCACATAATCATGTAGCCTACGCGGTAATTTGCCAATCCATAGGCCTTGGAGAAGGTCCGCATCATGGCGATGTTATCGAATTCCTTAAGAAGTTCCATCGCTGTTGGCACTGGCACATCCGTAACGAAATCGATATAGGCTTCGTCGATGATAACGATAGTATTCTTTGGCACTTGGCTGATGAAATTACGCAAGTCCTCTACTGTTTCATAGGTACCAGTTGGGTTATTAGGATTACAGAACCATACGAGACGAGTTTTGTCATTCACCGCCGCCAATAGAGCTGGGAAATCATAGTGTCCTGTTTCCGGTTGGCATGGTACAGCATTCACCTCAGCACCTTCAATGAGACCATTCAAAGCATATTCAGAGAACGCTGGTGTGCTCACCAAAATATTATCACCAGGGCATAAAAACGTACGGCTTACCAAGGAAATCACTTCGTCTAACCCTACGCCGATAACAAATTGATCGCCCGGAATGTCCCAGTGTTCCGACAAGGCTTGTCGCAAGGACGCGGCATAACCATCTGGATAATAATTGGCATCGTTATTTGCCACATAGTCTAATACGGCCTCACGCACCTTTTGTGATGTGCCGTAAGGATTTTCGTTCGCAGATAAACGCACCAATTTATCGATGCCCAATCGTGCTTGTACAGATTCCAATGGTTCCTCAGGAACATAGGATTTTAACTGTCCAATAATTTCCTTCATTGTTGGCCTCCTTTATAAATTGTCGATTTCTGGTCGATCCGTTGTTTTGCTCACAAGGCCTTCGCGTTTCGCCAATTCTTCTGTGATGGCTTCGTAAGGGATGCCTTTTTCCACGAGCAATACCAACAAATGGTACAACAAATCAGCAGATTCGTAGATAACCTCTTGTGGATCTGTATTTTTGGCCGCAATCACAACTTCTGTGGTTTCTTCGCCCACTTTTTTCAAGATTTTGTCCAATCCCTTGTCGAATAAATAATTCGTGTAGGAACCTTCTTTTGGATTGGCTTTGCGGTCCGCAATGACTGCGTATAATTCGTTCAATTCTTGTCCGTTCATAATGGCCTCGTTTTGTGAAAGTTACTTCACATCTCTGTTCATCAATATATTGTCAGGCTATGTTACAACGATTTTCTCACAGCATTAAGGAAATCGCGTTTATAAGCCTCGTATTATTTTTCTAGCGAAATTTCGTTAAAGAAACAGCTCGTCGCCCCCGTATGGCACGCTGGTCCATTAGGGATAACCTCTACGAGCAATGTATCTAGATCGCAATCTAGCGCCATGCGCACCACGCGTTGCACATTACCGCTCGTACCACCTTTATGCCATAGCTCTTGACGAGAACGACTCCAGAACCAAGTTTCCTTTGTTTCCTTTGTCTTTTTGAAACTCTCTTCGTTCATCCATGCTACCATGAGCACTTCTTTTGTATTTGCATCGGTCACCACCGTTGGCAGCAAGCCGTTGCCCTTTTTAAAATCAGGATTCATTGTTGCTCCTTACATCTATTTTTTGAAAGCGCCGTAACAGTTCAGCAGTATATTTACTGCTAGTTTAATGCTGACTTGCTATGAATTCGCTTGCGAAAGCTACGCCTCACGATTACCGTTCATCAGTATGATGCTGAAAACGTGAACCTGTTGCGTAGCTTTCATCATATTAACGAACGCTAATTCCGTGTTTACGCAATTCAGATTTCACATCGCTAATGGTCATTTCACCAAAGTGAAAAATGGAGGCTGCCAGAGCGCCTGTTACCTTGGTTTGTTCAAATACGTCTACGAAATGTTGTAGCGTACCGGCACCACCAGAGGCGATGATTGGCACATCAACGGCGTCGCCAAGCTCGCGGTATAGGTCGATGTCAAAGCCAGATTTTGTACCGTCCTTGTCCATGCTCGTTACGAGCAATTCGCCAGCACCAAGGGATACGGCCTCCTTCGCCCATTCAATGGCGAGGCGTTCCGTTTTTTTTCGGCCCCCATGCGTATAGGCATAGCAACGCCCCGTCACAGGATCTGTTTTCACGTCGATGGCTACGACGATACATTGATTACCGAATTTTTGAGCCCCCTCACGAATGAGTTCTGGATTCGCCAACGCCGCAGAGTTCAAAGAAATCTTATCCGCCCCAGCTTGTAATAAATGTTGCATATCTTCAACGGTACGAATACCACCACCTACGGTTAGGGGCATGAATACTTCTTTAGAAATATCCATGACCACGTCCTTGAAGGTATCGCGGCGTTCTGTTGTGGCGGTAATATCTAAAAATACGAGCTCATCAGCGCCTTGCTCCTCATAGGATGCAGAAATTTGCACTGGATCGCCTACGTCCACCAAATTGATAAAATTTACGCCTTTTTTAACGCGTCCGTTGTCTACGTCGAGGCATGGAATGATTCGTTTCGCTAACATATCAATCCACCGCCTTACTTGCGTCTAATTTGCCATTACCACCAGCTGCATTAGTTGCGCTATTAGCAGTTGCATTTGTTGCATTATTCGCTTGCTGCTCAGCCACGTTCATGTCAGCAATTTCCTCAAGGGTAATGGTACCTTCATATAACGCCTTACCTAGCACGCTATCCTTGATGCCCTTGGATTGCAAGGAACGGATATCGTCAGCGTTACGGATACCACCAGAGGCAATAATATTGCCATTAGAGAATTCCTTTTGTAAACTTTCAAGCAAATCCTCGTTCGCACCTTGCATAGTGCCATCACGGTTTACGTCCGTTACGATAAAGTGTTTTGCGCCGGCCTCCATCATAACGGAGATGAGCGCACTCATAGTTACGTCGGATTGTTCAAGCCAACCTTCCGTAGCCACCTTGCCATCAAAGCCATCTACGCCGATAACGATTCTTTCACCGCCATAGGTTTTGAGCAGGTTTTTAGTGAGTTCTGGATTTTTCAAAGACACGGAACCCAAGATGATACGGTCAATGCCCATATCCATATATAATTTCACAGCTGCTTCGTCACGAATGCCGCCGCCAATTTCCAAAATACCAGAAAAGGCTGCACGCACGCGTTTCGCCACATCTGTATTCACTGGTTTGCCCGCCTTGGCGCCGTCTAAATCGACGAGGTGCAAGGCCTGCACGCCAGCTGCTTCATATTGCTGTGCCTGGTCCACTGGATCAGGATTAATAATAGTTTCTTTTTCAAAGTCGCCTTTGTACAAACGCACACTACGACCGTTCTGTAAATCGATTGCTGGAAAAATCATAGTTATCCTTTCGTCCGTTCCACAAAGGTTCTGAGTAAATTAAGGCCTACATGGGCACTTTTTTCCGGATGGAACTGCATACCATATACACTATCCCGTTCCACGATGCCTGGCACATCCACACCATAATCGGCGGTAGTTGTAATATATTGGTCATCGCATTTCGCATAATAAGAATGCACGAAATATGTATATTCTCTATCCGCTACGTCAGCGAAAATGCTGCTGTGGTTTTTCACAAGATTTTGGTTCCAACCCATATGAGGAATCATGAGACCTAAATCAGCCGGTAGTGCCTCTACGGTGCCTGGAATGAGGCCAAGGCCTTCTGTAAGGCCGTATTCTGTGGAGGAATCAAACAATAATTGCATCCCCAAGCAAATACCCAATAATGGAATATTTTTCTCGGCTACTTGTTTTAACACGTCCACGAGCTTGCGTTCCACCAAGGTATCCATAGCCGCCTTAAAGGCGCCTACACCAGGTAACACTACGCCGTCAGAGTTCAAAATGACCTCTGGATCCGCTGTCAACACAGTATCCACGCCAAGATGAGCAAAGGCCTTTTGTACGTTGAACGTATTCCCCGCATCATAATCAACGATGGCTATCATTAAATCACACCTTTCGTGGAATTCACGCCTTCGATTTCAGGATTAATGGTCACGGCCTTGCGCAATGCACGACCTGTGGCCTTGAACATACTTTCAATAATGTGGTGCGTGTTGCGACCATATTCATTGCGGATATGTAAATTCATTTTCGCTGTGAAAGCTAGGGCCTGGAAGAAATCCTCTACCAATTCTGTTTCAAAATTACCCAACAATTGTGTTTGGAACTCGCCTTTAAATACTAGGAATGGACGACCGCTCAAGTCGATGACAACTTGTGTTAACGCCTCATCCATTGGCACCCATGTATCACCATAACGCTCGATGCCGGCTTTGTCACCCAGCGCTTTTACCAAGGCCTCTCCGAGGGCAATACCGATATCCTCAACGGTATGATGTGCATCGATATACGTGTCGCCTTTGGCTTTCACAGTGAGACCAAAACGGCCATGTTTCGCAAATAGATGGAGCATATGGTCAAAGAAACCGATGCCCGTTTCCACGTAAATGCCTTGGTTGCCATCGAGTTGAAGGTCGATTAAAATATCTGTTTCTGCCGTTGTCCGTTGCACCTGCGCGCAACGATTCGTTGTTGTCGTCATAAAAACCTCACATGATGCTAATTAACGCACCATTTTCTCTGCGGTATACAATGCGCACAGTCGCTGATGAATGAGCATCAACGGCCGAGCGCGATACAATTTATTTTTCAAAACGTACTTCAATAGCACGAGCATGCGCCTCCAGACCTTCGGTACGCGCCAATGTTGTGATGTGACCAGCCAATTCCTCTAAACGAGATTTGGAAAATTGCATGAAAGACGTACGTTTCACGAAGTCATACACCCCAAGAGGTGAGGAGAATCGAGCCGTACCGCTTGTAGGCAATACGTGGTTTGGACCACCGATGTAATCTCCCAATGGTTCCGCCGCATATTGACCAAGGAATACAGAGCCTGCATTTTCCACCATGCTCATATATTGTACTGGGTCTGGCAACTGAATTTCCAAATGCTCAGGCGCTACTTCGTTCATCAATGTGAACATATCTTCAATGCTATCCATGATAGCGATAAAGCTACGTTCTTCGATAGCAGGACGAGCGATGGCTTCACGAGGCAACAATTTCAATTGACGTTCTACTTCGTCAGATACTTTATTAGCCAAGTCTTCGCTATTTGTGATCAAAATAGCACGAGCCCGCGCATCATGTTCTGCTTGGGACAATAAATCTGCTGCGAGGTGAACAGGGTTAGCGCTGTCATCTGCGAGGATACCGATTTCGGATGGGCCCGCAATCATATCGATAGATACTTGACCGAATACTTGGCGTTTTGCAGTGGCTACGAAGATGTTGCCAGGACCAACGATTTTATCTACTTTAGGAACGGATTCTGTACCATATGCCAATGCCGCTACGCCTTGGGCACCGCCTACTTGGTATACCGCATCAACGCCCGCGATTTTCGCCGCTGCCAATACAGCTGGTGCAATGCCATCCTTTTGAGGAGGTGTAACCATAACGATTTCTTTTACGCCAGCGATTTTCGCTGGGATGGCACTCATCATGATAGTGGATGGGTACGCTGCTGTGCCGCCAGGAACATAGAGGCCCACGCGTTTCAACGGTGTTACCTTTTGACCACGAAGGATGCCTGGTGTATCCATATCAACGAAACCTTGTTCCTTTTCGCGTGCATGGAATTCAGTGATGTTCGCTTTTGCCTTTAATAATGCGGCTTTCAAATCTTCAGGAATGGAATCATAGGCTTTGTCGATGTCCGCTTGATCCACTTTCAAATTCTCTACCGTTACTTTGTCGAATTTTTCACCATACGCACGAAGTGCTGCATCACCGTTTTGAATAACGTCTTGAATGATGTCATACACCGTTTTTTCAATGGTCATGTCCGTAGTTTGGCTCGTATACTCAGTTGTAATTTCAATCATTTTTTCTAATGATTCACGATAAATTTTCATGTCCTACCTCAATCCGTTTCTCTAGCGACCACGTCGCCTTACGTATTAGCGTTTAACGCTTGTATATCTGCGATTTCTCACGTCGCGTTTTTATATAAATGTTCGTCTCTTTTTCTCTTGTGAAAACCCCTAAACACACAGCACACTACGCTTCTTTTTTAGCCGCTTCACGTTCCTCAATGGTGGCTTTCATTTTGTTCACCAATGGGAAAATTTCATTACGTTTTTGTTTTAATGCCAATGGATTAACCACGAGGCGTGTAGAAATTGGTCGCAACCAATCAAAAATTTTCAAATTATTTTCACGAAGTGTGGTGCCTGTTTCCGTGATATCCACGATAGCATCAGCTAGGCCGATGAGTGGTGCTAGTTCCACAGAACCTTCGATTTTAATAATTTCCACGTCCTTGCCTTGCTTAGCAAAGTATTCTTTCGTGATGTTCGGATATTTTGTACCGATAGTTTGACGTCGGCCCTCATCAGGATTGTATTCTGCCAAGGATGCCAAGATGAATCGGCATACACCTGTTTTTAAATCTAGCAATTCATAGCCTACATTTTGTTGTTCGTCTAGCACATCACTACCGACGATACCAAGATCCACAACACCATTGTTAAGGTATGTGAGGACGTCGCCGCCTTTCACCAAGATGACCTCTAAATCATCCCCCAATGGGATGACAAGTTTACGTTTTTTATTGCGCAGAGGTTCGCAGTCGATGCCACAGGCCTCTAATAATGGAATCGCTTGTTCTTCAACACGACCTTTTGTTAACGCGATTTTAAGCATCTACCTTCACCCCTTCCGCTGAAACTATCATTAACTGTACACCTTCTTGTTTCGCTAATTTGCGTGCATCCTCTAAAGAATCCGCCATGGCCACGCTATACTCGTCATTGCTTTCAAGAAGCTCACGAGCCGCCTGCCATTGTTCTTGTTCAAAATATACGAGAGCCTTGTCGTACTGTGATTCGTCGATGTCCGCCACTGCAGTTAATACATCGATATCAAAGGCCATTCCCACTGCACATTCAGGCTGTTCTTGAAAATTCGCCAACAATTGATCATAACGACCACCGCTGACAATATAAGAGGCCACTCCATCCACATAGCCACGGAACGTGATGCCTGTGTAGTAATCTTGTGGTGCCTTACTACTAAAATCGATGCGTACTTGCTGTCCAGAAATAGATTCCACTGTCTGCGCCAAATTAAATACATTATCTACAATACGTTGCGCCGTCATCGGTAAGATGATGCGAGCCAATTCGCCTTGAATTTCCTCAACAGAACCAAATAAACGAGGCCAACATTCTAGAAATGGATACAATGCATTCCCTTCGTATTGTTGAATCAATGTATCATAAACTGGTAGATTTTTATAAAATAATGCATTAAATAACGCATTTTTTTCATCCGCTATTAATCCCAATGCCTCCGCAATGGATTCTGCAAATCTCGCATCGCTCAATTCCAAGTACAAGCGACCGCCCAACAATTCGCGATTCACGCGGCTGATGATGAGCATACATTCAATCTCCGCCTTGATGGAACTATATCCAACGAGCTCAACGCCGGCTTGTGTCACTTGGTTCGCATTACCACGATGCTCTTGATTGAGTGCCAACACATCTCCTAAATAATAGAATTTTTTAGGCATTTTCACCTTTGTAGTAGACAAAAATCGTGCAATAGGTAGCGTCAAATCCGGACGCAACACAAGGTTTCCTGTGGCCGTGTCCACAAATTCATACACCCCTTGTTGACTATCTAATACATACCCATCAAATACATCCTTGTACTCCATCAATGGTGTAGAGATTTTTGTGTACCCTCGTTTGTGAAAGCCCGTCAACAAATAGCGACTTACTTGTTCTTTTTTCTGTGCCAGTGCCCCGAATTCATCACGGAACCCCTGTGGCAATTGTTTACGTATCATATGTCCCTCTTTATTCCTCAATAGTGCCTACTACAATGATAGAATCTATGCATTTAATACTATATAATTCAGTTCTAAATACGATCTATTTTCTATGCTTTTTAATACGATAATCTTTCCTTTATTTATTTAGCGTATTAAAGTGATGAACCAATATTACAACTATCTGTGCCATATGTCAACAAAAATACAGTTATTAATTAGGTTTTTATGTAATCTTTACTATGCGCATACAAACACAGTATATGATTTTCAATACATCCTGTACCATATCTACCAATATGCGCGGATTACTCACGCCTAATGTGCAGCTATTATCGCTACTAGAATGCACAAAAGCGCCAATTACCTCAGTAATCAGCGCTCTATGTACTGAGATCAACCAACTCATCTACAGTCTATTTATTCATCTGCCACAGCAAAACCAAATTCCTCAATATTATCTTTCAACAATTCTAAATAGGTTTCTGCAATTGGTGAAAGCTCTATTTGTTGGTGTTTCAAGTAACCGATATGAATTTCATCCTCTACCTCTAAAGGAATAGCGATGATTTTATCATCATTCAATTCGCTACTGATGATACCGGAGCTGATAGTATAGCCATTGAGGCCGACCATCAAGTTAAAAATCGTCGCACGGTCAGATACGGTAATATTCTTGCGATGCTCCAAAGTACTCAAGATTTCCTCTGCAAAATAGAAGGAATTTTCCTCACCTTGTTCATAGGACAAACATGGATAATCCTCTAAATCCTCAAGTGTAAGGCTGCTCTGTTGTGCCAATGGATTATCGCGGCTCACAAATACGTGAGGGCTAGCCGTAAATAAATGATGGAATTCTAATTTCTTTTCCTTAAATAGTTTTTCCATAACCTTACGGTTAAAATCATTTAAATATAAGACACCAAGCTCACTTTTAAAGCTCGTTAAATCATCCAAAATATTTTGTGTTTCTGTTTCGCGTAGGGTAAATTGATATTCTTGACCGCCCGTTTCTTTCACCAGTTTAACGAAGGCATGTACCACGAACGCATAATGCTGGGCCGACACAGAGAACAATTGTTTTCGCGGAGAATTGGATTTATATTTTTCCTCCATCAAATTAATTTGATCCAGAATCTGTTTCGCGTACATCATGAACTCACGACCTTCCTCGGTGAGGGATACGCCGTTACGTTGACGCAAAAGGATTTGGATACCCATTTCCTCTTCCAGTTCTTTAATGGCATTGGACAAGCTCGGCTGCGTTAAATACAGCTCCTTCGCCGCTTCATTGATGGAACCTTTTTTAACGATTTGTTCTAAATATAATAATTGTTGTATACGCATGTGAATCTCCTGATTTTATTTGTTAGCACTGTGCTATTTTCTATTCTAATATATATTATAGTTTATAACTATAACAATGTATATAGAATACAAGTTATTCAATCAATTCTCATCTTGTTAGAATATAAATATTGTTTATATTAAGACACTTTCACCATACTCATTCATAATACATAACTAGTATTGAGGCACATATATGACAACGACAAATCCCTTACGTAAAACTACATTATCCTATGAAGTATTTCCTCCCAAAACACAAGTGGGGGAAGACAATTTATTCCAAGTTCTCCAAGATTTGAAGGATTTGGAGGCCGATTCCATTTCCGTAACGTACAGCACAAAAAACAATAACGTCGCCGACACGACAACCAAAATTGCAGAGCATGTGCAAAATAATCTATGCATCCCTGCCATCGCCCATTTACCAGCCATTTATCTGACAAAACAAGACGTGTCCAACATCGTGACACGACTAGATGAATCTGGCATCAATAAAATTTTAGCCCTTCGTGGAGACCGATTACCTGACATGGAACCAGTGAATGATTTCACCTATGCTAGCGATTTGGTAACCTATATAAAAAAAATTGCCCCTCATTTTGAAATCACTGGCGCTTGCTACCCAGAAATCCATCCTGAAGCAGCCTCTGCCGTAGACGATATTAAGAACCTCAAAAAGAAAGTTGATGCAGGTTGTGACGAACTCATTACACAATTATTCTTCGACAACGATATTTTCCTTGATTTCCAAGAAAAATGTCGCATCGCCGGCATCGATGTGCCAATCATCCCAGGCATTATGCCTATTACAAACCAACGCCAGGCTATGCGCCTCGTATCCATGAATGAAACAAAATTACCGCGTAAATTCAAGGCCATCCTCAACAAATACGAACACAACCCGGAGGCCCTTCGCGAAGCCGGCCTTGCCTACGCCATTGACCAAATCGTGGACCTCGTAACACAAGACGTGCCAGGTATCCATTTATATATTATGAACCGCTCTGAAACAGCAAAATACATTCATAATGCAACGAAATGGTTGTTTAGAGAGTAAAAGAAAGAACCGAGCCACAATTAGCTCGGTTCTTTCTTTTATTTATATGTAAATTTCACAAAATATATCAATTATATTACGCTATTGTAATCCTATAATAACCAACATTACTAGTTATCCTTTTGCATCCAAACTTTCTCCAAGTCCTTCACCCCATGTGCATCAGACCCCAACACATAAGGAACACCAATCACATAAGCCATGCCTTGGATGAATCGGCTTGGGTACATGTCCTGGCAGTTGGATTTGAATAAGCCCGCGAAATTATAATCTAATTCACGTCCTTGGCCGCGGAGAATGTGCAAAATATCGGAAACAACTTGAAGGCTACGACGATCAAGGCGTTCGTTAAAGCCAAAATGTTTTTGGTATTTCTTAATCAAATCAAGATGGCCAATCCGTTGTGGAGTATAAGTACCAAAATCTGTTTTTACCGCTTGGCGCATAAGGGAAAAATATTTAAAGTACAGTTCAGATTGATTCTTGAGCCATGGACCGAAACCGCGTTCAAACTCCTCTTCGCTATAATCAACGCACCAGAATCCATTATTCACACCATCCATGAAATGAACGGACAAAATATTTTCCTCTGTAAGCGGACCATATTGATCTAGGAAATCACGTGTATCTGCCTCGAATCCTGGTATGAAATCAACTTCGAAACCAATGGAAATATCGATACGAGACCCATAGGTACGTTGCAATTGTCGTCCTAATTCCAAGTAGGTATCCACTTGATTGCGTTGTAATGCTGCCGTCTGTAGAGCCGTTGCATCCCCAATATATTCTTGGATGAAATTCGCTGGCAATGGTGCATGCTCAGTGAGGCAAATCTTTTCAATACGGCATTCAATGGCCTTCTCAATCATCAATGCCGTACGGTCCCCACTGCCATGTGGGCATAATTCTGTATGCGTATGTCCATCCACTAAACGACTGCGGTAACGATTGTAACCTACCACATGACGTTCTTGTTGTATATTCATTCTGTAAACCCCATTTATCGAATCACAAACAACACTACTGTAATCGCTACCAATACAGCAATCACGATATAATCCAAGGATTTCAAACCTACCGTTGCAGCGAAACTATGTGTTGGACCGCCGAATCCGCGCAATTCCAAGGACAATGCCATGGTTTCGGAACGTCCCAAGGATTTCAATAACAATGGTTGAATAACGGACATATAGGATTTAATGCGTTTGAATACATTTCCCTCTAGTGAAAGTCCGCGACAAGCCTGAGCCTCTTGTACAGCGTGGCTTTCAGCAATGAAATCTGGCACAAAGCGAAGCGCTGCGGTGAACATAAAGGCATATTCGTAAGGAATTTTACATTGCATTACGAGGGATGCCGTTAAATCCTGCAATTTCGTTGTAGCCAAAAGCATGATGAACACCATGGTCATGGCCAACATGCGAAGGCCCGCCACTGCGGAGGATACGATATCACCGCTGCCAATGTATTGAACAACACCGAGGAATACGGCAAAACCGGCCAAAGCGATAACAGGTTTAATTTGTTTACCTAGCAAACCCGTCATAGCGAGGAGCACTAATTCGACCACTACGAGGCCCAATAGTTGTTCCCATGTTTGTAACGCGATAGCCCACGCAGATACGGCGAGGGTCAACAGAATTTTTGTAAATGGTACTAATCGTTCCATGGTCCCCTCCTATTTCTGCGCCAAGTGCGCTAACATACGTTCTTTAAATTCAGCCATGGACTTGCAATATCCAAGACCAGGTACGGCATCAGATAATTCCACAGATGGTGGTTTTGTGAGGCCCCAATCATGAAGATCATAGTCACCAGTGAATAACTCCTCAGTAGTGCCATCAAAGGCCACACTTTGGTGTCCCATGATAATAGCACGAGAACATTCACCAGCCAT
>SAAC01000116.1 GCA_009929605.1 Negativicutes bacterium
AACTCCACCTCCATCAAGGACCCAACTGTCTCATCGGAATCCTGTTTAGGAGTAATACGACTCCACCGAGCCGCTTGGGCGTCTCTCTTTTCAAAAAAGCCACCATCTACGGAATTATGTTCAAATATCCCGCTATTTTTACGCCAGATTTCCAAGTACTTTGCATTGGTCATCCCTTTGATAGGTATATCATACCATGTCGTATTCCAAACTTTTTGAGATGTTCCTGTTGTAGGCGTGTTATTCCGTTTTGTAAATGACACTGTATAGGCTTCACCTGTACCAGCTGTAGTTAAGTTAAAAGAATACCCTTGAATATGTTCGCTATCACTCTTAACATCCATGTTTACATGAACTCCATCAGCTACACGCCAAGGCAGAGTAAATTCAAATCCTGCATCATAATCTTTAACCACTGTATTCATTTTAGTGGCATACTGACGATATTGATCTGGTAGAATTTCAAATGCACCTTCATGAGATTCAGTGATAGCCTCAGGTATTCTGACCACTTGAGTTACACTATGCCCATCATCAGTTACGGTATTTTCTGCCAATCCAGGGACCACCACTAATGTGGCTAGCAAAGCCCCTACTAACAAACCTCTATTTAATTGTTTTAGCAATACAGAGTATGGTAAATTCATTTATTCCACCACTTTAGATTAACTACTGTCATTTTCTAATTTCCTTGCACAAATACATAAACTATGAGGATATGCATTGTACACACACGTGCATTATGCACATGATATAGAATACATATCCTCGTAAATGTTTACAACATAGATTCCAAGAAAGCTCTTGTCCTTGGAGATGTAGGATTACCATAAATTTGTTCTGGCGTACCTTCTTCTTGGATGATACCATCCGCCATGAAAATAACGCGGTCCGACACATCACGAGCAAAGTTCATTTCATGTGTTACGATAATCATCGTCATATGATCTTCCGCCAAACCTTTAATGGTTTTTAATACTTCACCAGTTAATTCTGGATCAAGTGCAGATGTTGGTTCATCAAAGAGTAAAATTTCTGGATCCATCGCCAATGCACGAGCAATGGCTACACGTTGTTTTTGCCCACCAGACAATTGAGATGGATACCCATATCGTTTCTCCCAAAGGCCTACCTTTGTGAGCAAACGCTCTGCGATAGGTAAAATATCTTCATCTTTCATTCCTTTCACCATACGTGGGGCCACCATAATATTTTCAAGTACCGTCATGTGTGGGAATAAATTGAAGGATTGAAATACCATACCCATGCGCAACAAAATATCGTGCGCCTTGGATTTATCCGCGTAGGTTACGATGCCTTGCGCATCTGTACTAGCAAGCACATCCTCATCAACGGTAATGGTACCGCCATCAATGGTTTCCAATTGTCCCAAACAACGTAAAAATGTAGATTTACCAGACCCAGATGGGCCGATAATAGACACGATTTCACCGCGCTTCATCTCCAAAGATACGTCCTTGAGGACCTCTTGATCACCGAATCGTTTTTCTATATGTTGCATACTAATGAAAGTCATACCAAGCCCCTTATTCGTCATATACAGCAAGGCGTTTTTCTAAATAATTGAACGCATTGGTTAATATAAAGGTAAAAATTAAATAGAATACTGCCGCCACAAGAAAGGCAGAAATATCAAAATCACGTTGCACAATAGAACGAGTGATACGCAAAATATCATTCATTGCTAAAATGTATACGAGAGACGTATCTTTCAATAAATTGATAGTTTCATTGGCCAATGGTGGTACAACACGTTTTAACATTTGTGGAAGAATAATGGTTTTCATAGTTTGTACATAAGTAAAACCTAACACCTTCGCTCCTTCGTATTGACCACGAGGAATGGACTGAATACCACCACGGAAAATCTCGCACAAATATGCAGAATAGTTAAGCACAAAGGATACAACCGCTGCTGTAGTATCTTCCATTTGAATTCCTACATAAGGAATAATTGGTAAGGCATAATACATAAATAAAATTTGAAGCATTAATGGTGTACCACGCATCAAGTATACGAAAGCATCCACAATTCGCCCCATCCATGCAAATCCAGATAAGCGAATTAAGGCTAATAAAATACCACCCGGAATAGATAATATCCAAACAACACAGAATAATGCAATTGTGACTTTGAGACCATCCGCAATAGCTGGAATAATCTGCAAAAAGTACTCTAACATAATAAACTCCTTATCATACGTAGGAAAGGGGCCTCATCGGCCCCTCTTCTATATTCAGTGCAATGCACTCTGTATCTTATTAATGACCCTATATATATTATATACTATCAAGTCCATCAGACATACAGTAAAAATATTATTTTACGTCGTCTTTATTGATTTCAGATGCAGTACCGAACCATTTAATGAAGATTTGGTCAGCAGAGCCATCTTTTTTCATGTCGATCAAGATTTGGTTGAATTTATCGCGAAGTGCAGTATCTTCTTTACGGAAACCAACTGCAAATACATCTACACCATAATCAGTACCTTCAACGATTTTATATTTACCAGGTTCTTTTTGCATCGTATAACGAGCAATTACGCCGTCAGCGATAACCGCATCAACACGACCAATACCTAAATCCATGAATGCATTCATGAAGTCTGGATAACGTTTGATTTCTTTTACAGTTTTTGCTGCTGCATCTGCATCGATAGCTCGTTCACCAGTACTTGCTTGTTGTACAGCTACTACTTTACCAGCTAGGCTAGCTTTATCAGTGATGCTATTGTCATCAGCACGAACTACGATATATTCTTTGTCATTATAGTAAGGATTGGAGAACAAGATATTTTTTTCACGTTCTGGAGTTACAGTCAAACCATTCCACAATGCATCGATGTGTTTACTTTTAAGTTCAGCTTCTTTACTAGCCCAGTCGATACCTTTAAATTCAACTTCCATGCCAGCACGTTTAGCGGCCTCTTTTGCCAAGTCGATATCAAGACCTACAATTTCACCTTTTTCATTTTTAAAGCCCATTGGTGGGAAACTGTCATCTAAACCGATAACGATTTTTTTAGGCAATTCGTTTGTGGCTGCTGGTTTTGCATCATTACCACAACCTACAATAAGTGCCATCATGGAGATAGCAGTAAGACCTATAGCTACAATTTTCTTTAATTTCATGATATTTCTCCTACAATACACATACATTTTTATCTATGAACACCATTATACTTTAGTCTGCTAAATTTGTAAACTGCTAAATCAATTGTTTTTATCAATACTTTGACATACGTAATTATTAGAAACTATAGATTTTTGCCCCATAAAATTCCAGTCATATTATATTGGC
>SAAC01000033.1 GCA_009929605.1 Negativicutes bacterium
TTGGAAAATGAAAGTATTGTAAAACAATATGTTGGAATTATTGCGAAATTTATATCCATTTTCGCTATTTGTTTTTCCATATTTCATATTTATACTGGTATTTTTGGTTTATTAGATGCACAGTTGCAAAGAGCCGTTCATTTGAGCTTTGGTCTAGTGCTTGTATTTATATTGTATCCTAGTAGAAAAGCGTGGAGACATGATCATAAACTTCACATTCCGGATCTTATCTTGGCTATTTTAGCTGGTTTATCACCACTTTACATTGTTACACAATATCAAGAACTTGTAATGCGTGCTGGTGCTATGACTGATATGGATTTAGCAATTGGTATATTAGGCGTAGTCCTTGTTATTGAAGCAGCACGACGCGTTGTAGGCCTTCCTATCGTATGTGTTGTGTTATTCTTCTTGGCATATGCCTTCCTTGGTCCCTATGCACCAGGGATTCTTGCTCATAGAGGATTGACAATGAGTCAATTAATAGGGCACTTGTATTTTACAACTGAAGGGGTATTTGGTATTCCTTTAGGTGTATCCGCTACATTTATATTCCTATTCATTTTGTTTGGTGCGTACCTAGAATCTACTGGGTTAGGCCAATTCTTTATCGATTTGGCTAATGCTTTAGCTGGTTGGGCTCGTGGTGGCCCAGCGAAAGTTGCCGTGTTATCTAGTGGCTTAATGGGAACCGTATCTGGCAGTTCCGTTGCTAATGTAGCTGGGACAGGTAGCTTTACCATCCCTATGATGAAAAAATTGGGATATAACAAAAACTTTGCTGGTGCAGTAGAGGCTGCATCATCTACAGGTGGTCAGTTGATGCCACCAATTATGGGTGCTGCGGCTTTCTTGATGGCAGAATTCGTTGGCATTCCATACATGGAAATTGTAAAAGCGGCAACAATTCCCGCCTTATTGTATTTCCTTGGCATTTGGTTAGGAACACATTTTGAAGCTCGCAAAAACAATTTACAAGGTATTCCAAGAGATTTATTACCAAAGGCGTGGGTTATTTTTAAAGAACGTGGTCATTTGGCAATTCCTTTAGTGGTAATTGTATATTTACTTGTTGTTGGCTATACACCAATGCGTGCGGCATTGATGGGGATTTTCCTCTCTGTAGTAGTAGCGATGTTCCGTAAAAATACACGTTTAACATGGCGCCAAATTGTATTTGGCCTAGAAGCTGGTGCTAGAGGTGCTCTTGGTGTATTAGTGGCTTGTGCAGCAGCTGGTATTATTATTGGTGTAGTAACAAAAACTGGTGTAGGTTTAAAATTAGCATCTGCTTTGATTGACTTTTCTGGTGGTGTATTAATTCTTATGCTTGGTTGTGTTATGTTGACTTCTATTTTATTAGGGATGGGTGTTCCAACGACAGCAAACTATGTTATTACATCTACTGTAGCGGCTCCTGCATTGGTACAAATGGGCGTACCAATTTTGGCGGCTCATATGTTTGTGTTCTATTTTGGTATTGTGGCTGACGTTACGCCACCAGTAGCATTGGCTGCCTTTGCGGGCGCTGCCATTAGTGGTGGTAATCCATTACGAACTGGGGTAGAGGCCTCAAAATTGGCTATTGGGGCATTTTTGATTCCATACATTTTTGTGTATAATCCAGAGATGTTGATGATTAATGCTACACCACTCAACTTGTTATCTGTAACAGTAACAGCTATTATTGGTATGGCTGGTGTTAGTGCTGCTATGATTGGGTTCTATATTACAAAATCCTCTTGGTGGGAACGTATTCTTATGTTAGCTGGTGGTTTAATGTTAATTAACCCTGGTTCTTTAACAGATATTACTGGGTTAGTGATATTAGCATTAATTACACTATATCAATGGCGGAAAAATAAATCTGCTGAAGCTGTTGTTGAATAAGTAAAGTTTAATTAAATACAGGTCCTATACTATATGTTGAGGAATCCTAATATGTACTATGGAATGTAAATAAACCCCAAAGGAGGTAATAGTCATTTTGCTATTACCTCCTTTTTGGTATAATTTTATATTAGAACATTTATGAATTTGGAGTTCTAGTGAATTAAGCTTGAGCTCTCATTAATATAATAAATATAGGATTACTAATGAATCAGGATAAAATGCCTTTTGTTGAGGCTTTAGAAAATTATAAAAATGAACATTTCGTGCCGTTCCATACACCGGGTCATAAAATTGGACATCGTGCTCCGTCACTCTTAACAGAGTGGATGGGACCTGCGTTGCCCTATGATTTAGGTGTTATGTATGCCTTAGACGATTTACATGAGCCAGAGGGGTGTTTAAAGGAAGCGCAAGACTTGGCAGCCGAACTATATGGTGCGGCTCAGTGCTGGTTCTCTGTTAATGGTACGACGGCCCTCATCGAGGCTATGATTATGTCCGTAGTAGGTCCAGGGGATACTATTATTATTCCCCGTGAAGCACATCGTTCTGTCATGAGCGGACTTGTATTATCTGGAGCTAAACCAGTGTACCTGGACTGTCGGTTTGATGTTAATTGGGGGGTGCCACTGGGGGCAAGTGTAGAGAATGTTGTAGAAACACTAGAAGCTCATCCCGAGGCGAAAGCCATTTTGCTGGTGTATCCTAATTATTATGGTATTGGTGTCGATCTGGAACGTATTGTGGTCGAGGCCCATAACCGTGGTGTTATTGTTTTGGTGGATGAGGCCCACGGACCTCATTTGCCATTTTCAGCGCGTTTACCTCGGGAGGCCCTTGAATTTGGTGCTGATCTTGTGGCACAGAGTACGCATAAATCTGTAGGGGCCCTAACACAAACATCGATGCTCTTCGGTCAAGGAAATCTCATTGATTATCGTCGTGTTACGCAAATGCATCAGATGTTACAAAGTACAAGTCCTAATTACATTTTTCTCGCCTCTCTTGATATGGCCCGTCATCAATTGGCGATGAATGGTGAAAGTATCGTCAATGAGACAGTAAATTTAGCTCTACAATTACGTCGGGAATTAGCAGAGATTCCTGGTATCCGAATTATGGACTATTCCAGTAATACGATTGTAATCGATGATATAAATTGCCAAAGTACAAGTGCTTCATCTACTAACGCAGCTAATTATGATGTAACAAAGGTCCTCATTGATGCTCGTGATTTGGGGTTAACAGGGGTGGAATTTGAAAAATTACTCCGCCTAGAACACATCGAGGTGGAGCTTGTACAAGCGCATCATGTATTGGTGCTTATCACCATTGGAGATTCTCAGGATAGTATTCGCGCTTTGGTAGAGGTAGTACGTCATGTGAGCGAAACTATTTTGCAATCGTCTGAGGATGGTAAAGAAATGTTGAGAAGCATGGACATCCCAAATGGAACTAGTGGTGTAAACGAAAATGAAACTTTTGGTGTAAAACAAGATTCAAATAGTAATCTAAAACATGATACGAGTAGTATTGAGGATACACAGTATCTACCTATACCTGAAGTGGTACTTTCACCACGACAGGCATTATATAGTGAACGTGAGCGTATAGCTATCGCTGAGTCATATGGACGCATAAGCGGGGAAACTATCAGTTATTATCCACCGGGCATTCCATTTGTAGGTGTAGGCGAACGAATCACCCCAGACGTGTTACAATATATAGAGATGAAACAATCACAAGGATATATTCCTAATGGTGCCGATGATGCGAGTTTAGAGACATTGTGGGTGATTAAATATTTAAGGTGAAATTACTAGTCACCTGATTTGTGCTAATTAGATGAATTTAATTGGTTATTTGCAAAATGGGTGGCGGAGATAAACAAGTTTAACCTAGTTATGAGGAGATACTATGGGAATATTAATTATTCTAGAGGGCGGCGATGGCAGCGGTAAGGCTACGCAAACAGCGCGATTGAAAGAGCGCCTTGTCCAAGAAGGATATCGGGTAAAGGCTGTAAGTTTTCCTAATTATGATAGTGGGGCGGCTATGCCTATCAAAATGTACTTGGCTGGTGAATTTGGTAAGGATGCGAGCGATGTGAATCCTTATGTGGCGAGCTCCATGTATGCTATTGATCGTTTTGCATCATTCCGCCAAGATTGGCAAGAATTTTATGAACAAGGTGGCATTATTTTGGCAGATCGCTATACGACATCCAATATGGTACATCAAATGGTGAAATATACAAATGCTACAGAGCGTACGGCATTTTTAGATTGGCTAGAGGATTTTGAATTTGGTAAATTTGAATTACCTCGTCCTGATGCGGTGTGTTTGCTCGATGTGCCTCTGGCTACTAGTGAGGCCTTGATGGCTGAGCGTAAGGGAAAAACCGGCGGTGAAACGGGCGATATTCACGAGAAAGATCGTCATCATTTAGCGGCTGTTCATGGTGCTTATGATGAACTAGTAAATCGTTATGGATGGCATCGTATTGCTTGTACTGAGGCACAAGCAGCGGATACAGTACCACAAATGCGATCTGTTGAAAGTATTCATGATGATGTGTATTCCATTGTGATGCAGATCATTAAAAGCAATGTATAGTTCTTGACATCATCTAGTAAAGTTCATAGGATGTTTACTAACATGGTTGCTAAGCTATATTCATAGGGATATAGTATATAGTTATTCTTTTAAAATATAGGCTTTTCCTGTATAATATAAACGTTAAGCATATCTAGTAGGACGATGAAATAGGAGGCTTTGATGGGATATTTTGATACCGTCATTGGACAAGATACAATCAAAGAGCAATTAACTGAACTCGTTCAGCGCCAAGTATTGCCACATAGCTTGTTATTCTATGGGGAATCAGGCCTAGGAAAACTAGATATGGCTTTTGGTCTAGCCTCGACATTAGTAGGGAGACCAGTGTTTTCCTCTCATAAAGGGCATGCCTATTTGGAACAAACCGCTGAGGCTCGTTTGGCTAATGGGGAATCACAAAAGAAAATTGATGCAGAGGGCTTGCCTCTCTACATGGATAAGGGCGATGTATTCTGGCTGCGGCCGATGAAACAGACTCTTAAGGTGGAGCAGTGGTATTCCTTACTACAGGACCATCTGAATGTGGCTGGTAATGGCAACCGAGTGGTCATTGTTGAGGACTTTCACACGGCTAATGCCATTATGGCGAACGCTATGTTGAAAACCATAGAGGAACCGCCTAGCCAGGTGTATTTCATCATTGTGACGGACAAAATTAATACCGTGTTGCCCACTATTGTATCTCGATGCATGGGCGTAGCATTCCGGGCCGTCGATGATGACAGTATCCGCCAAGCCCTTATGAAAGAGGGTATAACACACAATATAGATCAGGCCTTGTTAACAGGCCATGGAAATCCAGCCTTGGTACGTCAATTGGCAGAGGAGCAAAATATTGCCATGCTCGATTTGGCCATTAAGGTGATGGATGCGCTAGCCTATGAAAATCGATGGTTTACATTGATTTCCTTGTGGACAGAACAACTATCTCGCGAGGATCTTGGTGAATTACTCCATTGGTTGCGTCTCGTTGGACGCGATATGCTAGCTCTAAAAAATGGGGCTACCCAGGCAGAATTACAATTGCCTACAAAGACCGCTCAATTAACAAAACTATTATCTCGGTGGAGCACAAAGGCTCTCGCTCGTATCGTTCCAGAAACGCTACAGGCGGAATCGGCTCTCCGTTTACATATCAAGACAGCTCTTGTGATGGATGGCATAAGTATTGCCCTTCACAAAGCTCGACAGGAGGATTAGATGGTAACCATCGTTGGTGTACGCTTTAAAAAAGCGGGTAAAATATATTACTTCCTGCCAGATACATTTTCATTAGCAGCTGGAGATGGCGTGATTGTAGAAACAGCACGTGGTCTTGAATTTGGTACCGTTGTCATTGGACCAAAGGACGTTAAAGAAGATACACTGGCAACACCGCTTAAAAGCGTTGTTCGTAAGGCTACAGAAAAAGATCTCAAACAAATTGAGAAAAACAAAGAGCGCGAAGAAAAGGCTTTCGATATTTGTTTGGAAAAAATCGAAAAGCGTAAATTACCGATGAAGTTAATCAATGTAGAATATACATTTGATATGAATAAAATTATTTTCTTCTTTACTGCGGACGGACGCATTGATTTCCGTGAGCTCGTAAAAGATTTAGCGACGGTATTCCGTACGCGTATTGAGTTACGCCAAGTTGGTGTACGTGATGAAGCAAAGGTTCTTAATGGTATTGGCGCTTGTGGTCGGCCATTATGTTGTGCTAATTTCCTTGGTGATTTCACACCTGTATCTATTCGTATGGCGAAGGATCAAAACTTGAGTTTGAATCCTACTAAAATCTCTGGTGTATGTGGACGCTTGATGTGCTGCCTCAATTATGAAGATGATTTGTACAAAAAAGGTGGCGACTTGTATGTGAAAAAAGAACATACCCAAGCACCACGAGATGTGGAACCACCAGGGATTGGTAAGGAAGTCGTTACTGATGAAGGTATCGGCAAAGTGTTGCGTATTAATTACAACAAGCATACTGTTAAGGTTCAATTGGAGGCCGGTCGTACCATCGATTTGAAATGGTCTGAAGTGGCATTACCTGATGAGTGAATATAATTTAGAGCGCTTGGATGATTTAATCATTGATAATATGAAAATCTATCAACGAACAGATCAATTCCGATTCTCTATAGATGCTATTCTACTGGCTCACTTCCCGAAGTATAAGGGAAAAGGTCGTTATGTAGAATTAGGAACGGGCACTGGGGTGATTCCATTAGTAGCTACGAGCCTTGGAGCCGGTCATGTAACGGGGATAGAAATCAACCCCATTACAGCCGAACTGGCAGAGAGAAGTGTGCGGTACAATCATAAGGAACAACAAGTTGAAATTATCTGTTGTGACTATCGGACTATGACGTTACAAGCGTTGAAATCAGGTGGTCAATCATTGGATGAATCGTGTTCAATAGATACAAACAGTCAAGCAGAAAAAAGAAATGTACCAGATAATCTTCCCTTTGACGGTGTTCTCATCAATCCTCCTTATTATGGAACAAATACCGGTCATGTGTCGGTGAGTTCTGATGTGGCTAAGGCCTTACATGAAGGGACAACGATGCTCGGTGAAGCATTAGAGTCTGCTAAAAAACTTGTGAAGTTTCGTGGTTATTGTTGGATGATTTATACCGCAGAGCGGTTGGCCTATGCGTTAGATCAGCTCAAGTTACAACAGTTTGAAGTGAAGCGAATGCGGTTTGTACATAGCTTTCACCATAGTGAGGCAAAATTAGTTCTCATTGAGGCTATGCAAGGTGGCAAGCCAGGCATGACGGTGGAAGCACCATTAGTAATTTATAAAGAACAGAATGTGTACAGCGAGGAGGTGGCTAGTTGGTATGGCCGATAATACTAGAGGTACACTCTATTTAGTGCCGACGCCGATTGGCAATCTCGAGGATATGACCTATCGGGCGGTACGCATTTTAAATGAGGTAGATGCCATTGCTGCGGAGGATACTCGGCACACAGGCATATTGCTGAAACATTTTGACATTCAAAAACCGCTCATTTCCTACCATGAACATAACAAGGAGGAAAAGGGCGGTTATATCATGGACCTCCTGGAACAAGGACAGTCCATTGCGTGCGTTAGTGATGCGGGGATGCCGGCCATTTCTGATCCTGGCGCAGACCTAGTTACCCGCGCCATTGAGAGGGGAATAGACATTGTGCCATTACCGGGATGTAATGCAGCGCTCACTGCACTCATTGCATCGGGGCTTGATACGAAACAATTTACCTTCTTTGGTTTTTTACCAAAACGAGGGAAACATCGCATCGAGGCCTTGGAGGCGATGGCGAAACAAACGGGAACACTCATGCTCTATGAGGCTCCACACCGTTTGAAAGAGGTCCTCACGGATATGCATTCCGTCCTAGGCAATCGACAAATCGTTGTCGCTCGCGAGGTGACGAAGAAATTTGAAACCTTCTTGCGCACTGATTTAGGGGCCCTCGTGGAGGATCTCGAACAAATCACCTATAAGGGTGAATTTGTGCTTTTAATCGGAGGCTGTGACACTGTGGAACAGTATGATGATGAAAGCAACGAAGCAGAACCTGTATCCTATGAGGAAGCAGTGCAAGCCTTGGTTGACCAGGGCATACCTAAAAAAGAAGCCATTCGAGAAGTGGCAAAGCGTTTTGGCGTTTCTCGTCGAGACGTATATAATGTAGTAGAAAGACAGTAATTGATTTTCTCATTCGAAAATCACAGAGGAGGCTCATCATGGGAGATAAAAAAACTTACTATATTACAACACCGATTTATTATCCAAGTGCGAAACTGCACATTGGTCATACATACTGTACATCCATTGCCGATACTATTGCTCGTTTCAAACGATTAGCTGGTTATGATGTACGTTTCTTGACTGGTTCTGATGAGCATGGTCAAAAAATTCAACGTGCTGCTGAGGCAGACGGTGTAACACCATTAGAATACACAACAAATATTGTTAATGGATTCAAAAATCTTTGGGAAAAATTACATATTTCCAATGATGATTTTATCCGTACCACAGATGAACGTCATGAAAAAGTAGTACAAGTTTTATTCCAAAAAGCCTTTGATAAAGGTGATATTTACAAAGCTGAATATGAAGGTTGGTATTGTACACCAGATGAAACATTCTGGACTGAACAAAAACTTGGACCTAATCATACATGCCCAGACTGCGGTCGCCCTGTAGAACGAGTTAAAGAAGAAAGCTATTTCTTCAAAATGGGTAAATACACAGAACAATGGTTAAAATTTATCGATGAAAATCCTGATTTCATTCAACCAGAATCTCGTCGTAATGAAATGATTCAATTCGTAAAACAAGGTTTGGAAGACCTTTGCGTATCTCGCACATCCTTTGATTGGGGTATCAAGGTACCATTCGATCCAAAACACGTTGTTTATGTATGGTTTGATGCATTAGTAAACTATATCAGTGCATTGGTTCCATTTGATGGGGATGGCGAGCTGTATAAAAAATACTGGCCCGCAGATTTACACCTAGTGGGTAAGGAAATCGTTCGTTTCCATTCCATTATTTGGCCGATGATGCTCATGAGCCTTGAATTGCCAATTCCTAAAAAGGTATTTGGCCATGGCTGGATGATCGTAGACGGCACAAAAATGAGTAAATCCTTGGGCAATGTTATTGACCCAATTCCGTTGATTGAAACATACGGTGCGGATTCCTTGCGTTACTTCTTGCTCAGCGAAATCCAATTGGGCAACGATGGTAATTTTACATTGCCTAATTTCGTTACAAAAATTAATGCGGATTTGTCCAATGATTTGGGTAACTTGTTGAACCGTACAGTGGCTATGATTATTAAATATCATGGTGGTGTGGTTACAAAACACGAGGCTATGGATGATCTTGACCGTGACGTTGAGACTTTGGCTGTTCAAACAGCTAACGATTTTGAAAGCTACATGGAAAACATGGAACTCAACAAAGGTTTGCGCACAGTTTGGAACTTTATTGGTCGTATGAATAAATACATCGATGAAACAATGCCTTGGGTATTGGCGAAAGGTCAAAATGACGGTGATGCAGAACGATTGCAATCTGTTATGTACCATTTGGCAGAGGCACTTCGTATTATAGGTATCTTGGTGAGTCCAGTTATTCCTGTAGGGGCTCCTAAAATTTGGGAACAATTGGGCTTAACTGGTTTTGAATCGTCTACATTAGCTGATGCAAAACAATGGGGGGGATTAGCGACTGGTACAACTGTTGTGAAAGGTGAACCAATTTATCCTCGTTTCGATATTCCAGAAATGGTAGAAGCTACCAAAGAAGTAGAACAAGCTGCTACAGAAGCAAAATCAGTAGCTCGTGATGCAGCACCAACGGCAGGTGATGCAAAAGTAGCTGATGGTGCAGCGATTGAAGAAGGTACAATTGCTCCACTAAAAGAACACATCACATATGATGATTTTGAAAAGCTTGATCTTCGTGTGGCAAAAGTATTAACTTGTGAAAAGGTTAAGAAATCCAAAAAATTATTGAAATTCACATTGGATATCGGTATTGAAGAACGTACGGTAGTAAGTGGTATTTCCCAATATTACGAACCAGAGCAAATGATTGGCAAGAAGGTTATTTACCTTGCGAATTTAGCGCCTAAAAAATTAATGGGCATCGAGTCCTATGGCATGATTTTATCTGGCTCTGACTGGGCGGACCATTTAGAAGTTACGAATATCGAATCCTTACCTGCAGGAAGTTTGGTGAAATAAATGCGTTTATTTGACACACATGCTCATATCAATGATGAACGATATGACAATGACCGCGCTGAAATGCTACAAAGCTGCTTTGACGCGGGTGTAGAGTATATCTTGATTCCCGGTGTTGATCGGGGCACTGTGGAATCTGGTATTGCCCTGGCAGAACAATACCCAAATCTGTACGCAGCGGTGGGGACACATCCTCATGAATCCAAGGATTTTACAGATGATGATTATGAATACTTCAAGGACCAAGCCTTGTATAATGATAAGGTTCGTGCCGTAGGTGAAATCGGTTTGGATTATTACTATGATTTCTCCGACCGTTCTACTCAAAAGAAAGTATTCATCCGTCAACTTGAATTGGCGCGTGAAGTGGATTTGCCAATCCTCATTCATGACCGTGATGCCCATGGCGATTTAATGGATATCCTTCGTAATGAAGGTAAAGACAATTGGGGGATTTTACACTGCTACTCTGGTAGTTGGGAGATGGCAAAAGAACTCATTAAGATGGGTTTTTATATTTCTTTTGCAGGTTCCGTGGTATTCCCTAAATCCACATCCTTAAAGGAAGTGGCTAAACAAGTACCATTGGATCGTATCCTTATAGAAACAGATTCCCCATATTTGACACCACCACCATTTAGAGGTCGTCGCAATGATCCAAGCAAAACACAATTTGTAGCGGAAGAAATTGCAGCCTTAAAAGGTATGGATGTTGATGAATTTGCCCAAATTGCATTGGAAAATGGGAAACGCGTATTTGGAATTGAATAAACACAAAACGACTGTAGTCATGAGCCTGCAGTCGTTTTTTTTATTATAGTACCTTTTTTATCCATTATCTTATGGCGTAAGATCTAGATAGAATATATAGGCATAGGCATCTCTTTACATGTTCTTTACAAGAAATAGGCAGAGATTTGAATGTTTTTTGATACGCTAATGAATGCCTGATAGATAGAAATGTATCTATTTCAGGGGAATCAGTCTAAACAGCACTATATATGGTATACTAATAGATATATAGTATTAAGTTTTATAGTAAGGAAGAATATAATGGAACGTATCTCCTTTATTGATTTAGGATCGAACTCTGTTCGATTTGTTATATCTGAAATTTCTAGTGCCGGTAGCTACTCTTTGATATATCAAGAGAAGGAAAGTATTCGCTTGAGTGAAAATATGTGGGGTGAAAATAAACTCACAGAGGAAGCGATGTCTCGTGCTATACGATCTCTGAAGGCCTTTGCTCATATGGCCGAGGCTATGGAGTCTAACAAAACATATGCAGTGGCCACAGCGGCTGTACGTCTTGCAAAAAATGGTGACGATTTTATTGCACGTGTTCGTAAGAAAACCGGCTTTAATCTTCATTGTATTTCGGGAGAAGAAGAAGCCCGATTAGGGTTCCTAGGTGTTATTAATACCGTTGATCTAGAGGATTTCGTAATCTTTGACTTGGGTGGTGCCAGTACAGAGGTGACCCTGGTTAATAATCGCCAACCTGTAAAATCTGTTAGTTTGCCAATCGGTGCATTGACCTTGACAGGGAACTTTCAAAAGGGCGATGAAATGGGTGAGAAAGAGTACGAAAAAATGGTGAATGCCATTCAAGATATCTTGAATGATAACAAATGGCTCCATGATTTGAAATTACCGCTTCTTGGTATTGGGGGTACGGCACGTAATATTGCAAAAATGGATCAGCGCCGTATCAATTACCCAGTGACACGATTGCATAATTACGAGGTTCCAAGAGAACGATTCCATGATATCGTTGAGATGGTGAAAGATAAGCCCTTGGCACAGCGAAAAAAAATACCTGGCCTTTCATCAGAACGTGCTGATATTATCGTGGCCGGATTAGCTATTGTGGAGGAACTCATTAACTATTTAGATGCAGATCGTCTTGTTGTAGGCGGCTGTGGTTTACGTGAGGGACTCTTTTATGATTATTATGGTCAAGAGTATATGGGGGGGAATCCCATCATCAATGACATTTTAATTCATTCTGCTGAAAATGTATTATTAGGTATTAATAAACGAGAACTTATTCATGGTAAATATGTTTCTCAATTGGCAAATACCTTATTCGAACAAATGGAACCTATGCATGGTTTTGGTGAAAGATTCCAAAAACTTTTAACCGTATCTGCTTTGTTACATGATATCGGGAAAAAGGTTAATTATTATAATCATGCGCGTCATGGAGCCTATGTATTGATTAATAGTAATTTATATGGTATTAGCCATGTAGAGCAGGCCTTGTGTGGGTTTATCGTTATGAATTCTCATGGATTGCTCACAAAGGAATATAGGAATTTCATTTATGGACAGCTGATGACAGGTGAGGATAAATCAGTGGGGCAAAAATTATCTGCCATTCTTGCATTGGCAGAGGCCCTGGATGAAAGTCACGAACAATTCGTTACATCATTGGCGACTACGATTAAGGAAAATCAAATTATTGTCACTGCTTGGATTCGTAAGGATTGTGATACATCTGTAGCGAATGCAGCAGTTGAAAAGGCAGTAAAAATATTCAAGAAAGAATTCAAAAAACAATTAGTGGTACAGTGGAAAGAATCACTATAGGAGGCAACTATGGGTATACCCAAAGTATTACGCTACGCTGTGTTACACGTAGGCTCAAGTAGTATGAGTATCACCATTTTAGAATATGCAGGTATTGATGATGTTAAGGTCATCGATCATGCATCCCGAGAAGTTACGTTTGGGGAAGAACTATTCCAAACATCTCGTCTTAGCTTTAAAACAATAGAAGAAATTTGCCAAATCCTTAAGGGCTACAAACAATTGATGGCTGATTATGGAGTAACTAAATCCAAACTATATGGAACAACCGTTATTCGAGAGGCTCAAAATCGTCGTAGTATTTTGGATCAAATTTTCATTCATACAGGTATGCGCGTTGAGGTTATCGATATGCCTAAGGAAGTATATTACAAATATTCCTTATTGCATTATGATATGACCCATCATCATCATATTTTTGATGATTCTGAGGCTCTCATGTTCCTGGATATTTCTTCTGGTGGTGTAGGCATCACTGTGTGGAAGGGTGGAGCTATGTTATTCCAACGTAATATGCACAGTGGTTCTTTGCGTGTTATGGAATCCTTTAAACGGAACGAACGAGCATCCTCGTCTTTTTCTACGGCTATTTCCGAATATATGCGCCGTATTATTTCTCCTTTGAAAGAAGAATTACAAGAATTCAATATTAAGAATCTTGTATTATCTGGTGATGAAGCACGCTTAATTGCTTCTTTGATGGGATATAAGGCTGAGAAAAACTCCAAAGAGAATAGTATGCTTATGGTGTCGCCTTACGATTTTAATAAATTTGTAGACTCCTTAGAGGGAGTAACAGCTACTAAATTGATTAATCGTTATAATTTACCTGAATTTAAGGCGAACATCTTAATGCCAACCATTATTTTATACCATGAAATTATGGATATGGTTGCGCCAGATAATCTGTTAATCAGTGGTGTATCATTCTCGGAAGGTCTCAGTTGGTTTCATGGTGTAGAGATTGAACAAAATCCATATGTCTATAAATTGCGAGAGCAAAATATTCAATTGGCTCGTGCTATAGCTAGACGGTATCATACTGATGCGGTACATGATCATGAGGTGGAACGTTTTAGCTTGAAATTCTGTAATGTCTTGAAAGATAAAGGGTTCCCAGAACGTTGGGGGTATTTATCGCAAATTGCGGCCAATCTCTGCAGTGTAGGTAAATTTATCAACTTGCGTAATCATGGGGAACATTCCTATCATATTGTGATGGGTACTGATATTTTTGGACTTTCAGAACAGGAAAAAGAAGTCATCGCCAATGTGGTGTATTACCATTACAAAGGCATGCCATCCGATGATGATGCCTATTTCCGCAAATTGACAGAATTGCAAAAAATTCAAGTTACTAAATTGGTAGCGGTAATCCGTATGGCTTGTTCTTTGGATGCAGGCAGTAACCAAAAGATTAGTGATATCGATATTACTGAACAAGATAACACTATGATTGTCACAGCCTATACAGATCAAGACATTTCATTAGAGTCATGGACGTTTAAACGTGATGCCGTATATTTTACTGAAATTTTCGGTATGGAAATCAAGTTAATTATAGGAGGAGCTAGATAATGTTTACTAATTCAAAGTATTATTTTAATCGTGAATTATCATGGTTAAAATTTAATCAGCGTGTCCTCTTAGAATCGGTAGATAAAAGCAATCCATTATTGGAACGTTTACGTTTTATTGCTATAACGAGCTCTAATCTAGATGAATTTTTTATGATTCGTGTGGCAGGGCTTCGTCATCAGGCTATTAATGGTATTGTAAAACATGATGCAGCCCATATGGATGCAAAGGCACAATTAAAGGCTATTGATGAGTCCGTAAAACGTTTGGTGAGTATGCAATATACTTATTTGCATCAAGTTATGGATTTGTGTGAACAAGAAGGCTTAACCTTTGTAAAACCAAAGGAACTCGAGGTGGAAGCAGCAAATTGGTTGCGCCATTACTTTGAACAGAATATTTATCCTGTTGTTACACCACTAGCTGTTGACTCAGGTCATCCATTCCCATTTTTGGCGAACCATACGATAAATGCTATTGTGCAAATTACACCAAAACAAAAATTTGCTGATGTATCAGCTAAGAAATCTGATGATGATGAAGAAAAGAAAGTTGCTATTTTACCGATTCCATCAGTATTAGATCGTATTATTGAATTGCCTACTAAGGAAAAAGGTCAACATCGATTTGTGTATTTAGAGGATGTTATCACACATTATGCAGATGAATTCTTCATGGGCTATGATATCGAGAAGACGATGATTTTCCGTATTACTCGTGATGCGGATCTTGAAATTGATGAAGAAGATGCAAAAGATTTACTTACAGAAGTGGAAGCTTCCTTGCGTCGTCGCCGTCGTGGTGATGCAGTTCGTATTGAAGTGAGTGGTACTGGTGAAAAAGATCTATTAGAATTTATCCTTGAAAGTGTAGAGTTAGAAGAAAAAGATGCTTATCTCATTGATGGTCCACTTGATTTACGTATGTACTTTAAATTCTGTGACTATCCAGGGTATGATCGTCTCCGCTACGAAGCCTTTGAACCTAAACGCGCCATTGAATTAAAGGATACGGACTCTAGTAATCTCTTTGAAGTAATTAAAGAACGAGATATTTTTGTTCATCACCCCTTTGAATCTTTCACAGTAGTAGAGAAATTTATCGCTCAAGCTGCCACTGATCCAGATGTGTTGGCTATTAAGCAAACTCTATATCGCGTTAGTGGTAATTCGCCGATTATTGCAGCCTTAATCCGGGCGGCCGATAATGGGAAGCAAGTTACCGTATTGATGGAAGTTAAGGCTCGTTTTGACGAAGAGAATAACATCATTATGGCTCGTCGTTTGGAAAAAGCCGGTTGTCATGTAATTTATGGTTTAAAAGGTCTTAAAACACATTCCAAAATTACCATGGTAGTACGCCGTGAAAATGATGGCATTCGTCGTTATGTTCACTTGGCAACAGGTAACTATAATGGTAAAACTGCACGTATGTATACGGACTGTGGCATCATGACATGTAATGATGAATATGGTGAAGATGCGTCTCGTTTCTTTAATTTAATTTCTGGGTATTCGGATCCACCGGTTTGGAATAAATTGATTGTAGCGCCGTTGAATTTACGTGAAAAAATTATCGAGCACATCGATGAAGAAATTAAATGGGCTGAAAAAGGTGAAGATGCCTATATCATTGCGAAGATGAATTCTTTGTTAGATAAGGCTGTTATTGCTAAGCTCTATGAAGCATCATCTAAAGGTGTAAAAATTGATTTAATCATTCGTGGGATTTGTACATTACGTCCAGGTATTGAAGGTGTTAGTGATACGATTACGGTTCGTTCCGTAGTTGGTAGATTCCTTGAACATCATCGTATTTTCTACTTCCGTCATGGAGGTAATGATAATATCTTTATCTCCAGTGCTGACTGGATGCCTCGTAATTTGAATGAACGCGTGGAATTGATGATTCCAATCGAAGATCGTAATCATAAAGTACGCATTAAGGGCATTCTTGATTTATATCTCGCGGATAACCAAAAGGCTCATATTATGAAAGTTGATGGCTCATATCGTAAGGTAGTAGCTAAAGAAAACCCAATTTCTGCACAACAAGTATTGATGCAGGAAGCTATTCGTGGGGAACATAAAGAGACTATGACTGTTATTGAACGATTACAACCAATGTTTAAAGTTGATGAATAACTCTTTCATTTATAATGAATCGTAGTAGATTATATTTTCTACTATATAA
>SAAC01000034.1 GCA_009929605.1 Negativicutes bacterium
TAGCCTAACGGTTTATTCCGCCATTGGCGTGCTCCTCGCTGTTCTCGGCGCCGGATTTATGACGCTCAACGAGGCTTTCACCATTTCCTGGGCCGATGCAATTTTATTGCTCAGCACCGTATTCTGGGTTGGTCATATTTTATTATTAAATACGTTCACGAAACAATATCCTTCATTTCGATTGGCCTTCGGTCAATTCGTGGCATGTGCCGCATTCTCCTTTATTTATACACAAATAGACTCACCGATTACCATTGGTGAAATCGAGGCAGCATGGCTACCAATTCTATGGGGCGGTCTACTCTCCGTATCCATCGGCTATACGGGGCAGCTCATCGGGCAACGCAAGGTACCGCCTACAGAGGCCTCCCTATTAATGAGCCTTGAAATGGTCTTTGCCGCCCTCATTGGCTACCTCGTGCTGGGCGAAACATTAACCTCCCGTGAATTATGGGGCGTATTTTTCATCAGCATCGGCGTAGTTCTAGCGCAAATCCCATGTCCCTGGGCCATTCCCCCTATTGTAAAAGCATCAAAATAGATTAATTCTATGTTCTATGCCGTCATCCTCTACAGGCTCTTACTCATGCGTCACTGTAACAGCTGTTTAATCTGATGATGGCATACTCTATTTTAATATATTATGAGGAGCTCTCATGTTAATCTCTGAAATTATCCCTTTAATGCGCCCCCGTACATTAGCAGCCGCATTCAGTCCCGTTTTTATTGGGGCCACTTTTAGTTATTATGCCTTTGGCGCCGCCCATGGCACAGGGCTCGCCCTATTCCATTCCCTATTAATCTTTCTAGCCGTTGTATGCGCTCAAATCGTAGCTAATATGTGGAATGAATATTGCGATTTTAAATCAGGCCTCGATCATGGGCAAAAAATCGGTAATGCTGGATCTGTTACACGTGGAGCTATTTCCATGAGTTTATTATTAAACCTCATCAAAGGTTTTACTGTAATTTCACTACTTATCGGCATATACCTGTCAGCTACCATAACTTGGTGGTACATTCCTGCCGGCCTGCTCTGCATCTTGATTAGTTTCTTGTACTCTGGCGGTCCTAAACCAATTTCTCGTACACCTTTTGGGGAAATTGCCTCTGGCCTTGCTATGGGCTTAGCCATCGTGTTGATTACAAGCTATGCCTGGACACGCGAATTATCTTGGGCACTATGGATTCCAGCTATTCCTTCCATTTATTTGGTAGGTGCCATCATGTTAACGAACAATATTAGAGACTATGAAAATGATAAATCCCATGGTCGTCGCACATTGCCAATCGTCCTCGGCCGTGACCGCGCCCTCAACGTAATGAGCACTGGTTACTTCTTTATCTACATGTGGTTATTCGCCTGGATCTATCAGGGCAATATTCCTGTCACATCCCTCTTGGCTCTGCTCTCTGCCATTCCTGCCGCTAAGGTAGTATCCATCCTCGTTCGTAATGATGATGTATTCAAGCTAGACAAGGCGATGAGTTTTACAGCCATGGCCTCCATCCTTTATAACATTTTATGGGGTATTGGCCTCATTATCGGGAAATTCATACTTTTCCTGTAATTCACTGCCATGATACAGTAACCTTTAATTTCATATAGTATTATTGAAAGCCCCATTCACTTGTAATGGGGCTTTCACATTGTCACATATGATATTCGTTAAACTTATAATTCACAAAACAGATATAGCAATATCCTATAACCGACTATAAGTATTTACAGTTAGTAGAACTCTGTAAAATTTAGTAGTATATTGTCATTGAGAAAAAACGTTATACAGTGTTATCGAGCCAGTCTCGATTAAAGTAAGGAGATGTTATAATGAAGAAAATTTTAGCATTAGCAGCAACAGTAGTGTTAGGCGGGGCTCTATTACTCAGCGGTTGTGGCAGCGATAAACAAGCTGACAAAGCAGCTGCTGGCTCTAACGGTGGCAAAGTGGTATTAAAAGTAGGGGCAACACCAGTACCACATGCTGAATTATTAGCACAAGTAAAACCAATTCTTGAAAAAGAAGGTGTGGATTTACAGGTGGTAGAATTCACTGATTACAATACACCAAACTTGGCATTGAACGATAAGGAATTAGATGCAAACTTCTTCCAACACGTTCCATACCTTGAAGAATTTGCTAAAGGTCACAACCTTAAATTAGCAGCTGTTGGTAAAGTTCACCTGGAACCAATCGGTTTATATTCTAAAAAAATTACTGATATCAAACAATTGACTGATGGTGCAAAAATTGCGATTCCTAATGACCCAACAAATGGTGGTCGCGCTTTGATCCTTCTAGACAAAGCTGGTCTTCTTAAATTAAAAGACAACAAAAATATCGCTAGCACAAAAGCTGATATCGTAGAAAATCCACATAACTACCAAATCGTAGAATTGGAAGCAGCACAATTACCTCGTAGCTTCGAAGACGTTGATTTAGCAACAGTAAATACAAACTATGCCTTAGAAGCTGGTTTGAACCCTGCTAAAGATGCATTAGTATTAGAGGATAAAGAATCTCCTTATGCTAACATCATTGCTGTTCGTCAAGGCGATGAAAATCGTCCTGAAATCCAAAAATTGGTGAAAGCACTTCAAAGCGAAGAAATCAAAAAATTCATTGCTGAAAAATACAAAGGTGCTATCGTTCCAGCGTTCTAATCGGCACTCTCATCCGGTATAGAATAGATTCACTCACCAAGCCATGCAACTTCTATCTGATGGCTTGGTACTCCACACCATATAAGGTTAAACAAAAAGACTCACCGACGGGTGAGTCTTTTTGTTATGTAAATACAGTTCTACCATATAGGCAAATCCATGTCCAGACTATTTCTAGACTATATATGAGGATATGCTATTTGTATATTGAGCTCTTTGCATATTGAGCGATTTATAAATTCTTTGGACCAAAACTCAATGGCAATAGTTCATCTAAGGTATACACCTGCGTATGCCCTTTAAGATTAGTCAAGATAATGGTCGGTATATTAAACTCCACCATCACCTGACGGCATGCACCACAAGGGGCACATGGACCTTCTGTATCAGCGATCACAGCAATGGCTTGAAATAGGCGATGACCTTCGGATACTGCCTTGAAAATAGCGGTCCGTTCAGCACAATTCGTCATACCAAAGGAAGCATTTTCAATATTACAACCTTGATACACCGTACCATCCTGACATAGCAAGGCAGCCCCTACGGCAAAGTTAGAGTATGGGCTATAAGATTGTTCTCTCGCCACTGTGGCGAATTGTATAAGTGTATTGATTTCTTCGCTATCCATTGAACCTCCTTACTCTACCATGCCTAAAATTGGATTTTGTAACTCTACCGGATCTGCACCAATCGTCAAGGCTTGTACATATACATCAGCTGCACGTTCAAATAAGGATTCATCATTAGCATATAGCGTCGCCAATATGTCCCCTACTTGAACTGCATCTCCAGTTTTCTTTGCCATTACAATACCGGCTCCAAAGTCGATGGTATCTTCCTTAGTGGCACGGCCTGCCCCTAATTGTACTGCTGCCAACCCGATTTCTTCAGTTTGCATATGTTGTATATACCCGCACTTTGTGGCCTTAATATCATAGGTATATGTTGCGCCAGGCAATAGGCTCGTATCATGAATGACCTCTCCATTACCGCCTTGAGCGATAATCATGTCTTGGAATTTACGAAGTGCACTACCATCGAAAAGGGCTTGCTTTGCCTTCGCTAAACATGCATCATAAGTGCCTAAATTAGATAATTCTAGCATATGAGCCGCCATGGTGACACATTCGTGTTCTAAATCACTAGGACCATGACCAGATAATGTCTCGATGACTTCCTTTACCTCTAGGGCATTCCCAATGGATACACCTAATGGGCAATCCATATCGGTTAATAGAGCTTTCATACGACGGCCATTATGTTGACCAATGCGCACCATGACTTCCGCTAGGGTATGGGCATCATCGATGTTTTTCATAAAGGCCCCACTGCCTACTTTCACATCCAGCAAAATCGCATCACTACCAGCAGCGAGTTTTTTACTCATAATAGAAGATGCGATTAATGGGATACTTTCAACAGTGCCCGTCACGTCACGAAGGGCATAGAGTTTTTTATCGGCCGGCGCCAATTCACCGGATTGACCGATGACGCTGACACCTATTTTACGAACCTGACGAAGAAAGTCTTGTTCATCCATCTCCACGCGCATGCCCGGGATGGATTCCATTTTATCCACTGTGCCACCCGTATGACCGAGGCCACGGCCAGACATTTTTGCCACCTTACCACCGCAGGTCGCCACGAGAGGAGCCAATACAAGCGTTGTTTTGTCTCCTACGCCGCCTGTACTATGTTTATCTACCTTGATACCATCAATGCTTGATAAATCCACCATGTCACCAGATTTGGCCATAGCCATCGTCAATGTGCCAAGTTCTCGATTCGTCATGCCTTGGAAGTAAATAGCCATCAAGAGTGCACTCATTTGGTAATCGGGAATGATTCCGCCTACGTAACCGTCGATGATGGCCTGAATCTCTTGATCCGCCAGCTCGCCGCCATTACGTTTTTTCACAATCATGTCGTACATTCTCATAGATCTGCCCTCAAATTATTACACCATATCATCAAGACGATTCTTCAATAGACCTACGGCGGCACTTGCGCCAATACGAGAGCAACCTAATTCTAAATAGGCCACCATATCTTCCACCGTACGAATACCGCCAGCAGCCTTGATTTTCACCTTAGCACCGATATGCTCCTTAAATAAGGCTACATCTTTAATTGTGGTACCACCAGTGCCAAATCCCGTAGAGGTTTTAATATAATCGGCACCAGCCTCGGTCACAGCCTTGCACATTGCTATTTTTTCGGCCTCTGTTAAATAGCACGCCTCTACGATGACCTTTAAAACATAAATACCGCAGGCCTTTTTCAAAGCACGGATTTCCTCTGTCACCTTACGATAATCACCATTTTTCACATCAGTCACATCGATAACCATATCGATTTCGGTAGCACCTTCGGCTAAGGCTTGGCGCGTTTCTGCCAATTTCACTTCTGTTGTTTGATACCCCAGTGGGAATCCCACTACCGTACAAATCACTAAATCAGGGTATTCATCAGCCACGCGTTTAACATAATTAGGCGGAATACATACAGAAGCAGCCTTATAGGCTACGGCTTCATCGCACAAGACCTTGATAGCATCCCAGGTAGCATCAGGTTTCAATAAGGTATGGTCAACTTTTGAAAGTATGTCTCTTCCGTACATAGGAGTCTCCTTTTAGAAAAATGATAATTGTTCTGGTTCAGCAGGCTTACGTAATTCCTCTTGGGCTGCTCTATTTTTGTCATCAATGAATGGTTCTAATGGTACACCAGTTTTCCGGAGCAAATCCTCTAATGATGTAGCACCTTTCAATTTGGCTGCCTCAATGGCAATTTTAGTGCATGTTTCTGCATCATCTAATGCATAGTGATGTTTAAATTCCACCCCCAAATAAGACCCCATTGTATTCAATCTATGATTTACAAGATCAGGCCACACCTTGCGGGATAATTTCACGGTACATGCATAATCGAGCTCTGGCCAAGGAATCTTGTAATGATCGAGTGTAGCACGCAATACACCAATATCGAATTTAGCATTATGGGCAATGACAATTTTACCTTTTAAATGGTTTTCATAAATACGGTCCCACAATGTATCAAATGTAGGCTCGTTTAACACGTCCTCCATTTGAATGCCATGAATCTCGATACATTCTGGATCAAAACTCATAAATGGCGGTTTAATGAGGCTATACGCCTTTTTTACTATCTGTCCATCCTCAACGGTTACAATCGCCAAGGAACAGGCACTATTTTTAAATTTATTAGCTGTTTCAAAATCTATAGCAGCAAAGTTTAACATAGTTATCCTTTCTATCATAATTTTATTCTATTTCGCGAACACCCTGTTGATATCCACTCTCTAATTATACCACTAAATCAATCGTTTTCGATAAACAAATGCTCCTATTAGTCACCTCATGGGGAAATTTGTGCACATTAACTCAGAAAAATTGGAACCCTGATTTATGAGCTTTCATTCATATAATTATTGACAGTATCCCTAAAAATATGTGAAAATTATTAAGATATAGATGTACCAAGGAGGTTATGGCATGGCAGATGATAGATTAATTGTCGCTCTTGATGTATCAACGATGGATGGAATGAAACAAATTGTGTCCTCTCTCGGTGATTCCGTCAGCTTTTACAAGGTAGGTATGGAATTATTCTATGCCGAAGGTGAGCAAACGGTTCGTTATTTGCAAGAGCAAGGCAAACACGTGTTCTTGGATTTAAAACTCCACGATATTCCTAATACAGTCGCTCATGGCTTGTCCTCCCTAACAAAATTGGGTGCGAATTTGATTACCCTTCATTGCCAAGGTGGCCCTGTGATGATGCGTGCGGCGGCCGATGCCGTTCGTGAAAGCTCCGAAAAACTCGGCGTAGAACGTCCGTTGTTATTAGGCGTAACTGTATTAACTAGCTTTGATGACGAAGCGTGGTCTGCAACAGGTGGTCAATTACCAATCGCTGATCAAGTGATTCGTTTAGCAAAACTAGCTAAAGAGTCTGGTCTTGATGGCGTCGTAGCGTCCCCACTAGAGGCTAAACTCATCCGCGAAGCCTGTGGCCCTGATTTCCTCATCGTCACACCTGGTATTCGCCCTAGCTTTGCTGCTACGAATGACCAAAAACGCATTTCTACGCCAGCTAGCGCATTACAAGATGGTGCCTCTCGCCTCGTTGTGGGTCGCCCAATCACCCAAGCGGAACAACCACAAGAAGCCGTTCGTTTAATTATTGAAGAAATGGAGACCGTATTCAAATGATGACAGAACAAGAAGTAAAACAATTACTAATCGACACACAAGCAATTTTAGAAGGTCACTTTCTTCTAACTTCTGGCCTTCACAGCCCAATGTACGTAGAAAAATTCAACGTATTACAACATCCAAAATACACTGAAAAACTTTGCCAAGAATTGGCTGAACGTTTCCGCGATCAAAATGTAGAACTCGTTATTGGACCAATGACTGGTGGTATCCTATTGGCTCACGAAGTTGGTAAAGCTCTTGGCACACGCGCTATCTTCACAGAACGTGAAAAAGGCGTTATGACACTTCGTCGTGGCTTCAAAATCGAACCAGGCACTCGCGTATTAATCGTTGAAGACATCGTTACAACTGGCGGTTCCGTACAAGAAGTTGTAAACGTAGTTAACAACAGCGGCGGCGAAATCGTTGGTGTAGGCCTTCTAGTTAATCGTTCCGGTGGCAAAGCAGAATTCGGCGTACCTCACGAAAAAGTACAAGCATTATTGAACCTTACTGTTCCAACATACAAACCAGAAGAATGTCCTCTATGCCATGACGGCGTAGCCATGACAGAACGTGGTAGCAAACACATTAAATAAAATATCGGTGACGGTAAAAGGCGCCCCTCTCACGAGGAGCGCCTTTTTTGTTGCTGTATTGTTTCCTGTACTTTATGTTGCTATGTTTTTGTTGCACTTTATATAGTTACGTTAGTGAAGCATGTGCTTTCACCAAGATAACCGCACAGCTACTATTTACTTGTCTGTGCCAATGTCACATCCTTAGTGAATGTCTGTCCATTACGTTTCGCCGTAATAGTAACAGTATCACCCGGTTTTAATGTATCCATCACCTGACGAAGTTCCATAGATGTTGTTACATCTTTGCCATTGATGGATGTAATGATATCGCCGCGACGAAGGCCTGCATTGGCCGCTGGTCCATCACTATCGAGTTGAACGATGGCAAGGCCATTACCGCTGAAGGCTAGATTATTTTGAGCTGCTGTTTCCTTGTCGATAGCCCACACACCAAGGTATGGACGGATTACATAACCATTTTTAATGATGGATTCAATAATCGGTTTCGCCTCATTGATTGGGATAGAGAAGCCCATCCCCTCTACACCTTCTTGGGCAATTTTCGAGCTATTAATACCGATTAAATCACCGTCTGCATTGAGCAAGGCACCACCGGAGTTACCGGGGTTAATAGCGGCATCCGTTTGAATCAATGGGAAACGTTGGCCACTTTCATCAACAGTACGAGCCAAAGCACTAATAACGCCGCTCGTTACGGAACCTTTGAATTCAAGCCCTAGTGGATTACCGATGGCAATAGCTGGCTCGCCTACCTGCAATGTATCAGAATCGCCGATCGTGATTGGTTCAATATCGGGTGGCGGATTGATTTGCACTACCGCCAAATCGGTGGACGTATCTTTGCCGATAACCGTACCGTTTACAGTTTCACCATTAGACAATGACACCGATACTGTTGTGGCATCCGCCACCACATGGGCATTCGTTACAATATGGCCTTCCTTGTCGATGAGGACGCCAGAGCCCACACCTTCACCAACGAATACAGCCCGATTAAACATGTCTTGTTGGTACACCTTAGTGGTAATGCCGACAACGGCGGAACCAGATTTTTTAGCTGCTTGCACCACATAGGTATTGCGCGCACCAGATAACTCGGCATTTGCCGCCTTACGTTGTGTACTTTCTGTTTTTACTTGCGGATTCTGCGTACCCGACTGTATTTCAGAATAAATGCAACCTGCACCCACCCCCAACACTGCCGCAATACACACCCCTGCAATTGCTTTTTTTAAAGAAATTCTATTCATATGTATACTCCTCTTTATCTATACGTTAATAGCAGATGAGAACCTTTAAGGGAATTATAATCTGTTACAATATAACACCTAGCTTGTTAACCCAACTGTTGATACATGAAATATAGTTCGTCTTCATGAAAACAATGTGAAATACATAAAGGCCGCTCACCACACTGTGAACGGCCTTTATGCATATAGTTTGAGAGCGTAAGGATATGTTGAGAGAGAGCCTTTCATAAGAAAAAGAGAGAGAGAACTTGTTAAGAGAGAGAAGTTTTAGTGTACACTTTTTCTTAATCCAGTAATATACCTTACAACACTTATAGTATACCGCGATAACTTAAATTATTAATTCTAAACTTTAAAAATCTTATAAATCGTACATTATATATATATATAATCATAATAAGTAGCGGTATAATGATTGTCCCACCTGGGTTTCTAGATAATTCTATAAATTATACAAATTTATAACCCACGCCCCACACAGTGACGATATGTTTGCAATCAGAAGGATTTGCTTCCACTTCTTCACGTAGGCGGTTAATATGTACGGCTACTGTTGCATAATCACCATAGGATTCAAGGCCCCATACACGTGCATATAATTCTTCTTTACTGAATACAATATCTTTGTTGCGCATCAAGAATTCAAGCAATTGGAATTCTTTCTTTTTCAAATGTACGTCTCTTTCGCCAATCCAAACTTTCATCATTTTTGGATCAAGACGAATTTCGTCAATTTGAATCGCATTCGTATTCATAGTTTCACGATTCGTTAAACGTTTGTATTGTGACAACATCGCTTTGATTTTTGCAATCAATACACTTGGAGAGAATGGTTTCTCGATATAATCATCGGCACCCAAACCCAAGCCACGAATTTTATCGATGTCATCAAGTTTTGCTGTTACCATCACGATAGGCACCATAACTTTGTCACGGATTTGACGACATACTTCAAATCCATCCATCCCTGGCAGCATAACATCAAGAATAATCAAATCTACTGGTTCTTCTGTAGCTGCACGAACGCCTTCTTCACCAGTATTTACTACTGTTACATCATAACCAGCAACCATTAAATAGTCGCGTTCAATATTCGCAACATCCAAATCATCTTCAATAATTAAAATGTGTTCACTCATTAGTCTACCTTTCCCATTGGAAATTCCAGTATAATTCTCAACCCATGGGGTTTGACGTTCTCAATTGCTACATCTCCGTCAGATACATCCATAATTCTACGAATAATGGATAGGCCTAACCCACTCCCCTTTTGAGAATTCGTTCTTGATGGATCCACTCGATAAAATGGTCTCATCAATCGTTCTAACGATTCTGGCGGAACCCCTGGTCCATCATCACTTAACATACACACGATTCTATCGTTCTTTCGAGCTACATCAATGACACAATGTCCGATGTCAGCTGTTTTATATTTAGCACTATTGTTCAACACATTCTGAATAACACGCTGCAATAATTGTGGATTTACTTTAATGAAAGCATCCTTTTCGGCATTTACTTCTATTTCAATCCCTCGCGTCTTATAGTGTGGTGCATTTTCCTCACAGAAAACTTGAACAAAGCGACCTAAATCAATTTTTTGTTTTGGTCTAGACTCTTCCTTGTACTCCGCAGTCGTAATGAGGAATAACTCCTCTAACATGGATTCTAAATCATTAGCACGTTTTAGAATAATTTCCATATATCGACTACGTTGTTCATCTGTTGGAGCTATACCATCTCTAACACCTTCCGCATAAGCCTTAATAGCCGTCAACGGAGTTCGTATATCATGAGAAATGCCTGCTAATAACTCTTTTTGTTGTTCTTGTTCAATTTCAATTTGATGATTAGCTTCCTCTAACGATATATAGGCTGATTCTAAAGATTCATTGGCCGTTTCTAAAGACTTATTAGCAGTCTCTAAGGACTTAGTCATACTCTTAACATGAATCATCAAGAACTTTGTCACAAAAGAGTTCAACAAATAAAACGACAATAGCAATACCAATAATGCTACTATCATGATATACACAGACACTGATTCTAACAAGTCATTATTACCGCCAATACTCTCTTTAGCAGAGAAAATATATACGTAATTGTGATTGTCGGTCCTACGTCGGCCTTCGTACACATTGGTTTCATTAGATTGATACATAATACCAACCAACTCTGGGTTTACATCTAATAAGCCCACAATGGCTGATGAATTATAAATCCCAGGATCACCATAGCGATAGATTACGCGTCCTTTATCAAGGACTTCTATATATACTTCTTTTGGGTCAAATAGACCATATGAATAATCAACAATATACTGTGCATCACGATTCTCCAAACCATAAAACGTCAATGGTTCTAGTACCCGTGTCACTACTTTCAATGTCCGCTCTGTTTCTATTCGATAATAAAATCCTGCATTAGATAATAATTTTAACCCCAAAAAATAGGATAATAACAGCACCAACGCAATCAGAATAGGAACGACAAACATTACAATGTTTAATATCCATATACGACCTTGTAGTTTCAAACGCTTGTTACCTCATATAATTATTTAATCAGTATACATTATAGTTTAAGCTATTTATATCGCAATTAGCAAGTTATCTAGGTAAACTTATACTAACCCTAAACTAAGTATATACTGATTTTCAAAAAACACCTACTATATCGGCCGCATAGAGCAATTATATACTACTATCAATAGTATAAAAAGCACCACAGCAAGCTGTGGTGCTTTCACACTCATATATGAGGTTATTCAATCCATCGTATAAAATACAAAGAATTAAAAATTATTTACGGTTAGCATCGAAGAAGTTAACTGCTACTTCTGGGAACATAGCATAAGTTAATACGTCTTCATCAGTGATGCCATTGTAACCTTTGGAAGCAAGGTCTGCACGGTAGCCTTCCAATTCAGGAGCGATTTGGTCAGCTGGACGACAAGTGATAGGTTCTTCATCTTCGATGATTGTTCTGCGAGTTTCTTCAGAAACTGTACCAGGCAATTTACCGTATTTACCACGAACAAGGTCTTTAACTTCGTTAGGAACCATTTTGTAACGGTCGCCCATCATAACGTTCATCATAGCCATTGTACCAACGATCTGGGATGTTGGAGTTACCAATGGAGGGAAGCCCAAGTCTTCGCGTACGCGAGGCATTTCGTCCATTACGTCGAAGAAACGATCGCCCATACCCATTTCATTCAATTGGTTTTGAGTATTAGACAACATTCCGCCAGGGATTTGGTAGCGACGAACTGCTGGAATTACGTCGGAAGCTGGTTTCAAGTTAAATTCTTCAGCAATTTCAGTTTTAACTTTGCGGAAGTGTTCAACTAATGGAATGAATTTATCAAGGTCAAGACCAAGATCGTATTCAGTACCTTTGAACATTTCAATCATAGTTTCAGTAGCTGGTTGGCTAGTTGCATGAGCGAATGGGCTGATAGCAGTATCGATGATATCGCAACCTGCTTCAACAGCTTTCAAATATGTAGCACTAGCTAAACCGCATGTGAAATGGCTATGTAAGTCGATATCCAAGTTATCGCCAAAACGTTTTTTGAATGTGGATACCAAGGAGAATGCATCGTAAGGAGATAATAGACCAGACATATCTTTAATGCAAAGAGAATCTGTACCCATTTCTACCAAAGTTTCAGCAACTTTCAAGAAGCTTTCATCAGTGTGTACAGGGCTGATAGTGTAAACCATAGCGGATTGTACATGAGCACCAGCTGCTTTGGAGTATTTAATAGCGGCTTCCATATTACGAGGATCATTCAACGCATCGAAAATACGGATACGGTCGATACCGTTTTTAACTGCTGCTTTACAGAATGCTTCTACCACATCATCAGCGTAATGTTTGTAACCAAGTAAGTTTTGACCACGAAGCAACATTTGTAGTGGTGTATTTTTTACGTTAGCTTTTAATGTGCGAAGACGTTCCCATGGATCTTCGTTCAAGAAACGAAGACAGCTATCATAAGTTGCGCCGCCCCAACATTCAAGAGCTTCATAACCGATGTCATCTAATTGACCTAATACAGGCAACATTTGACCAATACGCATACGAGTTGCCAATAGAGATTGATGTCCGTCACGAAGAACGGTTTCCACTAGTCTTACTTTTTGAGCCATAACTTTTCCTCCACTTCAAGTTATCTGATTTATGTGTAACTTTATACAATCTACAATCAGATACCTCATACCTATTATTTAACGATACGAATTCTACATACATCCATAAGATTTCATAGGAATGATACCGTTAGAACATACTTATATTAGACTACAGTCAGATTTCTTTGTCAACAATGTACCTATGCAAATTACTCATCAAAACGGGAATTACAGGGCTATTTTTTATGGGATATTTTTATGTCCACCCTAAAAACATTGTTATTTACTCAACTTGTGAGAGCCAATCGTTTGACTCATGCTATAGAAATAAATATTATATTGAAAATCCATTTTTTTGAAAGAAAATAATTATTCTTAATAATCCTTATTTTATCTACTAAAACTCTCGATATTCTCCCAAATTTCTTTGATTTATATATAAATTTTATTGATGAGTTAATCCAGAATATATGAATGCATAAATTTTCGTTTTTATGATTTTATTTCCAATATTATTAGCATCCTATGACACTATAAAAATTACTCTACTAAAAATTAGTGGAGTAATTTTCACATAGCAATTGATAGTCTATCTTATTTTACTTTTTTAGGAGCCGTTTCAAGAACGATATTCTTGCCATCTCGCTTTACTTGAATGGAAAACGCCCCTTCTCCTTCTTTAAAATACTCCATTTTAATATCTAGAAGCATCTTACCAATTTGAGTTTCCACCTTTTCCGTTAAAAACTCGCGGTAGAATTCATCTTGGCTATTGCCTTTATGAATAACGGTTTTCTTTGCCTCTGCTTCACGTGTAAGCATGGTATTCTCAAAGCTTACTTCTTCTTTGAAATTCTTCATCATATCCGCATCGGTTAACCCTTTTTGAATCTTAAATTTTGCCATACCCATACCTCCTATATCCTCTGTAACCTCTGTTATACAGACAGATTCTATATGCTTATATCGTCCGAGTTACTAACTCTCGTATAACCTGAGCCACACGTTCTGGTGTTAATTCATTCATACAGTTATGATGCCCTTTAGGACATTTCCGTTTTCGGCAACCTAAACAATCCATATCAGATTGCTGCAATACATGATAAGAGCCAGTAATAGGCCCCCATTGTTGTGGTTTTGTAGGGCCAAATAAGGATACACTAGGGACCATCTCAGCTGTGGCCATATACAAAGATCCCGTATCTCCACTAACCACGATATCACAAGCCTTGATAAGGGCTGCACTCTCGCGAATTGTGGTTTTCCCCATCATGTCATACACATGCTCACCTTGAGGTAATTGAGGACTAAATTCTCGTGCCTCCTTTGGCCCCCCAACATACACAATGTCCATCTCCGGTAAAAGTGCCCTCACTAATGATGTCCAGTGGTAAATAGGCCATTCTTTGCTCGCCCAAGAGGCACCTGGCACAATAGCGATACGAGCCCTTCTTGATTGTGTTTGAGTAGTTGGGATAGCGACCTCTGGGGACAGTATGTTAGAGTCATGTACCAATTTATTAAAATATGTATCCACCTCGGCTTGCGCCCAAGCGATTTCCGATTCGGACAGGTTCAATACCATCTGAAGATCTATACCATCCGATTGTGATACACCTAAAGATACTGCTGAAAAACCATGTTTCTCTAATGCCTTTGGCAATAGTTGAGCCACTTGCAAATAGCGTTTAATAACATGATCCTGGTTCGCCTCAGATTTAAAATTGGTAAATAGCCAATTCAATTCCTTCGTCCCGCCTAGTCCTAAACGGATGGGTGCGCCAGAAGCCAAGAGAACAAGTCCGGTGATGAGACGTCCCTGTACATCTACAGCGACATCAAATTTATAAGGTTTGATTTTCTCTCTTAGTTTCCACCACATGCGCCACATCGTCGGAATATGTATTTTTTTAGAATGGGCTTCGTACGCATCACGTTCCCACTCGATGATTTCGTCTACATATGGATTATGACGGAGAATCTCCGCCATAGTTGGTGTAACAATCCAGTGCAACTTGGCCTCCGGATAGTGCTCCTTAATCCATCTTGCTGCTGGTGTCGCATGCAATATATCTCCAATGTAGCTCATTCTTACAAATAATATATTCATAGATTGAGCTTTCTATCTAAAATATTTACCAAGGCTCGTTGCTAATACCTCTATGCCATGGTCCCCCTCTCGGCAAACGCAGTTCCGTTGCATTGACTCAAGAGGGAATCAATACATTCTTGCACATACGTTTAACGAGTTTTCTTATCTGAATCAGATTTACTATCAGAGTTCGATTTACTGTCAGACTTACTATTCGATTTGCTATCTGATTTAGATTTGCCAGCAGTATCTTCTCTTTCATCAGTGATTTTTGTGGCCGTATCAGAACCATTAGCCATGATATCTTTCACCTCATCCATTGTCACCTCGGACAATGTGATAGGGTTATTATATTTGTACACAGGTTTAAATCCTACACCCAATTTACCTTCGTAGACCGCCAGTGCGTTATCATCCTCGTCAACGCGAGCAATGTAGATATTTTGTTTATTATCTACGCCAATCAAGCGGTAACGGCCGGATGGATTGATAACACGCCAACCACCTTCTGTACCGTCGAACATAAATACGTCGCCAGTACGAACATTGTCGTAGAAGAATTTATCTTCGTCATAGAAGACAGCGATACGGCCAATGTTGGAGGCCTGCATGTACACACGACGTGTATCATAATTGGCATCAGTACGGTAAATACGATATGTACTTTCCGCGACTTTCACCTTCATGTACACCACGTTTGTCGCCTCTGAATAAGCTACATCAACGATTTTACTTCCTTTTGGAACATCCTCGAGCTCAGTATCTACTTCATGGTCTGGGTCATCAGCATTGAGACGGGCCATGATAACTTGATCCTTAGGTCCACCATAGAGGCCCATGATGGCAAGGTTACGATCAGGCATCCAGTCAAAATAGCTAACGGAACGACCTTTGAGGTCAATTTCAGCAGGAGTATCCTTGCCAGATGTGTAAATACGAATAGATTTTTCTGTTACCACCGCCATATATTTACGGTCGTAGGAGAAGTATTTATTACCTTCTTTGATGTCAGGGAAATTGTCGTCTGCCTTTTGACTTTCACCAGCCACACTAAAATCCGTAGTTGGTGCAAACATATATTGATCTAAATAATAGTAAATACCGCCTTGTAGCAAGATGCCTAGGGTAAAAGCAGTCATTACCTTTGTGATAGGTTTCATGAGTCCTCCTATTTCACGATAAACGCAGTTGGAATCATGCGTTCACCCAGTAAATCGGCTGGTTTATTAACCACCTTGCCATTTAAATACAATGTTGTACTAGAACCACCATCGAGGTTCGCCGCAATGTACGCACCTTTTTCATACAAGATATCTTGTAC
>SAAC01000117.1 GCA_009929605.1 Negativicutes bacterium
TTTATGCATAGTTGATAGTATGTTTTATTATTGATTGTGAAAGTAAATGTTATGTGATTATGAATATACGTATAGTCTGATTACGGGCGTCGCTATTATATGATTATGAAAGTGATGAGTTAGGCATATAAGTTCAGCTATAATAGAGGAAGATTATGAAAGTTTTATACGATACAGTGCTAAAAGGTACCTTTGTGCGTCGGCCCAACCGATTTGTGGTGCACATTGAATTAGAGGGTCAAGCGGTGGCGGATCATTTACCGAATCCAGGACGCATGTGGGAATTGTACGGGAGTTTTCTATCACATCAAACGTAGAGGCTGACTGGATTGCGGTGGGACCGTACAGGTATGCATACCGAGTTGCATAGAGGTTCCAAGAATGATTACGGTCCTACACGGTTTGTGCTCTGGTATAGAGGTGGGATGTGATTTACGGTGCTCCGCTCTTTAGTGCGTTGCACTAAATTTGCTACGTAGGTGTTAGAGAGGGGTGTGTAATTTAGTCGTGACAGCTCGTTGGCGTTGCCAACATTGCTACGATGTAGCTGTGAAGGTAGGGCGTAATGTACGGCTTGTCGCTCGTTGACGACTACGTCAACATTGCTCTGAGGTATATTAATATAACTATTATTTGAAGGACAGCAACGATTATTTTTGCTTACTAGTGATTAGGATAAATGTAGTGTTTTCGGCACTTTCACCATGGTTGCGTTAAATTTGCCTGAAATAATGCGATTTTTTAGAATGGTGGGTATTGGATGTCTAAAAAATGGATTGATGGGCGTTAGAGGGCGAAATTTTAAATTTTGTTGGTAAAGTGGCATGAAAACTGCTATAATAGAGACTGAATTAGTATGAAATGTTTTAAGAATGAGGTGAGAACGTGGAAGAAACGACCTGGAGTCATGGGAATATTACGCCTGTCCAGATTGAAAAAGAAATGAAGAACGCCTATATCGATTATGCGATGAGCGTAATTGTTATGCGTGCGTTACCAGATGTTCGTGATGGGTTGAAGCCGGTGCATCGTCGTATTTTGTACGCTATGCATGAAATGGGTATGACCCCAAATAAACCATACAAGAAATCCGCCCGTATTGTCGGTGACGTTCTCGGTAAATATCATCCACATGGTGATAGTTCCGTATATGATGCGACTGTGCGTTTGGCGCAGGATTTTAATACTCGTTACTTGATGGTCGATGGTCATGGTAACTTTGGTTCCATCGATGGTGACTCAGCGGCTGCGATGCGTTATACAGAAGTACGTATGGCTCGCATCACCCAAGAGATGTTGGTGGATATCGACAAGGAAACTGTTGATTTCATGCCGAACTATGATGAATCCCTTCAAGAACCAACTGTATTGCCAGCAAAAATCCCTAATCTGTTGATTAATGGTTCCAGCGGTATTGCCGTTGGTATGGCGACGAACATTCCACCTCACAACTTGAACGAGGTTGCTGATGGCTTGATTATGCTCATCGATAATCCTGCTATTGAGGTTGAGGATTTGATGAAAGCTATCAAAGGTCCAGATTTCCCTACAGGGGCATTGATCTTGGGTCGCGAAGGCATCAAAAAGGCTTATACAACTGGCCGTGGCAGTGTAAAAATGCGCGCTTGTGCAACCATTGAGGAAATGGCGAAGGGCAAACACAAAATCATTGTTACAGAAATTCCTTACCAAGTTAACAAGGCTCGCGTTATTGAAACTATCGCTGACCTTAGCCGTGACAAGGTAATTGACGGTATTACTGCTCTTCGTGATGAAAGTGACCGCCAAGGTATGCGCATTGTTATCGAACTTCGTGCGGATGTGCAACCAGATATCGTATTAAACAAATTATATAAACATACACAATTGCAAGATTCCTTCGGGGTTATCATGCTTGCATTGGTGGATGGTCATCCGAAAGTATTAACATTGAAACAAGTATTGTCTCATTACTTGGATCATCGTTTGGGCGTTATCGTACGCCGTACGCAATTCGAATTGAACAAAGCTGAAGCGCGTGCTCATATTTTGGAAGGTTTGTTAATTGCCTTAGACCACATTGACGAAGTTATCGCTACGATTCGTAGTTCTCAAACTGACGAAATCGCGAAAAACGCGTTGATGAACAAATTCAAACTTTCAGAAAAACAAGCTGTAGCCATCCTTGACATGCGTTTACGCCGTTTGACAGGTTTGGAACGCGACAAAATTGAAGATGAATACAAGGAATTACAAGCATTGATTGCAGATTTGAAAGCTATCCTAGCTAGCGAAGAGCGTCAACGTCAAATTATCAAGGACGAATTAGAAGAGATGAAGAAAAAATACGGCGACCCTCGTCGTAGCGAAATCACTATTGATACATCCGACCTTGATGTAGAAGACCTCATCGCTGACGAAGAAATGGTAATTACCTTGACTAAACAAGGGTATATTAAACGCATGAACGCCAATGTATACCGCAACCAACATAAAGGTGGCGTAGGCGTTGTGGGCATCAAGACGAAAGAGGACGATTACGTTCACCAAATCATGCATGTTCGCACACATAATACATTGTTGTTCTTCACTTCCACAGGTCGTACGTATCGTTTGAAAGCCTATGAAGTACCAGAGGCATCTAGCCGTAATTCTCGCGGTACTGCCATGGTTAATGTATTACCACTCGCTGTTGGTGAAAGTGTAACTACTATGATTGATCTTGAAAAGATTCATGCTGATGTGAACTTGTTCATGGTCACTCGCAATGGCGTTGTAAAACGTACAGCTATTGAAGAGTATCGTAATATTCGTCGCAGTGGATTAAATGCTATTAATCTTGATGAAGGGGACAGTTTGATTACCATTAACGTTACCACTGGTCAAGATGATGTATTAATTGGTACTAAAAAAGGTATTGCTATTCGCTTTGACGAAAATGATGCGCGTTTATTAAAACGTGCTGCTCATGGCGTGCGTGGCATTAAATTAAATGCTGGTGATGAGGTTGTGGGCGCAGGCATTATTGGTAGCGAAGATACAGACGTACAAGTATTTACTATTAGTGAAGAAGGCTTCGGTAAACGTAATGAATCCGCTGCGTATAGCAGACAAAATCGTGGTGGCAAAGGTTCTAAGAACTTTAAAATCACTGATAAAACTGGAGACGTTGTAGCTGTAGAGATCGTTAAAAATAGTGATGAAATTATGTTGAT
>SAAC01000118.1 GCA_009929605.1 Negativicutes bacterium
CTTTTACCAGTCTCGTCTTGCAATAAACGAGCCACCTCAAGAGCACTCAACACACCTACTACACCATCATAATTGCCACCTCGCGGTACACTGTCCGTGTGTGAGCCACTCATAATAGATGGCAAAGACTCATTGCGTCCTGGCAATCTGCCAATCACATTACCAAATGCATCCTCCCGAATGGTGAGTCCCGCATCAGCCATCAGTGATTTAATGTAATCCCGGCCACGCCAATCCATGTCCGTAAAGGCAAGGCGTGTAATTCCTTCCTCAGAATCAGTAATAGTTTTGAGCATATCCAGCTCAGTTATAATATGTTCTTCTATAATATGTGTCATACATGTATTCCTATCACGCTATGTAATCAATTATTGATAAATATGAGGATAACAAGATTCCCCTGCTCCCCTCATAGGACTATATTATTTAGATTTCAAATATTTTTCTGCTAATACACCCATTAATGCCACACCATGAATCATATCTTTTTCATCAATATCGAATAATGGATTGTGATGAGGAGCCTTGATGTCAGAGCCAAGAATCATATATGTTGCTTGTCCACCGCGTTCAATAACACGACGAGTGAAATACGCACAGTCTTCACTGCCACCACCGGAATAGCTGAAATCAACACGTTTAAAAATGCCGAGCTCATTAGCTAATTCTTGAACCTCGGTAGCCAATGTATCGCTATTCATAACTACTGGTGCACTGCCCGCCTTTGTAATGTTAACAGTACAATCATGCATAGCTGCAGCCGCCTCCAAAATAGTATGGCAACGTTGTTCCATGTAATCATTAATCTCAGTAGTTTCACCACGAATCTCTAATTTTAGACTCGCTACATCTGGGGTTACATTACGACCTGTACCGGCCTCTAATGTACCTACATTAACACGGCTAATGCCTTTTGAATGACGTGCAATAGCTTGTAGGTTAATTACGGCTGTACAGGCAGCAAGCATAGCATTTTTTGCTTGTTCAGGGCTTGCTCCAGCATGAGCAGAATACCCTTGGAAGCTCGCATCAATTTTACTAGTTGCTAAAAATCCTGGATCACTGCAGGCTAAACAACCAGCAAGATTTTTATCGATGCCAATATGGGTACCAAAGAAAATATCTACATCATCCACTACACCGGCCGCCTCCATAGCAGCTGCCCCACGAACACCTTCCTCTGCGGGTTGAATGATTAGTTTTACAGTGCCTTGTAATTTGTCTTTATTGGTTGCCAAATATGCAGCAAGGCCGAGAATCATCGTTAAATGCACATCATGACCACAAGCATGCATCGCTTTGTCATGAATAGAGGAGAATCCTTCTCTTGCAGGCATATGCTCAGGAGAATCACTTTCTTGGACATCATTAGAATCGATATCAGAACGGAATGCCACTGTAGGTCCATCATCGCTAAATTTCATAGTCGCCACTAGGGCTGTTTTACCATAGCCAAAAATATCAACCCACTTTGGATCAGCACCTTCTGCAATAGCTCTCTCCATAGCAGCTTTCATAACCGCCTCAGATGGCAATCCCATCCGGGCATCAAGATCAAGGACCTCTGCACCAGCCTTGATATCATATCCAAGCTCGGTTAACACAGTAGCTGCAAAAGCTGCTGTACGATATTCTAACCAACCTGGTTCTGGATGTTTATGTAAATCACGCCGGCGAGCGATAAATTGTTCTGTATGTTGTCGTGCAAATTCAAGACTATTCATAATAGATTCCTCCTCGAGCTATATAGTATTTTCATTAAATGTACTGATACTTTCATCATACGCTAACAAATAGAGATTATCAATGTGACTAATTGATATAACCTATGCGAAATGTATACAATATATATCGTCCTAGTTAATTGTTTAATTCTATAGAATATTATATAATTTTTATAGAATATTTTCAATGTACATTTGTCTACTTTCAAGACACCTTCTATAATGAAAGTATCTTTTTAATAGTACTTATGTATATGTCATATGTATTGAAGGAGGTTTTCACATGACAATTGTAGGTTCAATTATCGTCATCGCTACTATCATACTCTTAATTATGAAGTACGATGCCAAAGTAGTTCTATTAGCCGCCGGGCTTCTCATGGGTATCATTGGTGGTCAACCAATGGAAATTTTTAAAGCCTTTGAAAAAAGTATGACTAGTGCAGGTCTTATTTCTTCCATCTGTTCTTGTATGGGTTTTGCCCTTGTTATGCGTTACACAAGTTGTGACAAACATCTTGTTAACTTCTTGGCAAGTATCTTGAAACGCGTTCCATTCTTCTTGATTCCAGGCGTAGTAATTGCAACCTACTTCATCAACATGGCATTGCCAAGTGCTGCTGGTACTGCCGCTGCTGCAGGCGCCGTATTTATTCCACTGATGATGTCTTCTGGCATTCATCCTGCTATGGCCGCTGCTGCCGTGAAAGCTGGTACATACGGTTCTATGCTAAATCCTGGCCTAGTTCACAATGCGTTCGTTGCTAAAATCAGTAATGTATCCACTATGGATGTTATCGGGTTCCACTACAGTGCGAACATCGCCTCCTTGATTACAGCTTGTGTATCCCTCGCTATCGTAGCGTTCATTATGAAAGAATACAAAGGATATGTGGCTAAAAATTTAGAAATTGAAAGCAACTTTAAGGTTAATGTTCTCTATGCGATCATGCCTATCATCCCAATCGTAATACTCCTACTTGGTGCTACAGCTATTATTCCGGCATTCAAAATGAGTGTTCCTGCAGCGATGGTAATCGGTGCTATTCTAGCAATTCTAGTAACACGCACAAGCCCGAAAGATATTGCGAACTCCTTCTTTGATGGTATGGGCGAAGGATATGCAAAAATCATGTCCATCATCATTGCAGCAGGCGTATTCGTTGCTGGTATGACCTCCATGGGACTAGTAGAAGCATTTACTGTAGCTATGATGGATAATCCTGCTGTTATGAAAGTAGCTGCTGCGGTGGGCCCATTCTTACTGGGCTTTATCACTGGTTCTGGGGATGCCGCTACTATGGCCTTCAACGAAGCCATTTCCGCCCACGCTGCTGATTTTGGTATGACCCCTGTTCAGATGGGCTCCATGGCAATGCTTGGTGGCACATTAGGTCGTACGATTTCCCCAAT
>SAAC01000119.1 GCA_009929605.1 Negativicutes bacterium
GGTATGAAACAAACAGATGTGGTTATATTGAACGAAATGTTGAAGCATTAAATACAAAAGTGGCTAATCACCTTGGTGACTAGCCACTTTCATTTTAGGTGTATTGTTACACCAGATAAGTTATTTTTTGCAGCTTTTCTTATTCTATGAATATGATAGTGATCTTACCAAAGACCAAGTACTTTCCACCATATGGAACCAATGGAGCCCCATACGAGGATGTAAATTACAGAGAAGATGAAACCAAGTTTCCACCATTCTGGTTGAGATACATAGCCGGAACCGAATAAGATTGGAGCAGGACCGGATGCGTAGTGAGTTAATGGTAAGAACAAGCCATTAGCAAATGCGAACAAGTACAATGTTAACATCACCGGTGCACCACAGCCGATTGCTACAGTTGTGAACGCGATGTACAATGCTGCTGCATGAGCAGACAAGCTGGCGAACATGTAATGAATATAGTAGTAAATTAAGAATAGGATAACGAGGGCAGGAACCCAGGAAATGCCACCAAGAGCAGCGCCTGTAACATCAGCCAACCAAGGAATAAAACCAAGTTTACTCAATTGAGTAGCTAAGGCAATCAAAGTACCCATCCATACTAATGTATCCCAAGCACCTTGTTCTTTTTTTACATCAGACCAAGAAATAACACCAGTTAATAGCAATACTACAACACCCAATAGAGCGACTGTTGTAGCATCGATTTTAGTAATTGTGCCAGTAGCCCATAATACTAAACAACCGATGAATACGATTAACATGATTTTTTCGCCGAAACTGAAAGACCCCATTTTCTCAAGTTCTTTTTCTGCATGATCCTGAGCCATACGAGTATCTGTAATTTCTGGCGGGTAGAGTTTGTACAATACGATAGGAATCAATAACAAGGAAACGATACCAGGTACTAAACCGGCAATTGCCCAACCACCCCAGCTCATAGCGATACCGAAGGATGCCGCAACTAAGGAAACAATCATTGGGTTTGGTGCATTGGATGTCATGAACATCGCAGATGTTACACCACTTGTTTGAGAAATAACTTGTATAAGGTATGCACCAATTTTACGACGAGTGCCATCTGGTTCGGAACCGAAGGCAGATGCCAAACTACGAGTGATAGGGTATACAACGCCACCAGTACGAGCTGTATTGGAAGGAGTTGCTGGTGCAAGAATTAAATCACTTACTAATAATGTGTATGCAAGGCGAATTGGACTTTTACCAAATAATTTGATCAAAATATACGCAATGCGTTGGCCAAGGCCAGTGTTAATAAAGCCACGAGATAATAGGAATGCCGCTACGATTAACCAGATTGTGCTGTTCGCAAAACCGGATAATGCAACGCCGATTTTCAATACGCCTGTTAGGGACGTAAGAACAATTGCTAGGATTGACAAGGTACCCATACTTGCAGGTCCTGTAATGAAAGCAATAATAGTTGCTACAAAGATAGCAAATAGATGCCAGGCTTCAGGTTTTACACCTTCAGGAATTGGCATGAACCATATGGCTACACCTAAAATAATAGGAATTAGCCAAGCGATAAGTTTGTTTTTCATGATATCCCTCACTTGCTGGAAAATACTACAATAAAATACCTTATACTATTAGTATAGTCCTATTTTATAGAAAATACTTTGTGTTTATCGATATATTTGGATTTATCTAATATAACAGTAATAGGGTAAGAAATTAGTAAAAAGTAAGGATAAAAGGGGTGTCTATCAATAAAATTGATGAGTGATAATTTATATTGATTTTTTGTAATGTGGGTGATTTTTTATATAAAGGTAAATTTCTCCTATGGAACTACTACCAATAGAGTTGCTATATAGGCAGAAGTATAGGGACGAGAAAAACGCCCCTGTACGATTGACAGGGACGTTAAGATTGTATCAATATTCTTTTTCTGGTTCCTTGAGGAAGAAGGCGACGATAGCACCAATAGCCATAAATGGAATGAGCACATTTAGCGCATGAGCTAAACCGTAGGCATCTGCTAGTTTTCCCACTAGAGGTGCTACTAGACCACCGATGGTCATGCTGAGACCGAAGGTGATGCCGGAGGCAAAGCCGATACTTTTAGCGAGATAGCTTTGACCAAGCACCACGACGGGACTATAACCAAGTGCCTTGGCTACACCGACGCAGAACATAGCTGGGAATGCCATCCACATAGAGGTGCTATGTGGGAATATTATGGCCGCAGGTAACCATAATAATAAGGACCATTTAACAGTACGAGCCGGACCAAATCGATCAGCTAGGATTCCACCAATATAGGTAGTGAAAATACCGATGGTAAAGAATACAGTGAGGGCAAAGCTGCCTTGTTCAGGGCTGGCTCCAAGCTCACGAATCCAGAAAATAGGAATAAATGCATTCATGACGCGGAAGTTGACCGATTGAGCGAGAATGACAAGAAATAGGAGACCGAAATATTTCCAGTTATTGGTGAGTTCTCGTTTTGGTAAATCGTTCTTAGCTGCGAGGGAGTGTTGCAATGTGTTAGCGTGATTTACGATGCGTGGCATCATAAAGAATAACACAATGGACCAAATCAAGCCGAATACAGTGAACGCTACTAAACCGCTAGGTCCGATATTATAGGCGATGGCCGCTGCAAAAATAGGTCCAATAGCAAATCCCGAACTTCCCCCGATGGCAAAGGTCCCCATGGCTTTACCTTTGTTTGTACCAGCAAGGCGATTCACAATTTTAGCGCCTTCCGGGTGGAATACGGCAGATCCGACACCGGCCATCGTGGAGCACACGAGTAATGCTGGATAGGAATCTACGAGCCCCATGGCACCGGTACTACAAGCTGATAATAATACACCGAGGGCAATAAGGCGGGGTTCTGATAACTTGTCCGACACATAGCCTAGCAGAGGTTGTAATAATGATGACAACGCGGTGTTTGCCAAAATGAGTAAACCTGCTTGCTCTAAGGTGAGTCCATAGGTGTATATAAATAATGGTAATAACGCCGGCAAAATGCTTTGGCACGAGTCATTAATCATATGTGATAGTGTTATAAAATAGACGTATGATTTTTTCATAGTGGTCTCCTTAGCCGAAAATTTAGTAATGA
>SAAC01000120.1 GCA_009929605.1 Negativicutes bacterium
CGTTGAGATTGGTCTCTATATTGACGGAGACGTATGGACACACGCAGAAGTAGCTAACTTTGATGGCTATGGAATCGGTGATGGAGACCCTGATTTACGCTGGGACTTATATGGTATCGGCTGGAAGATTCGTCAGAGAGCGAGGGAATATGTAAATGAATGGAACAGTTAAGAATTGGCTAAAGGTAATCGTACCTGTAGTCATTGCGATATTACTGGGAGTTGCCATTTATTTCATCAATAAGCACGAAGACACTCCACCACCTAAGTCGGTTATTACTTCAGAAGCACCATCAGACATCGTTAAGTTAGACAATAAGGAAATCACCAAGACTACTTTTGAATATCTACCAAAGGCAGTCGGTGAAGATACTGACGTAGCGTTTGAACGTACTGAAGCACCAATGGTTATTACAGTCAATGGAGAACGCCATGAAGTCTCTAGAGAAGCTGTAGTGGAAAGCAAAAAGCTAGAAAAAGGAAAGCTAGTAGTAACCGAGGAGAGAGCTATTACTCTTGACTTGAAAGTACCTGAACAACCACGCTTCAAGAAAGGTATCTATGCAGAAACTGATACCAACGATAAGAACATCATGACGGGTATTCGTCTAAGCTACCAAACAGAGCCTTTTGACTTAGACTTGAAAGCTGACCTATACAACAAAAAAGATTCTAATAGAATCACTTTAACAGCCACCAAATGGCTTTAATATAATAATAGAGCCTATTCAGACACTGTGCAGAGCGTTTGGATAGGCTTTTTATTATTCAACGATAAATCATAAGCAGAACTAAGGAGACAACCATGAAAGACTCGCAGAGAGCTTCAAATGAACCTAAAATCATTCGTACACAAATGAAAGCCATTAGAGCAAAGTGTATTGACTGCTGTTGCGGAGACACAAAAGAAGTAGACCTATGCACAGCAGAGGACTGCCCTTTATACCCCTACAGATTCGGTAAGACACCTAAGGGCTTCACTAAAGTAAACAAATTGAATTTATAGAAAAGGAGAACCAATGCAAATTCCACAAGAACTACTAGACAGAATCGCAGAGCTAGAAGTACAGGCACTCATTGAGGGACTTGAAGACCCTGAAATGAGAATCAATCCATCATTCTTAGAAAAAGTCCGTAAATTCCTCAAAGAGAACAAACTGGAGACTACACCACAATTGGTAGTGGCAGTACAGCAGGAGACCAAAGAAATTCCAATATTTGACCCTCAGGAGTTACTAGATGAACACATGGACAGATAGACAAATAGAAAGGGCTAAGCAGGACTTCAGGGTATTCCTATACATGGTATGGGACGCTATCAACCTGCCTGAGCCTACACCAATCCAATATGACATTGCACACAATCTTCAGTACCCACCTAACGACCGATTTATTGTTGAGGGATTCCGAGGGGTAGCCAAGTCATTCATTACTTGTGCATACGCAGTATGGGTACTATGGAGAGACCCACAGAAGAAAGTATTGATTGTCTCAGCGTCAAAAGACCGAGCGGACGCCAATGCAGTCTTTATTAAACGTATCATTCACACACTACCATTCCTTGCAGAACTTAAGGCACGTCAAGGACAGCGAGACACTCAGAACCTATTTGATGTTGGTTTAGCAACACCTGATATTAGTCCGAGTGTAAAGTCCGTAGGTATCACAGGGCAAATCACTGGTAGTCGTGCAGATTTACTATTGGCAGACGATGTTGAAGTACCAAACAATTCAGGCACACAAACCCAACGGGATAAGCTAAACGAAGCTGTAAAGGAGTTTGACGCTATCCTTAAGCCTAATGGACAGATTATCTATCTAGGCACACCACAGAACGAAATGAGCCTATACAATGAATTACAGAACCGTGGCTACAGAATGAAGTGCTGGACGGTACAATATCCTGAAAGTCTTCAAGAACGAGAATTCTATGGGAATCGTTTAGCAGGCATTATAGCAGACCGTTACGATGAAGACCCTGAGAAATGGGCTGGTAAACCTACAGACCCTAAACGCTTCAATGAGGAAGAAATATTTAAACGGAGATTGTCTTATGGTAAGGCAGGCTTCGCTTTACAATTCATGCTTAACACTAATCTTAGTGATATGGAAAAATATCCACTGAAAGTACAGGACTTAATTGTAGCTTCACTGGCACTGGAAGAAGCGTCAATCAAGTGGTATTGGTCTAATGAACGCCATAAGCGTATCAATGACTTACCTTGCGTAGCACTCAAAGGGGACTACTTTTATGAACCTCATGGTAAGTCTCAGGACGTCATGGAGTATACTGGAACAGTAATGGCACTAGACCCATCTGGTAGAGGTAAAGATGAGACTGCTTATGCAATCAATAAGTATCTCAACGGGTATCTATTTTTAATGGAAGTAGGTGGCTTCCAAGAGGGCTACTCAGACGCAACACTTAGACAGCTTGCCAATAAAGCCAAAATGTATGGCGTCAATGAAGTTGTGATTGAGGGTAACTATGGTGACGGTATGTTTGCCAAATTGTTTGCCCCAGTACTCAATAAGATTCACCCTTGCACAATCAGTGAGGTAAAAAACTTTAGTCAGAAAGAAGCCCGTATTATTGACACTCTAGAGCCAGTCATGATGAGACACAAATTGATAGTACATAAGCAAGTCATTATTGACGATTACAATATGTATGAACATAAGCCAGCATATAGCCTAATCTATCAAATGACACGCTTAAGTCGTGAACGAGGAAGCCTTGCACACGATGATAGACTAGACGCTGTATGTATGGCTGTAGCTTATTGGCTTGACCAAATGGACAGAGACGAACAGGTAGGAGCAGACGAAATAACAATGCAACTACTGGAGCAATGGTTAGACCCTGAACGAGGAGTCATGTACAATGAAGATAAAGACAAACGTAACATAGGCAGATATAATATGATTAAGAATTTCTAAAAATAGCCCTTGTAGGAACTCTCTAGGAGTCTCTATGAGGGCTTTTTTGTCTTCCATAGGTAATCATAAAGGAAAACAATTAGACAGCCTTTAGAGACCTCTGTAGGAGTCTCTATGAGACCTCTGTACACACGCCATACGCCACGCCCAACAGTC
>SAAC01000035.1 GCA_009929605.1 Negativicutes bacterium
ATTTCGATTAATGATGAATCTCGATTACTGACGAATTTTGATGATAGATTTCGAATACTAATATTTCGATAATAGATCTGCGAATCTATCGATTTCGATTAGGAGGTGCAATGAAAAGCGTTGCTTTCACAACCCTTGGTTGTCGTGTTAACCAATATGACACGGATGCCATGAAGAGTCTATTTTTACAAAAGAATTATGAAGCCGTAGATTTTGATGAAAAAGCAGATATCTACGTTATTAATACATGTTCCGTTACGAATATGGGGGAGAAAAAATCTCGTCAGTTGATCCGCAAGGCAAAACGTCAAAACGAGGATGCCTATATTATCGTAACTGGTTGTTATGCGCAGTTGGCGCCGGATGCGATTGCTGCCATTGATGGTGTTAACCTTGTGATTGGTACTAATAATCGTGGCCAAATCGTGGAACTAGTGGAACAATTAGATTCAATAGAACGTCAAATCAATGCTGTTCGCGATATCATGAAAGAATCTAATTTTGAGGAATTACCGTTATTCGGCAATGAATCCGATAAATCTCGAGCATTCATGAAAATCCAAGAGGGCTGTAATAATTACTGTTCATTCTGTATCATTCCGTATACCCGTGGTAAATTAAAATCTCGTAAAATCGATGATATCGTAAACGAGGCTAAACGTCTGGTGGAACATGGATATCATGAGGTAGTATTGACGGGGATTCATTTGGGCAACTATGGCGTGGAATTGCCAGGTTGTCCTACATTAGCAGACGTGGTGAAAGCCTTGCTAGAGATTTCTGAGTTGTACCGTATTCGTTTTGGCTCCATCGAATCCGTGGAAGTATCCGATGAATTAGTGGAATTGATGGCTACCAATAAACGCGTATGTCCACATTTGCACTTGCCATTACAAGCTGGTTCTGATCATGTGCTGAAACTCATGAAACGTCATTACCATTTGCAAGAGTACAAAGATTTAATTGCTCATTTGCGCAGCAAGATTAAGGATTTATCCATTACAACAGATATCATCGCTGGTTTCCCACAAGAAACTGATGAGGATTTCGATGAAACTATGAATACTGTACGTGAAATTGGTTTTACTCATATTCATGCATTCCCATATTCTAAACGGGAAGGTACACCTGCCGCTATTATGGATGACCAAGTACCAGAGGCTGTTAAGAAAACTCGTGTAGCCTTGCTAAATTCTTTGAGCCAAGATGGATATAATAACTATGCTAACTCTCGTATTGGTAAAACAGGCGAAATCCTCATTGAAAAAATTGAGGATGGTTATTATATGGGCCTTACGAATGAATATATTCACGGCAAGGTAAAGGTAGGCGATACTAACTATGCTGTTGGTGAATTAGTAGGCGGTACGGTTACGGCTATTGATGGCGAGTACGTAATTATTGAATAAATCATCATATTATATGCGATTTTATATATGATATTATATTATATAGGTCATGATATTTATTCTAATATTTAGTGATTCTCGTATGTTTCATAAATAATCTCGTTGAATAAGTACATGAATTTGCTATAATAGACTCATAATGATGCATTTTGAAGGGGGCTTATACATGAGCGATTGTATTTTTTGTAAAATCGTTGATGGATCCATTCCATCTAACAAGGTATTAGAGAATGATAAATTTGTAGCATTTCATGATTTGAATCCTGTTAAAAAGGTTCATGTGCTAATCATTCCTAAAAATCACGTAGATAATATTGCTACATTAAATGCAGATAATGAAAGCTACGTAGCAGGCATGCTTTCATTCGTGAAAGATGTTGCGAAAGAACTAGGGATCGGTGAGGACGGATACCGTCTCATTTTCAATACGGGTGAAAAAGCAGGACAAACTGTATTCCATATGCATGCTCATTTACTTGGTGGCGAGGAAATGGGTTGGCCAGAAGCCTAAAATTTGTAGGGAAATTATTGTAAAATATATTGACATATATACGTAAAGTCGTTATAATATGCACATGTGCGTATATAAATATCTGCACTTCCCTGAGTATATTTTGGAGGGAGGGATATAGATGTCTGAAATTAAAGTCGGTAAAAACGAAACGCTTGAAAGTGCTCTTCGTCGATTCAAACGCTCCTGCCAAAAAGCAGGTGTTTTGTCTGAAGTAAGAAAACGCGAACACTACGAAAAACCAAGCGTGAAAAGAAAGAAAAAATCTGAAGCAGCAAGAAAACGCAAATTCAGAGCATAAGACTAGTACCCTAGTTCTGGCCGCCCTATAGGTGTGTCCAGAATTAGGGTTTCTTTATTTGTAATAGAAAGGAGATCAAGAATGTCTCTCAAAGACCAATTAAAAGAAAATATGAAAACTGCTATGAAGGCCCGCGAAGAAGGTAAAATTGCTTTGTCCGTAATTCGCATGGTCAATAGTGCTATTAAAAATACAGAAATCAACGATAAAGTAGAATTGGATGATCAAGGTATCCTTGATATTTTAGCAAAAGAAATGAAAACTCGCCAAGATTCTCTTCGTGAATTTGAAAAGGGTGGCCGTCAAGATTTAGTAGAACATGTACAAGCTGAAATGGCAGTTTTAGAAAAATATCTACCAGCTCAATTAACAGAAGACGAAATTCGTGAAGTTGTAAAAAATGCGATTGCAGCTTGTGGTGATCAAGTCAATATGGGCAATATAATGAAACATGTAATGCCTGAAACAAAAGGTCGTGCAGATGGTAAATTAGTAAATACTATTGTAAAAGAATTATTAGGATAAATATTTCTATAGAATTTTACAAAAATGTATTGACTATTGACAATGATTTTTAACCTATGATATAATGTTTTCAAGATCAAGATAATATTAAGTCAATGGAGACTCCTTAACGTTTAAGTGCGTAGGCACTTGGCGCAAGGGGTCTTTTTGTTTATTTGTACTCTAGGAGGCACTATTATGGCAAACGAATTATTGTATTATATCCCTGCAGGCCAATATGGTAAAGAAGGTGTATTAGCACTTCTTGAACAACATCCTGAAATTAAATTTGTATCCTTGGTGGGTATCGACTTAGCAGGTAATGATACAGATGAAAAAATTCCTATGTCTGCATTTTTTGATGATTATGAATCCTTCTTTGAAGGTCGTGCAGTTCAAACTGATGGTTCCTCTGTTGTATTGACTGACATTGCTACATTAAACAACGCACGTGTTGATATGTGGGGCGATCCAAGTGTTAACTGGTTTGTAGATTACAACTATGAAAATATCGATGAAGCAACTGGTTTACCAACTGGTACACTTCGTATTCCTGCATTCTTGATGCACAACTACAAATATGTAGATTCCCGTGCTATCTTGAAACGTAGCTGCGGTTTCGTTCGTGATCAATTGCTTTCCTTGGTGAAAGAACATGGTCTTAAAAGCATGCCACACATCAATGTAGATGACATTGCTGATATCGTATTCACATCTGCTACTGAATTGGAATTTTGGGTAAAAACTCCATCCAAATCTGTAACTAAAAAAGAATTATCCGTATCCCAAAAATTACAAGAACAATACTGGCAACGTACTCATGGTGCAGTTCGTACAGCCCTTGAACAAGCCGTTGAACGCCTTGATCAATATGGTATGCATGCAGAAATGGGTCATAAAGAAGTAGGTGGTGTAAAAGCTAAACTTGATGATGACGGCAATGTTGACTCTGTATTGGAACAATTAGAAATTGACTGGAAATTCTCTACAAATCCTTTGCAAACAGCTGATAACGAATTACAAGCTCGTATTATCGTTCGTGAAGTATTCCGTGAAAATGGCCTTGACGTTACTTTCAAAGCAAAACCAATCATTGGCGTAGCTGGTTCTGGTGAACATACTCACTTTGGCGTAATGGCTAAATTGAAATCTGGTAAAGTAACTAACTTGTTTAGCCCAGAAGATATGAAAAAAGAATCTGCTAGTTCCTTGGGTATTGGTGCTATCATGGGGCTATTGAAACATTATGAAGCAATTAACCCATTCATTTCTTCCACAACTGACTCTTTGAATCGTTTAAAACCAGGTTTTGAAGCACCAGTTTGTATCGTAACTTCTTTGGGCACTAATCCTAGCGAACCAAGCCGTAACCGTACAATCCTTTGTGGTTTGATTCGTGATATCGATAACCCTATGGCAACTCGTTACGAATTGCGCTCTCCAAACCCTTATACAAATACATATACTGCATTAGCATTGATGTTTATCGCTGCATTTGATGGTATGAAATATGCAATTACAACTGGTAAATCCCAAGCTGAATTGGAAGCTGAATTATCCAAAGCTCCTGGTGAAGATGCTGAATATCTTGAAAAAGATCGTGCATACCGTTCCGAAAAAGACGTATTCGAAGATTACACTCAAGAAGAACGTAACCAAATGTTCGGTATTCCACCAGCAACTGTATGGGAAAACATCTTGGGTTACAAAAACCATGCTGATAAAGTAGCAACATTAGCTCAAGGCGATGGTTTCACTCAAGAATTGATGGATTCCTTTATTGCTTCCATCTTGAAACGTTGGAAATTGGAATTGGCTAACCGTCTAATCCCAGCTAACCTTGAAATTGTAAAAGCTATGGTAGCTCTTCATGGTGACAATGCAAACAGTATCGACGCTACTCGTTTTGCAGAAGTTAATGACTTACGTCTATATCTTGCAAAAGACAAAGAAGGTCAAAAATCCTTGTTCACACGTATCGCAGAAGCATTAGCAACAGCTGATTATGATACAGCATCCAAATTACAAATGGAAATGAACGATAAAATGGAAGAATTGGAAGCTAAATATGCTAACTATAGCAAAAATATCTTCTAATTGATCTTGGTTAATTCAAATAACTAACATAAGGCCGTACATCACAACTCCTCGAAGTGATGTATGGCCTTTGTGCTGTAAATTTTTAAATATATTGCAAAGGTTCGTGGAATCAATAATACCCGCGTTAATATTGTAACATTAGGCTCACGTGAAGTAGAAGGGTTCAATGGTTACCAAGGTACTGGTTTCCGCGTTGAAGGTACTACAGAATTCGTAGCAGAAGGTCCAATTTTTGATGAAATGTTCGAAGCATTCCCATTCATCAAACGTGTATTGATTGTTAAAGCTGAATCTACAAAACAATTATTGTAACACTAACTATATATTGCTAACGTAAATGCTACATTGCTTAATCAATAGTTTGCATTATATTTCGCATTTTAAAACCCCCATGATTCAAACTTTTGAATCATGGGGGTTTGTTATATACCTATGTATTTAAATGGGCTTTATAGGAGAAGATATATTAGAATACATATTAAATCTGTAATCGCCCATCAATCATAATTGCTACTTCTTGATCATTTTGTGTAAGACCAGTGATGTTCATATGTTCATGACCTATCATAAAATCTACATGAGATAAGGAGTGGTTTAATCCTTTTTCCTTTAGTTCTTCGTCAGATAAACCGTCACTATCTTTCAAGCACGTTGGATAGGCTGCACCGATGGCTAAATGACAAGATGCATTTTCGTCGAACAATGTTTCAAAATAGATTTGATGGGATTGACTGATAGGGCTATAGTGATCAACTAGTGCGATTTCACCAAGGTATTGGGAACCTTCGTCAGTTTCAATGAGTTCTTTGAGGATGTCTAAACCTTCTTCAGCCGTATAATCTACAATTTTTCCGTCCTTAAAAGTAAAGGAGAAATTATTAATGGGATTACCTTGGTAAATTAATGGTTTAGTACTGTGTACCACACCGTTAACGCCATTATATTGAGGTGCAGAGAATACTTCTTCTGTAGGAATATTAGCATTGAAAATGACACCATCTTTAGAGGCTTCTGCGCCACCTTGCCAGATATGGTTTGTTGGAAGTTCTACGGTTAAATCTGTGCCATTAGAACACGTATAGTGTAAGGATTTTAAATTCAAAATATTGAGTGCTTCCGTACGTTTTTTCAAATTATCCATGTGGGAATTGAACGTTTCACTTTCACTAACATTTTGGAGACGACACAATGTCAAAATAATATCCCATAAGCGGTCGATTTTTTCTTCGTCTGTACCAGTATAGCCTAGTAGATTAGCCCATAATACAGTTGGCACAGAGGCTACACACCAAGTGAGTGTGCTATTCATAATAGCCGTGTGATAGAATGTCAACGCTTTGTTAAGATTTCTGGAGTTGAGGGAAATACGGTTTGTTGGAATGCCTTGCAATGCATTTGGATTGGCACTAATGAGTGAAAGAAACGCTGCTTTTTCGTCTACATATTGTTGATAAAATACTGGAATCCAATTAGCCGGTGTTTCTAGGCAACTTGCATCAGCATGCAATAAACGTTGGCGTGTAATAGGACTATGACGCCAATTAATGACAACCTCTTTAGCACCAAGGTCATAAGCTTCTTCTGTAATAATGACAGCAAAATCCTTTTGCTCTACATCTACAGATACTACAAGTGTTTGTTTGTCTTGTAAATTTACACCAGTTTGAATGAGTAAACGGGCATATTCTCTTAATTTGTCTTGATTCATTATGTCTCCTGTTCATTGATAGGAAAATTTAGAGGAGTTTTTACTTTCATAGCGAATATTATTTTAGCCATAGTGTGGAATGGTAAATACTGTCGCAATAACAAAGGAGGACTCCATCTATGAAAGTTCAATTTTCAGCTAAACGTTATCTATTAATTATAAGTATATGTATGATAATAGGAATCTATTTCCTATGGCCTATTATATCAAATGATACGCAAAAAATACACGTATCGGATTCCTCATTGGTACAAACAGAAATGCAAACATTAGGAGAAGAATCTTTTGATGATACGCAACTAGAAAAACAAGATTCAAGTGAAAGCACTACATCCAGTAGATTGGATGATAATAATGATGGCATGAAATCAGGGAAAGGTCAGAAAAAGCTTTCACAAAATAATCAAAAATTAGCATCCTATCTCGTATACATTTCAGGAGCCGTACAAAATCCAGGTCTCTATGCACTAGAGGGGACCAGCACAACTGCAGACATCATTAAAACAGCAGGGGGATTATTACCCTATGCTGGCACAGACGGAATCAATATGGCGGATACCGTCAAATCAGGGGCGCATATTCACATTCCATTCAATTATTCAGGTAATCCAGAGTTATTATTACGTAAACCTAAAATCAACATTAATACTGCTACGGTTGAGGAATTAAAATCCCTACCAGGCATTGGTGATGCTATGGCTAAACGAATCGAAGAATACAGACAAACGCAAGGACAATTTACTAGCATTGAGGATATCAAGAATATAAAGGGGATTGGCGATGCAATGTTTAAGAAATTGGGCGACAAAATTTCAGTTTCATAAAGGTAATCGTGGATATACCTTTGTAGAATTAGCAATTATCTGGTTAAGTGCGATTTGTATTGGTATTATAGCTACCTATGGTCATAATTATCATGTGTCTGAACCATTATGGTGTATTGTGTTTATAGCTGTTGGCTATATTCTGATTCAATTGGGAAGAATGATGCTGCATTATTCAGAGCTAGCTGTAGTGAGTTTTGTATTTTTAGTAGTGACGACCGCATCAATGGGGCTATTAGGATATTATCGAACGGAACAATCCATATTACAGTATTACAATACATCCAGTTTTTATCTGAATGAAGAAGGAACTTATTATGTGCTGACCACAAAGGATAGTGAAATCTCTAAAACTAATAGCACATTTCAACATAACTTGGCTGGACATATGAACCAGTCTGAAGGGACTATTAATAATAAAGAGGGGACATCACTCAAAACGGAAGGTCGACTCTATGGTTTAATTCCGAATAAGAAAAACGCTTATAGACAGTTTTTAGAGGCTCATGGACATATACAAATCTATTTAGTACCTCAATCTGATACAACTATACCGGCAGGAACTATTCTTTCCATACAGGGGGCACCTAAATCGTTACCTATTATAGAGGAACGAGGACGCATTGATATGCGTGGGCGGTATATGTCACTAAATTTAACGGGCCGTATGTATCAGGGACGATACAAGATTATTTCTAGTGATGAATTAAATTATGTGGGTTATCATGAAACTTGGCGTGATCGAATTGAGCGAAATATCATCTATCAATTAGGACAAGTACGGCAGCGTATCTATGGTATAGTGGAAGAAAATTTACCTAGGCCTATAGCCACATTGTCAGAGGCCTTGTTACTAGGAGGTCATTACTCAGAAATAGATCAAACTGTTATGAAAGGATTTTCCTATACGGGACTCATTCATATTTTATCTGTGTCGGGTTCACATATTGGATTATTATTTTCGCTCGTATATGGTATCTCTCACATTCTAAACATACGTAAACAACGTGGGGTGTATTGTGCTATTGGAATTGTTATTATGTATTGTGCAATAGTTGGATTTAATGCGCCTATCGTACGTGCTACCATAATGGGGATTATTATGGCGCTAGGAATACTTCAAGGACGGCTATATCATGCCAGACAGGCTCTTACAATAACCGCTATTGGCATATTAGTATTTGATCCGATAGCACTGACGGATGTGAGTTTCCAATTATCTTTCGGTGCCACCTATGGTTTATTACTCTTTGGCAAACACTTGTATCTATTAATGGGATATTGGCCCATATGGGTGAAAGCGCCCATCGTATTATGTGTAAGTGCACAGTTAATCGTATTACCATTTCAACTGTATTATTTTCATTTTGTCAGTGTATTGAGTTTATTCGCATCTATTTTTGTGGCACCTTTATTGGATATGGCTATACTGTTATTAATGACCTTACTCCTAGTGTATCCCGTTGTATCGTTGGGGATACTCTGGTTCGTACTCGAATATATACTGAAAATTGCGCTATTTATCAATCAGAGCCTATTAACATTGCCTGGAGGGTATTGGTGGATAGGCTATATGCCATTATGGGCTTGTGGAGTATATTTCGGGATTTTACGATTATTATATTATTTTCTAGTGGAACAGAAATCACAGCAGCGAAAGGTTGTGTATGTATTGATGTGTCTATTAATGGGTACTGTTGGACTATCCTATGGTAGTCATCACTTTCACAAGGGGACAATTATACATACCATACCTATTTCACAAGGCGTAGCTCTGCTCATTATGCCAGAGTGGAATTGGTTTGACCATGATGTAGACAGTTCAAACCATAATATAAAGGAGCATATGTCCCAGAATGCGGATTCACAGGTTCCTATGTTACTCATGGATATCCCAAAGGAGAAGATGTCTAATAGTGTTATTTATCAACTAGAAAATGTTATTCATACCTATGGTTATACAGTGAATGATGTTAAGAAAGTTTCGTTTTCATCGAAATCGAACTTTCAAATTCTATACCAAAATGAAAGTTCACTATATGTATTGGGCAATGGACAAACGAAGAAAAAGATTCTAAAATTATTAGATGGATATATGGTATATATTATGACTAGTCAGTCATCATTACTACATGATTTAGTACAGTTAGAGGCGCCTAATTTGAAGGGAATTATCTATTATCCACCATTTCAAAAGTTAGGTGACGTAGAGCCTGAGGATGAATTCATTCATGCTGTACGATTCGAATATATAAAAGATTTTATATTATAAATGAGGAGAAATATACCCGTGTCAGTTGTTACACTATTGTATGGGAATGAGCCACAACTAATTGAAGAAAAGAAAAGAGAGTTTCTCCGTTCCTATATGTATCTACCACTAGTTATGCTTAATGACGAGTCTGGTCCAGCCAGAATTAGTGAACAACTCAGTGAGGATTCCTTGTTTGGCGATGCTAAGGTATTTTGCCTTGTTAATTTGCCTATCATCAAAAAAAGCGGGCAAAAGGACTCTAAAGAATGGGATGCGTTGTATGAATTGCTTATCAATTATACAGGTGATAATCCTGTACTTCTCATTTATCATGACAATATAGATAAACGTATTAAACGTAATAATGAGTTACTGAAGAAAATACCTAATACAGAGTGCAAGCGTTTGGAAGGACAAGAGCTATTATATTGGCTACGCAATTATTGCAAGTCTAATGGCTATAGTATCTCTCCAGATGGCATGAATTATCTTGCTCATATGCTGGAGTTATGGCAAGATGTGCCAGTTACATTTATGAAAACGGAAATGGATCGTTATTTCCTTCAATTACAAGATACGAAAACCATTGATGCGATATTCCTAGAGGAAAATAGTAGTGACTATGGTGCTAAAAATATATTTACCTTTAAAGAAGCCTTGTTAAAACAAGATGTGCCTGTATTGCTTGAGCTATTTCCATTTATGTTTGGCTACAAGGAAATCGATCGTGCTATGAGTTATATTGAAGGTCAACTTCGTTTACAGCTCATGGTCAGTGAATGTCGTAAGGCGGGGATGGCATTACGTCAAATCGAAACTTTATTTAAGGATAATGGATCTACGACGAAGGCTTATCCTATTAAATTAGCCTATGAAGCGAGTCCACGCATTCCCATTATTGCACTACGCCAATTATTACACGGTCTATACGAGATTATGACCGATAATCGCCGCGGGAAAGGCGATATTTGGCGATTTAGAGACTTATGTCTAACCTATTGTGGGTATAAAGGATAGAAAATGAAAGTACGGTATCGAATAGTACCAAAACAGAATAAGAAAGCGGCCTTTTATGTGAATTGTTATAACAAACAAATTAAGATAGAGGCTATTGATGCCAATTTCTCAACGCTTACTAGCTTGCAAGAGAAATTAGCCACATGGTATCGGGAGAAAAATATTTCTTTTACTGAAATACCTAATAATGCCAATAACGAATGTTGTTTCGCCTGGTCTTTAAATCCGCAAACAGGTGAAGGGATGGATACCTATTACTACGGCGGTGGTTGTGGAGTCGGCGAACTCATTGAGGAAATGGAGGCTCGTCGACAAGAACAGATGGGCGATGTGTACGAATCTAATTTTGGTGATGTTCAAAATTTCGATGATTCCTATGGATATGCACCAGGACCTGATGAATACGATGAGGACGACGAATTTAAACCAATGATGCAATCCTCTGGCCTTAGCTATTTTGATGATGCGCCAGTGGTGTATGATTATGTACCTAATCGTTCTAATGGCGATGGTGAAAGCACCGAAGCCACTAATGGTAGTGATGGCACTGCCAATGGTGGAAGTAACGGAACAGCTTCAACTAGTTCTAAAACTGCTGGCACAGCTGCCCGATCTATGAATAATGGCTCTTCTGCCAAATCGGGTGCTAATGGCTCCTATGGTAACACATCCTATAATAACGGTGGATTTAACGGCAGTGGTAAATTTGGTGGCAAATCCAGCGGAAAGAAAAACTTTAAAGGTGGTGCTCCACGTAAGGATTTACCAACTGATGAAGGTATGGTTTTAGGCCCTAACATTGAAGGCGAAGTTGTGGATATTATGTCTGTGCAAAGTGGCGGGCGTAATCTCGTTTTTGAAGGTGTATTTGTAGGCTTAGACAAGCGAGATACTAAAACAGGAAAATCTATTGTTAATGGTAGTATCGTAGATAAAACTAATAGCATAAAATTTATTAAATTCACTAATACACCAGAGGAAGGGGCTGCGCTCCTAAAGCAATTAAAAGGTTTGAAAGGTGCTCTTGTACAGGGGGATGTAGATTTTGAAGATTGTTTTGAAAATGATTTTATTTTAAACCTTCGTAGTGTTAAGGCTGTTGATCATACGGTAGAGCGTAATGATACACGTGATGATAGTGAGAAACGTGTTGAACTTCATTTACATACAAAAATGAGCGACAAGGATGCGCTGGTAACGGTTAAAGATCTTTTCAAAACAGTAAAAAAATGGGGTCACCCAGCTGTTGCCATTACAGATCATGGTGTTGTACAAGCTTTTCCAGAGGCACAAGCATTAGGGAAAGAATTAGGCGTTAAAGTTATCTATGGTGTTGAGGCCTATCTTATTGATGATGAAAATGAAGATAAACGCTTCCATATTATTTTATTGGCTAAAAACATGGTTGGCTTACGCAATCTTTATAAAATGATATCTATTTCCCATTTAGATTACTTTAAACGGAGACCTCGATTGCCACGTGAGGTTATTCAAGAGCATCGTGAAGGGATTATCATTGGTTCTGCTTGTGAAGCCGGTGAATTGATGCAATCTATCATAAAAGGTAAACCTAAAGAACGGTTACTTGATATTGCATCCTTTTATGATTATTTAGAGATTCAACCTCATACCAATAATATGTTCTTGCTCAGAAAAGGACTTGTTCCTGACGAGCAAAGCTTGATAGATATGAATAAGACTATTATTGAATTAGGGGAGGCTCTTGATATACCGGTATGTGCAACTTGCGATGTTCACTACTTGAATCCAGAAGAAAAAATCTATCGTGAAATCATGCTCACTGCCAGTGGTTTTACTGATGCTAATGAGCAGCCAGATTTGCATTTACGTACCACTGATGAAATGCTTGTGGCATTCCCCTATTTAAGTCCTGAAAAGGCATTTGAAGTGGTCGTTACAAACACACGAAATATTAACGATAGTATTGAAAATATTAAACCTGTGCCAGATGGGACGTACTCTCCTAAAATTGAAGGGGCCGACCAATCCCTTGAGGAGATGTGTTATAAAAATGCAGAGGCTCTCTATGGATCTCCATTACCAGCGCCTGTACAAGAGCGTTTGGAATACGAATTAACACGTATTATCCGTAATGGTTATGGCGTATTATATTACATTGCCCATAAGCTAGTTAAAAAATCCTTAGATGAAGGGTATCTAGTAGGTTCGCGTGGTTCCGTAGGATCCTCCTTCGTTGCCACAATGGCTGAAATTACAGAAGTAAATCCATTGCCACCACATTATGTATGTCCGCATTGTAAGTGGTCAGAATTCTTCCTAAAGGGCGAATATGCAGGTGGTTTTGATTTACCTCGTAAGAAGTGTCCAGAATGTGGTACAGATTTAAAAACAAATGGTCATGATATACCGTTCGCTATCTTTATGGGCTTTGAAGGTGATAAGGTTCCCGATATTGATTTGAATTTCTCTGGTGATTACCAGGCAAAAGCTCATAAATACACGGAAGAACTATTTGGTCGAGATAATGTTTTCAAAGCTGGCACTATTGGTACAATTGCAGATAAAACGGCCTTTGGGTATGTTCGTAAATATGCAGAAATTCGTGGTATTCAAGCTCGTAATGGTTTCTTTGAAGCCTTAGCGAAAGGTTTTACAAATGTAAAGAATACTACTGGTCAGCATCCAGGTGGTATCATGGTTTGTCCACGAGATATGGATGTGCATCATTTTACACCAATTCAATATCCGGCCAACAAAAAAGAGAGTGGCGTTATTACCACTCACTTTGACTATCACTCTATTGAAGGTCGTATGACTAAGCTTGATATTCTGGGCCATGATGATCCTACCATTATTCGTATGTTGGAGGATTTGACTGGGGTAGACGTACAAGATATTCCATTTGATGATCCACAAACATTGAGTTTATTCTCTTCTACAGAGGCCATAGGATTAACACCTGAACAACTTCAAGGTGATAAGGTAGCCAGTCTTGCCGTGCCAGAATGTGGTACATCCTTCGTACGACGTATGCTAGAGGATTCAAGACCACAATGCTTCTCTGACCTAGTTCGTATTTCTGGTTTTTCTCATGGTACAAATGTATGGCTTGATAATGCTCAGGACTTAATTAAAAATAATGTGTGCAAATTGAATGAAGCCATTTCGACTCGTGATGACATCATGAACTATTTGATGCATCGAGGCATGGAACCATTGAAATGTTTCTTCGTTATGGAAAACGTACGTAAAGGGAAGGGCATTGAAAAGAAAAATAAACAAGGTCAACCAACTACTGATTTTGAAGGTGAAATGCGTGCCAATAATATTCCTGATTGGTTTATAGATTCTTGTAAGAAAATTTCTTATCTATTCCCACGGGCCCATGCCGTTGCATATGTAATGATGGCATTCCGGATCGCCTGGTTTAAAATCAATTATCCACTTGCGTTCTATGCAGCGTATTTTTCTATCCGTGCTAAAGCTTTTGATTTGAAAATCATGACTGGTGATATACATGTTCAACTAGCCGAATTTAAGCGTATTAAAGCGTTAGATCGGATGGCTAGCCCTAAGGAAAAAGACTTAATGAGTGCCCTCGAAGTTTCCATGGAAATGTGTCAACGGGGATTCCGATTTATCAATGTTGATTTAGAACATTCTCAGGCACGTCGTTTCAGCATTAAAGATGGAGCATTATTACCGCCATTCCTTGCTATTGAAAGTTTAGGGGAGAAGGTAGCTGATGCAATTGTAGAAGAACGTAATCAACGTCCATTTACATCATTAAAAGACATGCAACGCCGTTGTAAAGTATCTAATACTATCATCGAAACAATGAAAGATTTAAAATGTACTGGTAACTTACCAGAAGATGAACAAATGTCATTGTTTGGCATGTAAATTTGAATCATATTATTAAAATGGAAATATGTAGATATGCAAAAGAGCCCCATAAAGGGCTCTTTTGGAATATACAACTTAAATTATAAAGGTACAGCGTTATACTATTTCCACAATACCACTTCATCCATTGGACGACGTGCTTTACCACGATGTGGTTCCTCTGCACGATAACCAAAGCTAGCCATTACGGAGATGCCATAATGATTAGTATCGAATAAACCTGCTTCATTTCCTAAGATACGATTTAATTCAGCAGGTACAAATCCTTCGATAGGGCATGTATCAATACCTAATTCTGCGGCGGCAGTTAGCATATTAGCCATAACGATGTAGGTTTGTTTACAAGCCCAATCAAATGTGGCACGTTCAGATTCATATGTTTTGAAGTCATTTTCCCCAAAGTTTGTATAGGCTCCTTGATAGAATCCATATACGTCATCAGGTAATTGTTTAATATCTCGTAGAATATGTTCCATATGATCAGAACCCCATCGTAAATCAGCCTGTTTATTAGCTAGGAATACGACAATGTGGCTCGCACCTTCTAAGCTTTTTTGTGCCCCCCAGGCATGAGGATAGATTTTACAACGTAACTCTTTATCTTGAAGAACAAGAATTTTATACGCCTCTAGACCAAATGAGGTAGGGGATAGGCGACCCACTTCAAGAATAGTATCAAAATCTTCTTTTGATACTTCTTTTGTAGGATCAAACTGTTTGCATGCATAGCGAAAATTATGTACATCTAAGATATGTTGTTTTGTAGTAGTCATAGTGACCTCCCAATATATAAAGTTTTTAAATCTATGTTTATCAATGTATTCATCATAACACTGATTATATATAATGTAAATTGATGAGAATAAATGTTCAATATACATTTTAAATACCTTATTAATGGTAAAATTAAAAAATATGAATAAAAAATTTTACAATCTTTTTTATTCATAAAACTATCATATTTGCTATAATAAATATATTGTTAATTCGTGTTAATGGCCAAGTTGTCAATTAATAGAGTTAGTTGGTATTATGCTTTACGAATTATAGACATACAAATGGTTATAATTCTAATATATTCATATAAGGGAGATTTAC
>SAAC01000036.1 GCA_009929605.1 Negativicutes bacterium
CCTAGTAAAGAAAAGGGGATTAGTGCTATATAAATCTCCCTATTCTAATATTTTTATACATGCATTTTTGTTATAGTTAATTTTACAGTATCGCACTATCTATGATGACTATCTTCAAGGTTTACACCAAACTATCCAAGAGTTTTTTCAGTTCCTCCCTTACCATATCAATACGTGGATCGTCTCCGTGAACAACCGTAGCATCTGGGCTCTTTACTTTGCGTTTCTGTTTTGTATTGATGAAAGATTGGAGAATTGACAAAACTTCTGTATCAGTGACACTAATCATTTCCTTCCAATCGTGTAATTTTGTTTTACGTCCCACTAACTGAGCCTGTTTCCGATATTCCGATGGTGTAGTTTGGAAATGTTTTTTGAAAGCCATATTAAAAGCCTTACTATCAGGGAAACCACATTGGTTTGCAATGCGAACGATTTGTTCCTCCCCATTAGCTAGCAACACAGCGGCCTCACGAAGTCGCATACGTAAAAGATACTCCATAAATGAAATGCCTATTTGTCGTTTGAAAAACTGAGATGCGTAACTCACATTATAACCACCAATGGCGGCAATATCTTCTAACTCAATTTTATTTTGGTAATTATCGTCAATATAAGCAATCATATTTTCAAATGTTGCTTCTTGTAATTCTGCAGGCTTTGCACCCTTAATCACTGCTTTCACCGGTAAAATTTTATTATATACCAACTGAGATAATCCAAGGAAATATGATTCCATAGCCATGTTACGAAGTGGTGTGTCCGCCTTCAGTTGCTCTAACATCATCTGGGCCATATATTGGCGTACAGCAGTATAAAATTCATTATGACGGGTACTTTCATCAGATTGTAGAATAAATCGATAGGTCCCAAAATCAGGGTCAAAAGATGTGAAAAATTTTGGGTCCATATGCATCACAAGAGCCGTCGTGTCTGGTTCTGAGGCCAGTGTTGCATGCCCCACCTGTGGCGCAATAATAATCACATCTAACGGTTCTAAATAGGTGCGTTCCGTATTGCAGCTGACCTCGACACGCCCTTGCAATAACACAAGAACCTCCGTCTCAGGATGGCAATTGTAATGATAGGTACTAATTTTGTAAATATGACTACTAAATTGTAGATGATCATGTTTATATTGATAATGAAAGTAATTCATCATAGCATATGAACCTCTATGTCCTCACCTGCAGAAACAGAATTAACACCTTTTGGAATTTTCGCCAATGCATTAACCGTCACAAGACCTACAAGACCACAGCTGGCATTGCTACAATTTTTATAAAACACAGGGCGCCCTTTTTCAAACACAATGGAACCTTGCACATAACGGTCGAAAGGATTTTTCTTTTCAATTCCCTCACCTAATGAACATAATAACACCTTTCCTAATTGTCCCTCACGGCCTAGATAGCGTTGTAATACAGGCTTGACCAATAAATGCCAACCATTAAAGGCTGCCCCTGGATTTCCCGAGAGTCCAAAAATCAGCTGGCCTTTTGGAGTCACCGCACCATACGAGGCAGCGCCAGGACGCATTTGAATCCGTCCATACAAAACCTTAGCCCCCAATGCTGTGTACATTTTCGGCAGTGTATCATACAAGCCTACAGACACACCACCAGAGCTAACAATAATATCACAATCTCTTGCGAGGCGAATGATGGCTTCTAGCTCATCGTCATAAGCCACCGGATCATCCGTTACATGGTATTGTACGGTTTCCACAACACCTAGATCCTTTAAAAATCCTTGGAGCATCACACGATTAGAATTATAGATTTTTCCTGGCACAAGTTTTAAGCCTGGATCAATCACCTCTCTACCAGACGTTAATACCAAAACACGAGGTTTTCGATACACCTCAACCATTTCATAACCAAGGCCCATTAATACAGCTTGTACAGCCGTAGTTATGACAGTACCTTCTGGAATAACCTCCAACCCTTTTCGTCCATCCTCACCTTGGTAAATAATATGGCTTCCTTTAGTAATTTGTCCTTGGATTTCAAGTGTTGACCCTATGTGTCCATCGGTTTTACATTGTTCCTGCATGACCACCGTATCACACATAGTAGGTACCATGGCGCCCGTCATAATACGAACGGCATGGCCTAGTGGTACTTGAGCATTCCATACTACACCTGCTCCAATAATACCATCAATAATATAATTACGACGACCATCTTCATAGATAAGTCCGTATCCATCCATAGCTGATTTATTAAAGTGAGGCACATCATGAGGTAGAGTAATTGTCTCAGCTAGTACATAATCACGAGCTACTGTAACCGACAAAGGCATAGTTCTATATTCAACATTCTCTAATACTTCGTCCCATAAGGATAAAGCCGCTTCTACGGTAACTCCCACCATAATAATCTCCTTCACACTATACTTCATTATTAATTCTTTACATAATACGCTTGATTTTAATTTCACGCAATGAATTCCATCACAGTACCATGACTAACAACAGTAAAACAATTTATCACCATATGGCTACGATAATACATTCTAGCTCATTATATAGTGGCGATGATACGTTCTACTAATTTAGGAATATCTCCTTCCAATCCATCTAATGAAATAGTAGCTACACGATCTAGACTATCACTAATAAGCTCTTGGTCCTCTCGCACCACCTCAATGATAGGAAATACACCTTGGGATCTTGTTTCGATAAACACAAGATCTACCGGTAAAGATTGTGCCAACTCCATCAAATTAGTTTGTTCCGTCGTACGCAATCGAACTGCCGTCTCCTGTGGTCCTGCAATAGCTACTGCTGTCGCACCAGCTTGCATAACAGTATCCGTATCCGTATTAGGATGGTCCATAACAAATCCATGGCGGTCACTCTTAACGAGGCCTACACGAATCCCACGCGCCTCTAAGGCACTCACCAATGCAGCCACCACAGTCGTTTTCCCGGTCTTGCTTTTAGATGCGACCACACTAAATATAGGTACGTTTCGTTGACTGTTAATATAATCTGCACGAGCCCATACATATTCATCTTGATAATTCACATTGTATAAATCTCTAGCATTTTCTGGAATATCGATGGTATCTACTTCATAATCTGACATGGATTCTAATTTTCCAATCATATGATGCAAGGATACATCCTCATCGCCAGACTCAAGAATAGATGATAGCACGGGAAGGATAGTTGTGCGATAAATACCACCTATCGGCTCTAAGGTACCATTGCTATGCTTTGGTACCACTACATCCACACAATTGTCGAATCGAGCAATATCAGGATAATGTGAAAGTTCAATAAACGGCATATCCACAGCCACCACCGCATAGGCATCGGCTACATGTAGAGGTGCAGCAGCTTTCAAAGAGCTATATAAACCACCTAACGGACCACAACGAGGATATTCGTCATACACAATATCCACTGATTTAGATAATAATAAACTAGGCAGAGATTCCATAATCACCTGTGACTCGTCCTCTGGCCCAACAGATACAATTATATGTTTAAATCCCGCGGTTTGCCCCTTTTGTATCATATGGGATAGTAATGTAGTAGACGGATCTATTCCCCATGGCAACAGAGCCTTTGGACAGCCCATACGAGTTCCTAATCCACCAGCTAATATAATAAGACCTAATCGTTCTTTTCCTTGGTTCATAGCAACCTCCTCAACAGACATACTTATGTCGATTCCATATTCCTCTATTGACGAATACGTTTACCACGAGTTTATAACACTAGCATTATTAATGATATTATACTGATTTAATTCCTTTTTTTAGCGCTTTATATACAATCATGAGTACTGCAATATTAATAATAGCATTAGGAATCATATAAGATGCATTATAGATCATAGAGTAAATCCAAGGATTTTGACCTTCTGGGGCATAACTAGCAAAAACCACCGCACCACTCACTACGGTGCTACACCAACGAAGCACCATAGCCAATAAAGATCCACTGAATAAACCTATAGTAGTATCCTTAAAATATCCACAAATCCCAATAATACCATATCCAACAATATAGTCTAATAGAATACTTAAGTAGTGAATAGTATATTTAAATCCCAACAGGAAATCTACAATACCGTATACGATAGATACTGTAAGGCCGGATTTCCCGCCCCAACGATAGGCGTAAAACATTAATGGCACCATACTAGCAGCTTTTACCGAACCACCTTGGGGCATATGAAATAGGACAATGAAATTTAATACAAAGGCGATGGCGATGGCCATTCCCCCTTCCGCAATCATTCTTGTTTTATTATGGTTCATAAGAGATACACTTTCTGCTGGTTTATATGTACTAGCTCATATAATTTTACGAAATACATACACCAACTAAAAATACGTACATTATAATTATATCGAGTAAAATAGTTCACCCTTATGCAAATTACATATACTAATAATTAAATTATATACGTTAATAGATTGAAATTTATCATTATATTCTGTATAATAGTTAAGGTTTGAGGTCAAATAGCTCAAATCAAGAGCAACTCAAACTATACATTCGTTTTATTATACCTCAAAGGAGATATAGAAACTATGATTAACACAACGAATATCTTTGATTATGAAGACGTCCAATTGATTCCTAATAAATGTATCGTATCCAGCCGTAGCGAATGCGACACACATGTAAAACTTGGCAATCGCGAATTCCGTTTACCAGTAGTTCCTGCAAACATGCAAACTATTATTGACGAAGAATTGGCTGAAAAATTAGCTCGTGGTAACTACTTCTACATCATGCACCGTTTCCAACCTGAAACACGTTTCAACTTTGTAAAAGACATGCATGACAAAGGTCTATACTCCTCCATCAGTATCGGTGTAAAACCAGAGGAATATGCTTTGGTTGACGAATTTGCAAAAGCTAACCTTACTCCTGATTATATCACGATTGATATCGCACATGGTCATTCCAATGCAGTAATCGATATGATTAAACATATTAAAGCAAACCTTCCTGAATCCTTTGTTATCGCTGGTAATGTTGGTACACCAGAAGCTGTGCGTGAACTTGAAAACGCTGGCGCTGATGCTACAAAAGTAGGTATTGGCCCTGGTAAAGTATGTATCACTAAATTAAAAACTGGTTTTGGTACTGGCGGCTGGCAATTAGCAGCTGTTCGTTGGTGCTCCAAAGCAGCTACAAAACCTATCATCGCTGACGGTGGTATCCGCGACCATGGCGACATCGCTAAATCCATTCGTTTCGGTGCTACACTTGTTATGATTGGCTCCTTATTTGCAGGTCACATCGAATCCCCAGGTAAAGATACAGTGATTGACGGCGTATCCTACAAAGAATACTTCGGTTCCGCCTCTGAATTCCAAAAAGGCGAACGTAAAAATGTAGAAGGTAAAAAAATGTACATTCCTTCCAAAGGCTCTATCTTTGATACATTGGTAGAAATGGAACAAGATTTGCAATCCGCTATCTCCTACGCTGGTGGCCACACATTACAAGCCATCCGCAAAGTTGATTACGTTCTTGTTAAAAACTCCATCTTTAACGGCGACCGTTAATCCAAAATTCAATAAAGCCCCATGTAAAAGCGCATCCCTAAGGATGCGCTTTTTTGTGTGCTATAGTTTTTTTGCGTGCTATATATATTTATTTAGTCTTTATATGCTTATCTATTTTAGTACCCATACATACCGATGAACACAACTGCATATAGTGTAAGGTGATAATTTACCCAAAGTTATTTGATCAATCGATACGCATAAGATGACAATCCCACGCTTATGAGCAATAATCCCGCTAGCATAGTAAAAGCAGCGATGATACTCAAACTATGTGATACATAACCAATCAATGCTGGTCCTGCCAGCACACCTACATACCCCAATGTGGTGGCCGTTGATAAGGCCTGTGTCATGGGAATCACCTTTTGCATACCCATGGCAGAGAATAAGTTTGGCACGATCATGGATAGCGATAGCCCCAACAACACAAAGGATGCCAAGGCCCAACTATGTGGAGCTACGATAATAATGCCTAATGCAATAGCACCAAGGAAATAACTAGTCACTACAATTCGTTTTGGACTCACATGCATGCTCACCGCATTACCTGCTAAACGACCTATCGTCATGGCAATATGATAGAACATGATGCCCATCACTGCTCGTTCAATAGGCACATCTTTTTCAGTGTTTAAGAAAATAGCACTCCAATCACTCATGCCACCTTCTACGAGATAAGAAATAAATGCTAATATACCAAAGATGATGGCAATGGGATGGAATGACAATGGATTTTTTGAGCCTCCACCTTTTTCGTCACTTTCATCCTTACCAAATGATAACATCCCCGGGGCCATACCGAACAATGAAATAATTAAACCCGCAATGGTTCCCCAAATACTGCCATAGATAGACAGGCCTACTGTATTCAACAAAAATAACAGCAACAAGGCACCTATAAATCCACCAATACTCCACCCCCCGTGAAAGCCAGACATCAATTTACGGCCTGACATTTTTTCGACCAGCAAGGTTTGCAAATTAGCCGCCACGTCCCCTAGTCCCATGCCGAGACCAAAGAAGAACAAGCTCGTACTGGCCATCCATACAGTATCACTGAGGGTGATACCCACAGTAGCCAGCATCCCTACGAGATTGCCACCTACCACGGTGAATCGACAGCCAAATCGATTGGCCACCTTGCCGGCGAGGGTCATGGATATAATCGATCCAATGCCAAGCACTAAAATCATAGAACCTAGCACATCATCACCGATGTTGAGGCGAGCCTTGAGAAACGGTACATAACCAGCCCATAATGCCATATATACACCTGGAATAAAAAAGGTCGCCCAGGCGGATATCATATGTTTTTTAGTTATGGTCATCTTTATGTTCTTTCAACCAGGATACGGCATACTGCGCGTATACTGCAGAGGCTGCAGATAAAATGGTATCATCCATGGTAAAACGATTATTATGGTGGTCATAAACCGCATCGATATCTGGATTGCGGATTCCAATAAAGGCAAAGCATGTTGGTTTATCCACACCATACCAAGCAAAGTCTTCGCCAGCCATAACTTTACGCATAGGAGACAATTTTTCCTTGCCTAATACTTCGATAACAACGCGTTCTGCTAGTTCTGAAGATGCTGGATCATTGATAGTTGGTGGAACGCGACTTTCATAATCAAGAGTAGCCGTAGCACCATAAGCCTCAGCCGTATGTTCAATGATACGACGCATTTTATCTACAATTTCCTGCTCTTGTTCACGTTTAAAGAATCGAACAGTACCGCCCATTTGAGCCTCCCCAGGAATAATATTCCACTCACTACCACTATGAATATTCCCAATAGTTAACACTACGGAATCTAGAGCACTAAAATTACGGGATACTAGAGTTTGTAAATTCATAACAATAGCACTAGATACTACGATGGCATCAATAGCTTGATGTGGTTGCGCCCCATGACCAGTTTTACCTTTTACATTAATAGTAAATACCGCACTAGCTGCCATGCGTTCGCCCGCCTCAACAGAAACGAGACCTGCTGGCAAATCAATCCATACATGACCGCCAAATACGGCATCAACTTTGCTCCACCAGTCTCCAAATTTCATAAATTCTGGCGCACCAGCGCCTGTTTCCTCTGCAGGTTGGAACGCTAGGTATACATCGCCTTCGATTTGATTGCGAGCTTCCATGAGCATTTGTGCGGCGCCTAACAAAATCGCCATGTGACCATCATGACCACAGGCATGGGATTTGCCATCATTTTTAGATTTAAATGCAAATGTATTGCGCTCCTCCACAGGTAGACCGTCAATATCCGCACGTAGAGCAATAGCCTTACCAGGTTTTGCCCCTTTGATGATACCTACAAGACCTGTTCCAGTTTCCTCGTTAATAGTATAAGGAATCCCCATTTTATCAAGCTCTGCCGCCAATGTTTTTGTCGTTTCAAACTCTTCATTGCTGAGCTCTGGATGTTCATGAAAATAACGACGCCATTGTTGTACATACTCTTGATATTTTGGTATTAATGTTTTAATTTCCATAGGTTATACACCTCTCTATTCTTATCCTAATCTATATAAAAGGAACGACCACGAGATTCCTCGTTGTCGTTCTCTTGTAAACCTTTTATTTGTTTCTTAACACTGCTTGTACTACTAAACAACCAATAGCTGTTAGCATAGCTACCCCAGAAGTAATTTTAGCACAAACAACTAACTCATCTTTTGTTGGTTTAGCTACCGCTGCAATTTGTAAACCTTTTGCTACAACTGGCACTAAAATATCTTTTTTTATAGATTCTGCATTCATTGTATATCCCCAAATGTTACTACACTTGGTACCTCCCTTCAACAAATATGATATGCCTTACTCTTATTTGCTTTTATTATATATGAAACTAAGCATAAGGAATAGTCTCAATTTCCATGACACGCAAAAATATAACTATATCTATAGATCTCATATATCTGTATATTTAAACCAGTTTTTGTATAGTAAAGGGGACATACCCGTCGGTATGTCCCCTTTACTAGAGTTTTAAGTTGTCTCTCTAACTATTTAGGATTGCCGAAGCAATAGTGTGTGTGAGTGTACCTAAATAGTAGGAGATGTGTGAAGAATGCCTAATTTACCTTAGGCAGAGAATCTAGTTTATAAGCTGAGAGAGAGAAACTTATAAACAACCAGTTAAATGTGTGTGTGAGTTGTGTGTATGGTTACTGGCGATTCCTTATGACAGTAGCTCGGATATTTCCGATAACTTCTATCTGTAATTATAGTATCACTGTACATAGGCATTGTCAATATGAAAACTAAAATTTTACAAGTACTTCATTTATAAATACATAAATTTAATTTGTTAGTTTAGTATAAAATTTGGTGATATAATATTCATATACTATAAATAAAACAGCAGAACCTTTATCATCTTTTGCATACTTATACCGAAATCATTCTATACAGTTCGGAACCGTATTTAATCCACAATATATACTATACTATATTTGAATCGAGGTACTTATGAAGATGTCTATTGGTGTAGAATATGCACTACACTGCCTATTACCAATGATAGATTTGCAAGATAAATCTCCAGCTACAGTAAAAAATTTAGCCCTCTACCAAGGCATTTCAGAATCTTACTTAGCAAAGATTTTTACTAAACTTACAAAAGCCAAATTAGTACAAGCAGAACCAGGTGTTAAAGGCGGTTATCGCCTTGCGCAATCACCAGCAGATATTTCTTTTCTCGATATATTTGAAGCAGTAGAAGGCAAAGATAGCTTCTTTCGTTGTAAAGCTGTTCGACACGCCTCTATTTTATTACAGGAAGAAGAAACTGTACCACCCCCTTATAAAACACCATGTGCCGTGCGAAAAATAATGAGTGGTAGCGAAGAAGCTTTTAAAGGCTATCTCCAACAGTATACATTAGCCTGGCTCCATCATTATACCTATACAGAGGTCTTATCTGAACAAGATCGACTAGACACGATAGAATGGTTTAAATCACAATCGAATGGCAATTAACAAGATCTCCCCTGCATAAGAATTGAACTGCCCCCCTAATGTTAGAACTAATAATCTAACATTAGGGGGGGGTATTCTATGTGAGGGATATACTATTTTAAAGCACTGCTTACGATTCAGGACAAGCTCAGCTATACCTATGCAAGGTCAGCAATAACCTGTTTCAATATGCCAATCGCTTTCTCTAATTGTTCTTGTGGAATATTTAATGCTGGTAACAAACGTACTTTATTCTTTGCAGACAATACTACCACACCTTGTTCCAAACATTTAGCAATAATAGACTTTGGTTCTGCCGCACATTCGATACCAAGCATCAAACCTAGGCCAGACACGCTGATAACACCTGTAGCACCTTCTAATTGGTCTTTCACATATTGACCTTTTTTAGCCACATCAGCTAAAAATTCATCAGTCAACCGATCCACAACCGTAATGGCACCGGCTGCACAAATTGGATTACCGCCAAATGTGGAACCATGCGCCCCTGCATCAAGAACGAACTGTGTTTTTTCATTGAATAATGTCGCCCCCATAGGCAAACCTGCAGCAAGGCCTTTTGCGGTAGACACAACATCTGGATGAATATCAAAATTTTCATAACCATACATTTTACCAGTACGACCATTCCCTGTTTGCACTTCATCAACGAGCAATAAAATATCATTATCCGCTGCATAGTTAGCAATACCTTGCACAAAATCAGCCTCTAATGGCATAACGCCACCTTCACCTTGGATGGTTTCAATGAGCACAGCACATACGCGAGGATTCTTTGCTACTTCATAGAATGCGTCTAAATCATTGGCTGGCGTAAATATAAAACCTTCTGTAAAAGGACCAAAATGTTGATGAAATACATCTTGTCCTGTAGCAGACAATGTTGTAATCGTACGACCATGGAAACTATTCACTAATGTAATGATAACATTACGATCCCCACCGTATTTATCGCTAGAATATTTACGAGCTGCCTTAATGGCACATTCATTAGCCTCTGCCCCGGAATTAGAAAAGAATACTTTTTTCATGCCCGTCTTTTCACAGAGTTTTTGAGCCAATTCCATTTGGGGTAATGTATAGTATAAATTAGATACATGATTCAAGCTTTTCACTTGATTAATAACCGCATTAGCCCATACATCATCATGAATTCCGAACGCTGTAACGCCGATACCAGATCCTAAATCAATATATTCTTTACCTTTTTCATCATACACCACCGATCCTTCGCCTTTTACGAAGCACACATCAAATCGTCCATAGGTGTTGGCTACAAACTCTTTATCTAATTCTTGATAATTCATTGTTTTAATTTCTTTAACCAATGGAGTATTAATTTCAATCGCACTCATTTTGGCGCCTTCTTTCTATTTTACGAACATTGTGCCCAAACCTTCGTTAGTCAATAACTCAATCAAGATAGCATGTGGAATTTCACCATTTATGATGAATACCTTTTGCGCACCTGCTTCAATAGCCTCTAGGCAGCAATCCACTTTAGGAATCATACCACCAGCAATAATACCTTCTTGTTTCAATTGTTCAGCTTCTGCTACAGACAATTGTGGGATCAAAGATGTTGGGTTATCTTTGTCACGCATAACCCCATCAATATTCGTCATAGCAACCATTGTTTCTGCTTGTAATGCACCAGCTACTTTTGCAGCCACAGTGTCAGCATTGATATTGTAAGCCACGCCGTTTTCATCCACACCAATAGAGGATAATACTGGAATGTAACCTTGGGAAATGACTGTTTCAATCAATGTAGTATCGATATCGTCAATTTCACCCACAAGACCAAGGTCGGCATTTTTTTTGTGAACTTTAATCATATTGCCATCAATACCGCATAAACCAACAGCTTTACCGCCAAGCTCTACAATGTTTGCTACGAGACCTTTGTTAACTTTACCAGCGAGTACCATTTGAACCACTTCCATTGTCGGTTCGTCAGTAACACGCAAACCATCTTTGAATGTAGATTCAATTTGCATCTTATCTAGAGCACTATTAATTTCCGGTCCCCCACCATGAACGAGGACAACTTTCACTCCTACAAGGTTCAACAATAACAAATCTTGCATAACAGATTTTTTCAGTTCTGGATCTGTCATCGCATTGCCGCCATATTTCACAACAACGTATTTATCTGTATATTCTTTAATATAAGGAACCGCAGCCGTTAAAATCTGCGCTCTTTTTGCATTCGTTACTTTATCCATGTGTCCATCTCTTTTCTTATCTCAAATGTTTTTTATCTCAATGTTTCTATATATGTGAAAGTTCAATCCCTATGCATTCATTTCAATACTATACATTCAATGCTCGGTTTTATACTTTCACGTTAGCGAGCTGTTACCCTCAATTATTTAACAGCTAAACCTGTTTCCTCAGGGAATCCCAAGGCAATGTTCATACATTGTACAGCCGCACCAGAGGCTCCTTTACCAAGGTTATCGAAGATAGCATGTACCATCACGCGATCATCGTTACCAGATACATAGAGTGTCATAGTATCTAAATCTGTATTTTCATTAGCCGCCAGGAATAATCCATTCGTAGCATCTAAATCAAATGGCGCTACATTGACCATTTGGGAGTCTTTATATTTTGCTAATAGTGCATCGTGGATGTCCTTTGCTGTTGGATTGTTGTTCAAATGACTTGTGTGGAAGCCGATAGTAACCTCCATACCTGCGTAGTAATCATCTACGATAGGAGAGAAAATCGGGGATGTTGCTAATCCACATGTATGTACCACTTCAGGTAAATGTTTATGTTTTTGACCTAGGCCGTATTGACGTGGTGCATGAAGAGCCACTTCTTTTTCTGGGTCCTCATATTGTCCAATCATTTTTTTGCCACCACCGCTATAGCCTGTTAGGGAGAATACAGATACTGGATAATCAGCAGGTACGATACCAGCCTCAACCAATGGTTTTAAAATAGCAATCATACCGCTAGAATGGCAGCCTGGATTTGCAATATAACGATTTGTGGCAATTTTTTGACGATAGCTTTCACCTAATTCTGGGAACCCATAGGCCCAGTCTGGATGTGTACGGAACGCCGTGGACGCATCGATGATTTTGCAATTCAAATCCTTGGTAGCCTCAACCACCTCAATAGATGCTGCATCTGGCAAACAAAGGAAAATCAAATCCGCGCCCGCTGCGATGTCAGCGATTTTTGTCATATCTTTACGATCTTCGTCGGCGATGGATAACAAATTAATGTCCCCGCGGCCGGATAAACGTTCATGTATGCGAAGCCCTGTAGTCCCCTCATGACCTACGATAAATACATTTTTCTTGCTCATATTTATGTCCTCTTGTTTCTCAATTTTTTCAACTACCTATTATGAAAGCGCAAACTATGCGCTATCTGTATATCACACTCGGCTCACTACAGAATAAGCTGTGCCCCTGTCCATTGTGAATATGTGCGATTATAATGTTTCGTAATCGCTAAATGTAGCAACCATAACTGCTTTGATAGTATGCAAACGATTTTCAGCCTCTTGAAACGCAAGAGATGCTTCACTTTCAAATACATCATCAGTTACCTCGATGCCATTCATGCTGAAGCGTTCAAAGATATCTTTACCAACTTGTGTGTTTGTATCATGGAATGCTGGTAGACAGTGACAGAATTTCACGTTTGGATTGCCAGTCATTTTCATCATTTCTGGTGTAATTTGATATGGTTTGAATGTATTAATACGCTCTTCCCACATATCGTAAGTATCACCCATTGTTACCCATACACCTGTGTAGATAACATCTAGACCTTTCACGCCTTCTTCTACATTATCTGTCACAGTAATTGTGGCACCCGTTTCAGCAGCTACTTTTTTACATTCTTCAAAGAATGCCCCTTCTGGATGGTATTGTTTAGGGCCGATTAAACGGAAATCCATCCCCAATTTCACAGCACCACTCATCAATGCATTGCACATATTGGATTGACCGTGGCCAACGTAAGCAAAGGAAATTTCATTCAATGGTTTGTCGATATTTTCTTGCAATGTAAGGAAATTTGCCAATGTTTGTGTTGGGTGGTCCATATCAGTCAAACCATTCCACACAGGAACACCGCTATATTTCGCTAATTCCTCAACGTCCTCTTGCGCAAAGCCACGAAACTCGATGCCATCATACATGGAACCTAGCACACGAGCTGTATCCTTTAAGGATTCTTTTTTATTCATTTGGCTACCCGTTGGGCCAAGATATGTAGTATGTGCACCTTGATCAGCAGCACCGACTTCAAAGGCACAACGCGTACGCGTGGAATCTTTTTCAAAGATTAATACGAAGTTTTTACCCTTCATGGATTGTTTTTCAACGCCTGCTTTTTTATCAGCTTTCAATTTTGCAGCTAGTTCCAAGTAATATTTAATTTCTTCTGGTGTGTAATCTAGCATGGTTAAAAACGATTTATTATGTAAACTTTTCATCAGTTCGTCCTCAATTTCTCAATATATATAAATTATTACTGTTCCCCAACAAGTAATTCTGCAATGGCACCACTCATGAGTGTAACGCCTGTTTGTAGTACAGATTCGTCGATAGCAAATTTATTATGATGCAATGCTGGATTACCTTCATAACCAGTACCTAGCCAGATGAAAGCACCTTTATATTTGTTAAGATATGCTGAGAAATCTTCTGCAGTCATAGCTGGTACTTCTGGAAGAACAATAGCTTCTTCACCAAGGTATTCTGTACCAACTTTCGTTAGGTGATCAATGGAATCCGCATCATTTATGGTTGCACTATGACCACGTTGGTAATCGATAACACTAGTGGTGCCAAACATCAAATCTAAGGCTTTCAAACTTTCAATCAAACGATTTTCAATATAATCGCGTTTCGCTGGATTGTATGTACGGCATGTTCCCTCTAAATAAGCATCCTCAGCACCTACGTTATAACGTTCACCAGATTTGAAAGTACCAATCGTGCACACAAGATTTTCCATTGGATCCGTTTCACGAGCTACGATGGATTGTACATTTACAATCCAATTAGCGGCCGCTACGATAGCATCCGTCCCCAAATGAGGCATCGCACCATGTGTAGCTTTACCTTTGATATGAACGTCAAATCGGTCGGAGGCAGCCATCAAGTTCCCTTTTCGTAAGCCTACAGTACCTACTGGAAGATCTGGCCATACATGAAGGCCAAAGATTTCTTCAACCCCCTCTAATACACCTGTTTCCACAATATGATACGCACCTCGGATAGTACCACTCTCTTCTGCAGGTTGGAATACGAGTTTTACTGTACCATGTAATTGATCCTTAATGGAATTTAATACAGCGGCTGCACCTAATAAAATAGCCATATGACTATCGTGACCACAGGCATGCATTTTACCAGTATTTTTAGACGCAAATGGTAAACCAGTCTGTTCTGTCACAGGCAATGCATCCATGTCGGCACGAAGGGCTACAGTTTTACCAGGGTGAGCCCCTTTGATTTCACCAATTACAGCATATTGGAATACATTCGCGTTGAACGGAATGCCCATATTAGATAATTGTTCTTGAATATATTTAGACGTTTCTACTTCCTCACCAGACAATTCTGGATTTTCGTGGAAGTGACGTCTCCATTCTACGATTTTCTCTGCATACTGTTTTGCTTTTTCTTGTATAATTTCTTTAAATACTGCCATCTTCTTATCCTTTCTTCTCATCTTTAATCCAATTATTATCTATATTTATGTCACTAGACATATTTTATATCGCAATGTATATATTGCATATTTATGAATCAATATATGTAGTATAGCACCATACATACAAGATTGCAAGTATTTATACATAAATT